>NZ_CP117452.1:4022500-4371666 GCF_030687895.1 Pseudomonas sp. FP198
ACGTCGAAAACTGAAGTCAAACGCGGAAAAAAAGGCCTGCATATCAACTGCTCTGGCCTGTCCTCTTCCTGGGACCAGTGCAGGGCCAGCGCCGCCAACTCATGCGCGCCCAAAAGTTACAAAATCATTGCCAAATCAGGTGACGCCGTTGAGGAGCCTGGAGATTATCCTTTCGGGCTCAATCCAGCCGGATACACCAGCCGCAGCATGATCGTCATCTGCAAATAGGCGGTTCAGTTGGACTGTCGTTCGGCCAGGCGACGGCTGATCTCGTCATGGCTGGAGCTGAGAACCTCCTGCTGGAGCTCAGGCGCTGCCAGCATTCGCGCAACAACCAGCGCACCCACGCATTGAGACAGGATCGCCCAAGCCAGGCTATCGCTCTCGAGTATCCGCGCCCAGCTTTCGTGCAGGCGGCAGATCCAGGCTTGCGCGGCCTCACGCACCGACATATCCGAACGCGCAATCTCAGCCCCCAGAACCGGCAAGGCGCAACCAGCCTCGGGTTGCTCGACATGGCTCATGCTCAGGTACTGCTTGAGGCAACGCTCCAGTTTCATCGAGTCCATCACGCCTTTGCCACTCAAGCGCTCCAGGCTTTGGCTCAACTCGCGCTCGACGATCGCCTTGAAAAGCTCATCCTTGGATGAGAAATGGCTGTAGAACGCCCCACCGCTAAGACCGATCGCCTTCATCAGGCCATCTACCCCAACCGTCGAAAATCCTGATTTCTTGGCCGACATGGCACTGCTGGTCAGCAGTTTCTCTCGGGTTTCCATCTTGTGATTGGCTGAATAACGCATGTGCTTGCCTCTGGATGCTCATCTTGACGCTCGGCGAATCTTAGCATAACGTCCGTTTAGCTAACGACCGTTTACCAATGAGGCCAATTATGAATAACAAGAAGGTTGTACTGGTAGTGGGAGCTGGCGATGCTACTGGTGGCGCGATAGCCCGGCGTTTCGCTCGGGAAGGCTTCGTGGCCTGCGTGACTCGCCGCAACGCTGAAAAGCTTGAAGCATTGGTCGACGAAATCCGTACCCAGGGCGGTGAAGCCCACGGTTTTGCCTGCGACGCACGCAAGGAAGATGATGTGATCGCACTGATCGAGCAAATCGAGGAGCAGGTAGGCCCGATCGAAGCCTTCGTATTCAACATCGGCGCCAACGTGCCTTGCAGCATTCTCGAAGAGACGGCCCGCAAGTATTTCAAGATTTGGGAAATGGCCTGCTTTTCAGGTTTCCTCAATGCTCGAGAAGTGGCCAGGCGCATGGTCAAACGTCAGCGCGGCACGATCCTGTTTACCGGCGCCACGGCAGGCTTGCGCGGTGCATCAGGGTTCGCCGCATTTGCGGGGGCCAAACATGGCATCCGGGCCTTGGCTCAGAGTATGGCGCGAGAATTGGGGCCGATGAATATTCATGTAGCGCATGTGGTGGTGGATGGCGCCATCGACACCGACTTCATCCGCAATAATTTCCCGGAAAAATACGCAACCAGAGCTGAAGACGGCATCCTCGACCCGGAGCACATCGCCGAAAACTATTGGTACCTGCATACCCAGCCGCGGGATGCCTGGACCTTCGAACTGGATCTGCGCCCCTGGAACGAACGTTGGTAAGTCTCCCGCACAACAATAAGAGAAGCGAAGCCATGAACAGATCCGTCGAGTTTTTTTTCGACCTGGGCAGCCCGACCACCTACCTGGCCTATACCCAATTGCCCGCGCTCTGCGCCGAAACCCATAGCGAGCTCATCTACCGCCCCATGCTCTTGGGCGGCGTATTCAAGGCCACGGGCAACGCGTCGCCCGTTACCGTGCCGGCCAAGGGGCCTTATCTGTTCCAGGACTTGAACCGTTTCGCCAAGCGCTACGGTGTCGACTTCAAGCTCAACCCGCATTTTCCAATAAACACATTGCTATTGATGCGCGCCATCACGGGCATGCAACTGCGTCATCCGGATCGTTTCGAGACTTTCACGAGCTATCTGTTCCGGGCGCTCTGGGTGAATGCCCGCAACCTCAACGACCCGGCAACAGTCGCGGCCGTGCTGGACGAAGGCGGTTTCGACCCTGCCTATGTGCTTGCCCTTACAGCCGACGAGCAGGTCAAGGAAACACTGAGGAACACAACCGAAGAGGCCGTGCGCCGAGGTGTGTTCGGTGCGCCGAGCATGTTTGTCGGCAACGAGATGTTCTTTGGCCAGGATCGCCTGGACTTCGTCCGTGAAGCCCTCGGCTGACCCTATGCTTCAGATTGCCGCTGTCCGAGTGTTCAGCCATTGCAGCGCAGCGCCATCGAGCAGCGGACTCAAGCGACGTTGAACCTCGCCGTGATAGGCGTTGAGCCAGTCCTTCTCGTCCTGGGTCAGCAACGACGGCTCCAGGCAGCGGGTGTCGATCGGGCACAGCGTCAGGGTTTCGAATGCGAGGAATTCGCCGAACTCGCTGCTGCCCGCCTCACGGTTCAACACCAGGTTCTCGATACGAACACCCCAGCGACCCGGGCGATAAGTACCCGGCTCGATGGAGGTGATCATGCCCGGCTGCATGGCGGTCTGGGGTGCGGCGGCAGCCTGATAGGCAATGACTTGCGGGCCTTCGTGGACGTTGAGGAAGTAGCCGACACCGTGGCCGGTGCCATGACCGTAATCCACCTGTTCAGCCCAGATCGGCGCCCGGGCGATGGCATCCAGCAGAGGCGACAGAATGCCCTTGGGGAATTTGGCCCTGGACAAGGCAATCACGCCTTTGAGCACGCGGGTACAGTCACGCTTCTGCTCCGACGTTGGTGTCCCGACCGGCACCATGCGGGTGATATCGGTGGTACCGCCAAGGTACTGGCCGCCCGAATCGATCAACAGCAAGCCATCGCCCTCAATGACCGCGTGCGCCTCTTCGGTGGAATGATAATGAGGCATCGCGCCATTGGCATTAAACGCCGCGATGGTATTGAAGCTCAAGGAGACGAACTCCGGCCGGCGCTTGCGCGCTGCTATCAGGTGCTCATCGATGGTCAGTTCAGTGATGCGCTCATGGCCCCAGGCACTTTCCAGCCAGGCAAAAAATTCGCAGAGCGCCGCGCCGTCCTGCTCCATGGCTCGACGGATGTGCTCGGCATCAGCCGGGCTTTTGCGCGATTTGGCCAGTGTTGTGGGATTGAGGCCTTCGACGAGTTTCACGCCGCTGTCCAGATTGTCCAGCAAACCGACCGTGACCCGGGCCGGATCGACCTGCAGGCTCGCGCCGCTCGGCACTTCACGCAACGCAGTGGCCACTTCGCTGTAGTCGCGCAGCGTTACGCCGTCTTGCTCAAGAACAGAACGCAGCGCAGCGTCGACCTTGTTCGAATCCACAAACAACGTCGCCTGTTGCTGGCTGATCAGGGCAAAGGATACGAATACCGGATTGAATGACACATCCGCGCCGCGCAGGTTGAACAGCCAGGCGATATCGTCCAGGGTGGCGATGAAATGCCAATCCGCAGCACGCTCCTTCAGGGCTTCGCGCAACTGGGCGATTTTTTCGACACGGCTGGTCGTGGCTTGCGGCGGCAAATGGGCGTAGACCGGTTGATCCGGCAGGCTCGGACGATCGGTCCAGGCTTGTGCGAGCAGATCGATGTCGGTACGCAACCGTGCGCCACGCTCTTGCAACTTGCTGCTCAGGGTCCGCGCCGATGCCACTGCCATGACCGCCCCGTCGACCGCTACTGCTCCCCCTTCAGGCGTATTTTCGGCCAGCCACTCCAACGGCCCGGGCTTTCCGGGGATGAGTTTGACCAGCTCGATGCCGCTGCCTTCCAGCTCCCAGGTGGCTTGTTCCCAGTAACGACTGTCCGCCCAGACCCCGGCGAAATCCGCGGTCACGATCAATGTACCGACCGAGCCGTGGAACCCGGACAACCATTGGCGCCCTTGCCAGTACCCGGGCAGATACTCCGAAAGATGCGGGTCGGCGGAAGGCACCAACAGCGCATGGATGCCCTCCTGGCTCATCAATTGGCGAATTCGGGCCAGGCGCTGGGGAACCTGTCCTGGGATCGAAGGCTGGGTACTCATCATCACTCCTGCTAATCAATTTTATTGTTCGATGCCGAATGCGTTCGGCTCAGGGGGTTGCCGCCCAGAAGGCCGGCGCGGCAACACAGGCGGCCTTGATCAATCGCACCGCCTCATCAATATCCTGTTCGCTGGTAAAGCGGCCCAGGCTCAAACGAATGGTCCGCCCGGCCGCGCGTGCATCATGCCCAAGGGCGAGCAACACGTGGGATGGGGTGTTTTGCGCCGAGTTGCAAGCCGAGGTCGCGGAGAATGCCATCGATGCGCCCAGCGTCGCCGGGTTGAACTCACCTTCGTTGAACGTCAGGCTCACCGTATGGGGAATGCGACAGTTGGCACTGCCATTCATACACACACCGGGCAAGGCCAGCAAAGGTTCAAGCAAACGATTGCGCAGTCGGTCGATGGCGGCGAGCTCTTCATCAAAGGACTGCGCCGCCAGCTCGAATGCCGCGCCCATCGCGGCAATCTGATGGGTCGCCAAGGTCCCGGAGCGCAAGCCACCTTCATGACCGCCGCCATGGATCTGGGCCGACAGCCGCGGGCGCGCGCGATCACCGACGTAAAGTGCGCCGATCCCCTTGGGGCCGTAGATCTTGTGTGCGGAAAATGACATCAGGTCCACCGGCCACCGGGCCAGGTCGATGCTCACTTTTCCCGCACCCTGGGCCGCGTCCATATGAAACAACGCGCCATGCTCTCGAACGATCTCGCCAATGGCGATGGCGTCATTGACGGTGCCCAACTCGTTATTGACCAGCATCAGCGACACCAGGAAGGTGTCTTCGCGCAGCGCCTCGCGAACCGCTTGCGGGTTGATCAGGCCATCGGCGTCCGGCGCCAGCCAGGTTACCGCGACGCCACTTTCCTCGAGCTGCCTGACCGTATCGAGAACGGCCTTGTGTTCGATCAGGCTGGTAATGACGTGGCCGCCACGCGCTTCACGCGCCTGGGCCACGCCCTTGAGGGCCAGGTTATTGGATTCGGTGGCGCCGGAAGTCCAGACGATTTGTCCGGCTTGAGCCCCCACCAACCGAGCCACCTGCTGGCGCGCCAGCTCCACCGAGCGCCGGGCCTCCTGGCCGAAGGCATGGGAGCTGGAGGCCGGGTTACCGAAGTTACCGTCGAAACCCAGGCATTGGACCATGACCTGGATCACGCGCTCGTCCACCGGGGTGGTGGCGGCGTAATCAAAATACAAAGGACGCTTATTCATAAGGAAGCTCGCAGAATCTGTTCCAAGACCAGATGCCCTCGTTGGGTTCGAGACATAGCTTTAACTGATCAAGACCTTAAAAGAAGTCGGACTTCATTTAAAAGTGCGTAGGAACGCTCCTGAAACAGCGAGCTTAGCAGGCATCGCGTTGAAGCTCAGCCCTTAACTCACGCTTTCGAGCAACAACGGATACAGCGACGCGACCAACAGCAGCGCCATGCCCCAGTTGAAGACACGCAACCAGCGGCGATCCTGCAACAAGTTGCGCAGCAGGCTGCCACAGACTACCCACAGGCTGACGCTAGGCAGGTTGATCAACGCAAACACCGCCGCGATCACCACCACATTGAAAAAGTATCCCTGCAGAGGCGTGTAGGTGCTGATAGCGCCGATGGCCATGATCCAGGCCTTTGGGTTGACCCATTGGAACGCTGCTGCGCCCCAGTAGCTGATCGGCTTGTTCTCACTCGCGCCACCGTCCGAGACAGGACCGGAATGGGCGATTTTCCAGGCCAGGTATATCAAATATGCCGCACCGACGTAGCGCAGCACGGTGTAGAGCAGCGGATATGTCTGGAACACCGCGCCCAGCCCAAGGCCCACCGCCAGGACCAGGGAAAAGAAGCCGCAAGTGATGCCGAGCATGTGCGGGATGGTCCGGTTGAAGCCGAAATTCACACCCGAGGCCAGCAACATGGTGTTGTTGGGGCCGGGCGTTATCGAGGTCACCAGGGCAAACAGGGCGAAGCCCAGCAGCAGGTCAAGCGAGAGGGTCATGGCAGGTCAATCCGTCGGGGCAGTCGGGAGTTGACCCTACCCCACGTCCCGGCGCAAACCCATGGACAGTTAGGCAAAACTTCTGGCGGTACAGTCTCAGCTCGACCGGCCCGGTGCCTGGACTGTCTGCTCGGCGCTCATCTCGCCGCGCTCGTCGAAGCCGACGTTTTTCTGCGAAGGACCGAGCAATTCGGCTTTCTTCGCATGATATTCATCATACGAAAGCCCCCGGCGATTCAAGGCTTCGAGGGCCAGCTCACGGGATTCCTCGGCGGTGTAAGGACGCAGCTCCGGGGACGACGAAGCGCAACCGCTCAATACGGTGACAGTCAACAGCAACAAGACAGCAAGGATACGATTCATGGCGGGTGTCCGATGTTCAGTTGGGCGATGAACAAAGGCTACCCGCCGGCACCTAGCGGCAGAAATCAACGCTTTTGATAGTGGGTATCGCCCTCTCGGATCTCCCGTTGCGCTTGGTTGACCAAGGGGCAATGCAACGCATCGTCGAGGCTGCGCTCGATGTTGCGCAGCACCTGGAACGAGCCAAACGTCACCGCTTTGGCCCGATGTGTCTGGATGAACTGCCAGAAATTCTCCTCACCATTCTCAACGCTGCGGAACGCCGCTTCACCCGCTTCGCGGGTTTGCCATTGTAGGTAATTAAGCACCCGACGCCCGTCCTCGCTGACCTGGATACTGGCATTGAGGAAACCCGAATGATCACGAGCCAGGCGCTCGGTCTGCGCTGACAGGGCGTTGACCAGCGTCTGCTGCCACTGAGGCTCGATGTCGAATTCGATCAACTGCGTGAAGCTGCGATGACCACTTGGCGATTGCATGAAGAGTCCCCCGTTCAGGTAAGGCGGATCTTGCGATCCGAAGGCCTGCAGGGTAAAACCTCCAGTTAAGTCAAGGTCAAGCGGTGATTCAGGTGACAACGTCCATCAACATTCACAAGGAACTGACCGTCGGCCAGGTGGCCGCCCGCAGCGGCGTGGCGGTCACCGCGCTGCACTTCTATGAAACCAAGGGCCTGATCAAAAGCACGCGCAACCCGGGCAACCAACGTCGTTACCCTCGGGAAGTCCTGCGGCGCGTGGCGCTGATCAAAGTCGCCCAGCGCCTGGGTATACCTCTGGCGGAAATTGGCGAGGCGCTGAAAAACCTGCCGGACAACCGTGCGCCCACGGCGGCCGACTGGAAGACCCTGTCAGCGCAGTGGAGCCGGAACCTGGACGAGCGGATCAACCAACTGATCGCATTGCGAGACCGGCTCAACGGTTGCATTGGCTGCGGCTGCCTGTCGATGGAACATTGCCCGCTGCGCAACCAGGGTGATGTGCTCGGCAAGCGTGGGCCAGGGGCGCATCTGCTGGAACCCTGAGACGTTCGTCGGCCTATGAGTCCCGCCGTGGTTGCGTGGAAGATGCTTGGGGCCGCTGCGCGACCCAGCGGGAGCGAGTTCCCTCGCCACGAGAGGACCGAGTGCCTGTTCGAGAACGCGAAACATTTTCTTTCATCTTCCCTTTCAGGATTCCGGCTGCTCGTTCGTCTTAATTAGATGCAGCAGGCCGCGTCGGCAAAAGCCACGGCCGGCTTTTCCAGGGTTCATGGTGTTGCGAAGCCCGCGACACGGAACCTTTCATCGAATCAAGACGCTCAATCATGTCGAAGAAGTCCCGCTCCAAACTCTGGTTCCTGGTTCACAGCTGGCTGGCGTTGCCCATCTGGTTTTTCGTTCTGATCGTTTGCGTCACCGGTACCCTGGCGGTGGTCAGCCAGGAGATCGTCTGGCTGGTCAATCCGGAAATGCGCGCCAGCAAGCCCGCCGATGATGCGCCGTTGCTCAGCTACGACCAGGTCGTTGCCGCCATCAAGCAAGCCCAGCCCCTGACCCAGGTGCAAAACATTGTGCGTCCGGACGAGTCGCACTTCGCCCTGGAGGTCAAGGTCACCTACCCCGACGGTCGACCTGACACGGTGTACGTCAACCCCTACAGCGGCGTCATCCAGGGCTCGGCACCGGCATTCAACTTCAGGGGGTTCACCCGTGCATTGCATGGCTGGTGGCTGGTGCCGTTCACCAACGGCTACAGCTGGGGCTGGTACCTGGTGTCCTTCCTCGGCCTGCCGATGCTCGCGTCGTTGGTGACCGGGCTGGTTGTCTATAAACGTTTCTGGAAAGGATTTTTCAGCCCGACCCTGCGTATTCGCCACGGGGCCCGTATTTTCTGGGGCGATTTCCACCGGCTCAGCGGCATCTGGTCAATCTGGTTCATTGCCGTCATTTCCATTACCGGCACCTGGTTCCTGATCGAAGCCACGTTGTTCGATAACGGCATTTCCATCTCCAGTGCTCCGGTCGTCCCGGTGGTGGCCCGTGAAAACGTTCCGCTGTCGACGGGTGGTACGCCTCCGCCGCAACTGAACCTGGACCGTGCCATTGAAATTGCCCAGCAGCGGATCCCGGGCCTGGAAGCAAGTTTCGTCAGTCTGCCGGGCAATGCCTACAGCCATCTGGAAGTCGGCGGACGCGGCTGGTATCCGCTGATGTTCCAGACGGCGACCATCAATCCCTACAACGGTGATGTCGACGCTTCCCGCTTGTTGTCGGACCGCACGGCGCTGGAATTCGTGACCGAATCCATGCGCCCGCTGCACACCGGAGATTTCGGTGGCCTCTGGATCAAGCTCATCTGGTTCTTCTTCGGTCTGGTCCTGAGCATGATGGTCCTCAGCGGTCTGCTGATCTGGACCAAACGCACGGCCCTGGCGACCGCCAACGCCCTCAAGCGCAATCAGAAACCCGCGCGGCCAGCCCAGACCACGCCCCAACTGCAGCCTTCGCTGCACCGTGACTCACCGGAGGGCAGCCTGTGAACCCGTCCACCACAACAACGTCACCGTCACGCCTGGGCCAGTTCTGGCATAAATGGCGCTTCCATATCAACGTGCTGTTGCTGCTGATTCCCCTGGGTTTCATGCCCAAGTACCTGTCGGAGGCCGCGTTGTTCCGAGGCGACGGCGGGCTTGGCGAACGGGAAGTCGGCGAAGTCCAGGTGGGTCCCTGGAGCTTGCGCCTGGCGGAGTTTCGCAACGAAGCGCCACGTACCCAGGGCCCCGCCGGGCCGATGAAACACTTCAACGCCGCCCTGTGCCAGCGCTGCATCAGCGAGGTTAAAGCCACCTATCTGCGCATTGGCAAGCCCCGCAGCCTGCGGGCCGCCGGGGTGATTTTCTTCGGCTCGCCCTATCGCATGGGCGCCTTGTTGCCGGTGCCGAAAAAGACCCAGCCAGACGCCGAACTGTGGATCACCCTCGAAGGCTGGGACGGCTCTATGCATCAAGCTTCCATCCCCCTGAGCCAGGCCTCCCCGGCCACCGTCGCCTGGTTGCAATCCCAAGGAGCCCGACCATGAACCTCCGCGCCTCTTTCAACAGCCTGGCGCTGCTGCTCTGCGCAGGCTTGAGCACCAGCGCCCTGGCCCACAACCCGATGTGCGAATGCAAGGCTATCGACGCTGAACAGATCCAGTGTACTGGCGGTTTTTCCGACGGCAGCGGCGCCCCCGGAGTGACGCTGGACGTGATCGGCTACGACGAAACCATCCTGGTTCCTGGCAAGCTCGGCGCCGACTCGACGTTGATCTTCAAGAAACCCAACGCCGAGTTCTACGTACTTTTTGACGCCGGCCCCGGCCACGTCGTGGAAATCGACCAAGCCGACATCGAGGCCCCATGAGCGCACCCACCACCCAGGTCATCCGCCCCGCCGGTGCCGGCCATGAAACCCTGTATGTGTTGTTGCTGTGCCTGATTATCCTGCTGGGCGCCGGTTCGGTCGTGGCCTGGCATGGGGAAACCCGGGATGTTGCCCACCTGGACGCCCATCAGCTGGACGCACGTCGCGACCTCAGCGCAGCCGAGCAAGGCATTTATGCCGACCTGCGGGTGACACTGGATGAGATCCGGATCCTGCGCGAGAGCGAGCAGGCCCTCCCCGGCCCGCAAGCCCTGGCCGATGAAGGCTTCGCCCCGTTCGCCCAAGACGCCAGTTCCGTCAGCCGCGGCAGCCATGCCTGGCAATTGCTGGAGGCGCGAGCCTACTTCGGCGCGAGCGCCAATCCGTCCGTCGCAGGCTCCTTTCTGATGCGCATCAGCGAAGTGCCCGACGCGTCCCCGGACATCTGGCTCAACCGCAGCAACCCTCCAACCACCCCTGCCACGTTGGACGACGCCGCTTTGTCCGCTGCCGGCTGGCAACAGATCGTCGCGCAATTCGACGCTGGCGTAACCCGCCAGCATCGGCATTGACCCACGCCTTCACTCCAGAGAAGACCGCTTGCCCATGTCTACTGCACCTTCACGCCGCCCCTTGCTGCGCCTGCTGCTGATCGGCCTGCTCGCCTGCCTGTTCACTCCCATGGCCAGCGCCGAAGCGGCCAAGCGCCTGCGCATCGGCATCACCCTGCACCCTTATTACAGCTACGTGGCCAACATCGTCGGCGACAAGGCCGAGGTGGTGCCGTTGATCCCGGCCGGCTTCAACCCTCACGCCTATGAACCCCGCGCCGAGGACATCAAGCGCATCGGCGGGCTCGATGTGATCGTGCTCAACGGCGTGGGCCACGACGATTTCGCCGACCGCATGATCGCCGCCAGCGAAACCCCGGACGTGAAGGTGATCGAGGCCAACGAGAACGTCCCGTTGCTCGCCGCCACCGGCACCGCGGCGCGGGGCGCGGGCAAAGTCGTCAATCCGCATACGTTCCTGTCCATCAGCGCCTCCATTGCCCAGGTCAACAACATCGCCCGGGAACTGGGCAAGCTCGACCCGGACAACGCCAAGACCTATACGCAGAACGCCCGGGCCTACGGCAAGCGCCTGCGGCAGATGCGCGCCGCCGCCCTGGCCAAGCTGACCCAGGCGCCGAACGCCGAGCTGCGGGTCGCCACGGTACACGCCGCCTACGATTACCTGCTGCGCGAATTCGGCCTGGAAGTGACTGCCGTGGTCGAGCCGGCCCATGGCATCGAGCCAAGCCCCAGCCAGTTGAAAAAGACCATCGACCAGCTGCGTGAGCTGGACGTGAAGGTGATCTTCTCGGAGATGGATTTCCCATCCACCTACGTCGACACCATCCAGCGTGAATCAGGGGTGAAGCTGTACCCGCTGTCGCACATTTCCTACGGCGACTACAGCGCCGAGAAATACGAAAAGGAAATGACCGGCAACCTCGACACCGTGGTCCGGGCGATCCAGGAGTCCGGCGCATGACGGCTCAGGAACCCCTCATCCAGCAACACGCCGGCCCGATGATCGAGTTCGCCGACATCAGCCTGAATCTTGGGCGCACCGCGATTCTCGACAACGTGGCCTTTCAGGTACAAGCCGGCAGCATCCATGCACTCGTCGGCCCCAACGGCGGCGGCAAGAGTTCGCTGATCAAGACCTTGCTTGGACAGATGCCGCACCAGGGGCGCTTGAGCCTGCAATGGCCGGGCGAACCCGGCGTCATCGGCTACGTGCCCCAGGCGCTGGAATTCGACCGGGGCCTGCCCATGACGGTGGACGACTTCATGGCGGCCATGTGTCAGCGGCGCCCGGCCTTCCTCGGTTTGAGCAAGCATTATGCTGGCGCCATCGGTCAGGCCCTCGAGCGGGTCGGCATGCAGGACAAGCGCAAGCGACGCATGGGCGCGCTGTCCGGCGGCGAGCGTCAGCGGGTATTGCTGGCCCAGGGGTTGATCCCGCCGCCGCAACTGCTGGTACTGGATGAACCCATGTCGGCTTTGGACGAGGCCGGCATCCAGGTATTCGAACGCTTGCTGCAGGATTGGCGCCAGGCCGGCATTACCGTGCTCTGGATCGAACACGACCTGGAAGCCGTCGGGCGTCTGGCCGATCGCGTCACCGGGTTGAATCGACGGGTGTTGTTCGACGGCCCGCCGCGCCAGACCCTGACCCCGGAACGGCTGTTGACGCTGTATTCGACCCATCCACGTGCCAACGGGAGCGCCGCCTGATGAGTTATGAAGCCTTCCGCCTGATGGTCCAGGGTTGGGCCTCCTCCGGTTACCTGCCCGAGGCACTGGCCTATGGTTTTGTGGTCAACGCCTTGCTGGCCGGGCTGTTGATCGGCCCGGTACTGGGCGGCCTCGGCACGCTGGTGGTGGTCAAGCGCTTTGCGTTTTTCTCCGAAGCGGTGGGCCATGCGGCGCTGACCGGCGTGGCCGTCGGCATCCTGCTCGGCGAACCCTACACCGGGCCCTACGGCAGCCTGTTCGGCTACTGCCTGCTGTTCGGCATCCTCCTCAATTACCTGCGCAACCGCACCGGCCTGGCCCCGGACACGTTGATCGGCGTCTTCCTCTCGGTGTCCCTGGCCTTGGGCGCGAGCCTGCTGCTGATCCTGGCGGGCAAGATCAACGTGCACATCCTGGAAAACGTGCTGTTCGGCTCGGTGCTGACGGTCAATGGCAATGATCTGGCGGTGCTGGCGGTAGTCGGCTCGCTGGTGATGGCGCTGGCGCTGCCGCTGTACAACCGGATCATGCTCGCCAGCTTCAACCCGCAGCTGGCAGCGGTACGCGGGGTAGCGGTCAAGACGCTGGACTATCTGTTCGTGGTCCTGGTGACGCTGATCACTGTGGCGGCGGTGAAAGTCATCGGCGCGATCCTGGTGGGTGCGTTGCTGGTGATTCCGGCCGCGGCCGCGCGTTTGCTCAGCCAATCGTTGAAAGGTTTTTTCTGGTGTTCGGTGCTGATCGCAACCGTCAGTACTTTATGCGGGATCCTCGCGCCGATCGTTTTCGACCTGCCGATCCCGTCCGGTGCCGCGATCATTCTGGTGGCCGGCATCGCCTTCGCCTTGAGCGCCGTCGCCCGTGGCGTCGTCCCCCATCTGAAAGGGAATCTTGGATAAATGGTTTTTTCATTACGACAATTGGCCTTGGCTCTAGTCCTCGGCGGCGCAGTGATCACCTCGTCGATGGCCGCCGAAAAGATCCAACTGCTGGCCTCGCTGCCCGTCACCTACGGGTTGGGCGAGGCCTTGCTCAAGGGCACCGACGTCAGCCTGGCCCGGGCCGCCCCGGACAATCTTCCCGGCACCCGGCAAAGCGCCTATTTCAGTGGCCGTGGCGCCCCGGCCCTGAGCAAGCTGGCCGGCGAGTCTGACGCGGTGATCGGGCTGCGTTCGCTCTGGCCGGACGATCCGCTGTACCCCATGGCCCGACGCAGCAATATCCGTATCGTTGAAATCGACGCTGCTCGCCCGGTTGACGGCGCCCTGCCCGGCATCGCCATACAACCGGGCATGACCGACGGCCTGGCGAGCCAGCCATGGATGGCCAGCCACAATCTGGGGCGGATGGCCGACGTGATCGCTGCTGATCTGGTGCGCCTCGTCCCGGCGGACAAACCGAAAATCGATGCCAACCTGGCGGTACTCAAGCAGCGCCTGCTCAAGCTCAGCGCCGACGGCGAAAAGCGCCTCGCCAGCGCGGACAACCTGAGCGTGGTCAGCCTGAGCGAGCACTTGGGTTACCTGATCAGCGGATTGAACCTGGATGGCATCAGCACCGATGCCCGCCCCGACGCCGAATGGACAGCCGAAGCCCTGAAGCAGCTGACAGCCACGCTCAAGGAGAACGATGTCGCGCTGGTGCTGCATCACCGACAGCCGCCGGAAGCTGTGAAAGCGGCCATCGCCGAGAGCGGTAGCCAATTGCTGGTACTGAGCACCGACGGCGCCGATCCGGTGGCAGAGCTGGAAAACAACGTGGGGCTGGTCGTCACCGCACTGACGAAAGGCTGACAGCCATCCCCTGTGGGAGCGAGCCTGCTCGCGAAGGCGTCGGCACATCCAACATCAATGCCAGCTGGCACACCGCTTTCGCGAGCAGGCTCGCTCCTACACTCTGATCGGGGGCGCCCGCCGGATCCCGGACCTGCTGAAAATCCCTTGTGGGAGCGAGCTTGCTCGCGAAGGCGCCGGCACATCCAACATCGATGCCAGCTGACACACCGCTTTCGCGAGCAGGCTCGCTCCCACATTTTGGTTGAGGGCGGACCTGGATTCCGGGCCCGCTGGAAAACCCTTGTGGGAGCGAGCCTGCTCGCGAAGGCGTCGGCACATCCAACATCGATGCCAGCTGACACACCGCTTTCGCGAGCAGGCTCGCTCCCACATTTTAATTGAAGGCGGACCTGGATTTCGGGCCCGCTGGAAAACCTTGTGGGAGCGAGCTTGCTCGCGATGACGCCAGCACATCTGACTTTGATGCCAGCTGACACACCGCCATCGCGAGCAAGCTCGCTCCCACACTTTGATTGAGGGCGGACCTGGATTCCGGGCCCGCTGGAAAACCCTTGTGGGAGCGAGCCTGCTCGCGAAGGCGCCGGCACGTCCAACATCAATGCCAGCTGACACACCGCTTTCGCGAGCAGGCTCGCTCCCACAGGTTTTGTGTTATTTCTCAAGCAACGAGTTAGAAAACATCCCCCGGCACCCGCACAAACCCTTCCATCAACACCCGCGCGCTGCGGCTCATGATGGCTTTTTTCACGGTCCATTCGCCATTGACTACGCTCGCCTCGGCGCCGACGCGCAAGGTGCCGGACGGGTGACCGAAGCGCACCGCGTTACGTTCGACGCCACCGGCCGCGAGGTTGACCAGGGTGCCGGAAATCGCCGCGGCAGTGCCGATAGCAACGGCGGCGGTGCCCATCATGGCGTGGTGCAGCTTGCCCATGGACAACGCCCGAACCAATAAGTCGACGTCACCTGCCGCCACGGTTTTACCGCTGGATGAAAGGTAGTCCGCCGGCGGCGCGACAAACGCCACTTTCGGCGTATGCTGGCGCTGGGCAGCTTCGTCCAGGTGCTTGATCAGGCCCATGCGCAACGCGCCATGGGCACGAATCGTTTCAAACATTGCCAGCGCCTTGGGATCGCCGTTGATGGCGCCCTGCAATTCGGTGCCGGTGTAGCCGACATCCCGGGCATTGATGAATATTGTTGGAATGCCTGCGTTGATCAGCGTCGCCTTGAGCTTGCCGACACCGGGCACTTCCAGGTCGTCCACCAGGTTGCCGGTAGGAAACATCGAACCACCGCCGCCCTCTTCCTCGGCCGCCGGGTCCATGAACTCCAGCTGCACTTCAGCGGCCGGAAAAGTCACGCCGTCGAGTTCGAAGTCACCGGTTTCCTGCACCGCGCCGTCGGTGATCGGTATATGGGCGATGATGGTCTTGCCGATGTTCGCCTGCCATATCCGCACCACGGCCGTACCGTTCTGCGGGATACGGCTGGCATCCACCAGACCGCTACCGATGGCAAACGCCCCCACCGCCGCCGACAGGTTGCCGCAGTTGCCGCTCCAGTCCACGAACGGCTTGTCGATGGACACCTGGCCGAACAGGTAATCGACGTCGTGATCGGCCCGGGTACTCTTGGACAGGATCACCGTCTTGCTGGTGCTGGACGTCGCGCCGCCCATGCCATCGATCTGCTTTTCGTATGGATCGGGGCTACCGATCACCCGCAGCAGCAGCGCATCCCGGGCCGGGCCGGGAACGCGTGCCGCTTCGGGCAGGTCTTGCAGGCTGAAGAACACGCCTTTGCTGGTGCCGCCACGCATATAGGTCGCGGGGATCTTGATTTGAGGCGAGTGAGCCATGTGCTCCAACTCCTGAAAAAAAGGTGGCCGGAAAACAGGCCACCCGAGCGATTTAAACGGCAATCGCCGATTCAAGGAAATCCTGGGCGAAGCGTTGTAGCACGCCCCCGGCTTCATAGATCGACACTTCCTCGGCGGTATCGAGGCGGCAAGTCACCGGCACTTCGACGCGTTCACCATTCTTGCGCGTGATGACCAGAGTCAGCGTCGCCCGCGGGGTGCGCTCGCCGATCACGTCATAGACTTCGCTGCCATCGATGCCAAGGGTCATGCGATCCGTGCCGGGTTTGAACTCCAGCGGCAACACGCCCATGCCCACCAGGTTGGTGCGGTGGATGCGCTCGAACCCTTCGGCGACGATCGCCTCGACACCGGCCAGGCGCACGCCCTTGGCCGCCCAGTCCCGGGACGAACCCTGGCCGTAGTCGGCGCCAGCGATGATGATCAACGGCTGCTTGCGCTCCATGTAGGTTTCGATGGCTTCCCACATGCGCATGACCTTGCCTTCCGGTTCGACCCGAGCCAGGGAGCCCTGCTTGACCTTGCCGTTTTCCTGGACCATTTCGTTGAACAGTTTCGGGTTGGCGAAGGTCGCGCGCTGGGCGGTCAAGTGATCGCCGCGATGGGTCGCGTAGGAGTTGAAGTCTTCTTCCGGCAGGCCCATTTTCGCCAGGTATTCACCCGCGGCGCTGTCGAGCATGATGGCGTTGGACGGCGACAGGTGATCGGTGGTGATGTTGTCCGGCAGCACCGCCAACGGACGCATGCCCTTGAGCGGCCGCGCACCGGCCAATGCGCCTTCCCAATACGGCGGACGGCGGATATAGGTGCTTTGCGGGCGCCAGTCGTATAGCGGCGTGACTTTCGGCCCGGTGTCTTCCTGGATGGCGAACATCGGAATGTACACCTGGCGGAACTGCTCGGGTTTCACCGAAGCCTTGACCACCGCGTCGATCTCCTCGTCGCTCGGCCAGATGTCCTTGAGGCGGATTTCCTGACCGTCCACCACACCCAGCACATCCTTCTCGATGTCGAAACGGATGGTCCCGGCGATGGCATAAGCCACCACCAATGGCGGCGAGGCCAGGAACGCCTGCTTGGCGTACGGGTGAATACGCCCGTCGAAGTTGCGGTTACCCGACAAGACGGCGGTGGCGTACAGGTCACGGTCGATGATTTCCTGCTGGATCACCGGGTCCAGCGCGCCGGACATGCCGTTGCAGGTGGTACAGGCGAACGCGACCACGCCAAAACCCAGTTGCTCAAGTTCAGCCGTCAGGCCCGCCTCATCCAGGTACAACGCGACGGTTTTCGAGCCCGGTGCGAGGGATGACTTGACCCACGGCTTGCGCGCCAGGCCCAGGCGATTGGCGTTGCGCGCCAGCAAACCAGCGGCGATCACGTTGCGCGGGTTGCTGGTGTTGGTGCAACTGGTGATCGCCGCGATGATCACCGCGCCGTCGGGCATCTGCCCGGGCACATCGTCCCACTGGCCGGAAATGCCTTTGGCGGCCAGATCGGACACCGCGACACGGGCGTGCGGGTTGCTCGGACCGGCCATGTTCCGCACCACCGAGGACAGGTCGAAGGTCAGACCGCGCTCATATAACGCGCTTTCCAGGCTATCAGCCCAGAGGCCGGTGGTCTTGGCGTAATGTTCGACCAACTGCACTTGCTGGTCTTCGCGGCCGGTGAGTTTCAGGTACTCGATCGTCTGCTGATCGATATGGAACATTGCTGCCGTGGCGCCGTATTCCGGGGCCATGTTGGAGATCGTCGCGCGATCCCCCAGGGTCAGGGCGCGGGCGCCTTCGCCGAAGAACTCCAGCCAGGCCCCAACGACTTTCTGCTTGCGCAGGAATTCGGTCAGCGCCAGCACCATGTCGGTGGCGGTGATGCCCGGTTGCAACTTGCCGGTCAGCTCGACGCCGATGATTTCCGGCAGGCGCATCCACGAGGCGCGACCGAGCATGACGCTTTCCGCTTCCAGGCCACCGACACCGATCGCGATCACACCCAGGGCATCGACGTGAGGCGTGTGGCTGTCGGTGCCTACGCAAGTGTCGGGGAACGCCACGCCGTCACGCTGCTGGATGACGGGAGACATTTTTTCCAGGTTGATCTGATGCATGATCCCGTTGCCCGGCGGGATCACATCGACGTTCTTGAAGGCCTTCTTGGTCCAGTTGATGAAGTGGAAGCGGTCTTCGTTGCGGCGGTCTTCGATGGCGCGGTTCTTGGCGAACGCCTGCGGATCAAAACCGGCGCTCTCTACCGCCAGCGAGTGGTCGACGATCAGCTGGGTCGGCACCACCGGATTGACCTGCGCCGGGTCGCCGCCTTGCAGGGCAATGGCGTCGCGCAGGCCGGCCAGGTCAACCAGTGCGGTCTGGCCGAGGATGTCATGGCAGACCACGCGCGCCGGGAACCAGGGGAAATCCAGGTCGCGCTTGCGCTCGATCAGTTGCAGCAGCGATTCGCGCAGCGTCGCCGGATCGCAGCGGCGCACGAGGTTCTCCGCCAGCACGCGGGAGGTGTACGGCAGACCGTCATAAGCGCCGGGGCGGATGGCCTCCACGGCTGCGCGAACGTCGAAGTAATCCAGCGAAGTGCCGGGCAGCGGTTTGCGAAATTCTGTGTTCATCGTCAGGACTCGGGTCACGGTGGTTTCAGGAGGGCTTGCGCTGGCCTTGAAGCCCCCGGCCACTGTGGGAGCGAGCTTGCTCGCGATAGCGGTGTATCCGTCGACATCAATGTTGAATGTCAGTGCGCAATCGCGAGCAAGCTCGCTCCCACAGGGTTTTGGGACTATCCAGTTCCGGCGGCTGGCGCCCT
The DNA here is from genome assembly GCF_030687895.1 of Pseudomonas sp. FP198. Classification (NCBI taxonomy): domain Bacteria; kingdom Pseudomonadati; phylum Pseudomonadota; class Gammaproteobacteria; order Pseudomonadales; family Pseudomonadaceae; genus Pseudomonas; species Pseudomonas sp. FP198. Next base: position 4,041,078 of record NZ_CP117452.1, read on the forward strand.
CCAGCTCAGCGTTGTTCGATTGGCACGAACTTGCGCTGTTCGACGCCGGTGTACTCGGCGCTCGGTCGGATGATGCGGTTGTTGGCGCGTTGTTCGAACACATGGGCGGCCCAGCCGGTCAGGCGCGAGCAGACGAAGATCGGCGTGAACAGCTTGGTCGGGATGCCCATGAAGTGGTACGCCGAGGCATGGTAGAAATCGGCGTTGGGGAACAGTTTCTTCTGCTCCCACATGGTCTTGTCGATAGCTTCGGAAACCGGGAACAGCACCGTGTCGCCGACTTCATCGGCGAGCTTTTTCGACCAGCCCTTGATCACCTCGTTGCGCGGGTCGTTGTCCTTATAGATGGCATGGCCGAAGCCCATGATCTTGTCCTTGCGCGCGAGCATGCCGAGGGTCCCCTCGATGGCTTCTTGCGGCGAGCTGAAGCGCTCGATCATTTCCATCGCCGCCTCGTTGGCGCCGCCGTGCAACGGGCCGCGCAGCGAGCCGATGGCAGCGGTGATACAGGAGAACAGGTCGGACAATGTCGAAGCACAAACCCGCGCGGTAAAGGTCGAGGCGTTGAACTCATGCTCGGCGTAGAGGATCAGCGACACGTTCATGACCTTGACGTGCAGCTCGCTCGGCTTTTTGCCGTGCAGCAGATGCAGGAAGTGGCCGCCAATGGAGACTTCGTCGGTTACGCATTCGATGCGCTGGCCTTCGTGGCTGAAGCGATACCAGTAGCACATGATCGCCGGGAACGCCGCCAGCAGACGATCAGTCTTGTCGTGCTGTTGGGAGAAATCCTGCTCGGGCTCCAGGTTGCCGAGGAACGAGCAGCCCGTGCGCATCACATCCATCGGATGGGCGTCGGCGGGAATGCGTTCCAGCACTTCTTTCAAGGCTTGGGGCAGGTCGCGCAACTGGCGCAGTTTGCCCGTATAAGCGTCCAACTGAGCCTGGGTCGGCAGCTCGCCGTACAGCAGCAGGTAGGCCACCTCTTCGAATTGCGCGTCAGCCGCCAGGTCGCGAACGTCGTAGCCGCGATAGGTCAGCCCGGCGCCTGACTGGCCCACGGTGGACAAGGCGGTTTGTCCGGCCACCTGGCCACGGAGCCCGGCGCCACTGAGTACTTTTGCTTCGGCCATGTTGCTGTCTCCATTTTCTTGAATTTGTAGGGAGTCGCGCCTTACTTTTTCGCGGCGAACAACGCGTCGAGCTTCTGCTCGAAGGTGTGGTAGTCGATGCGATCGTAAAGCTCCATGCGGGTCTGCATGGTGTCGATTACGTTCTGCTGCGTACCATCGCGACGGATGGCGGTGTAGACATTTTCGGCGGCCTTGTTCATCGCCCGGAACGCCGACAGCGGATACAGCACCAGGGACACGTCGGCCCCGGCGAGTTGTTCGGTGGTGTAGAGCGGGGTCGCGCCGAATTCGGTGATGTTGGCCAGGATCGGCGCTTTCACGCGGCTGGCGAACAGCTTGTACATCTCGAGTTCAGTGATCGCCTCCGGGAAAATCATGTCGGCACCGGCCTCGATGCACGCGGCGGCGCGGTCCAGGGCCGACTCCAGGCCCTCCACTGCCAACGCATCGGTACGCGCCATGATCACAAAACTGTCGTCGGTGCGGGCGTCGACGGCAGCCTTGATGCGATCGACCATTTCCTGTTGCGAGACGATTTCCTTGTTCGGACGATGGCCGCAACGCTTGGCGCCGACCTGGTCCTCGATGTGAATCGCCGCCGCGCCGAACTTGCTCATCGACTTGACCGTGCGCGCCACATTGAACGCCGAGGAGCCGAAGCCGGTGTCCACGTCCACCAGCAGCGGCAGGTCGCACACGTCGGTGATGCGGCGCACATCGGTGAGCACGTCATCCAGGCCGGTTATGCCCAGGTCCGGCACGCCGAGGGAACCGGCCGCCACGCCGCCGCCCGACAGGTAGATCGCCTTGAAGCCGGCGCGCTTGGCCAGCAACGCATGGTTGGCGTTGATGGTGCCGACCACTTGCAATGGATGCTCGGCGGCGACCGCATCGCGAAAACGCTGGCCTGGCGTGCTCTTGCTGGAACTCATGACTCACCTCGTTGAGTGGCGGCGCTGTCCTGGAAATGACGCGCAATGTTGCGTTTGGAGGCGCCGATGTGCCGGCGCATCAATAATTCGGCCAGTTCGCCGTCACGGTCGGCGATGGCATCGAGAATCCGGTGGTGCTCGGCAAAAGCCTGGCGCGGACGGTTCGGCGTGGTGGAAAACTGGATGCGGTACATGCGCACCAGTTGATACAGCTCGCCGCAGAGCATTTGCGTGAGGGTGCGATTGCCGCTGCCCTGGATGATCCGGTAGTGAAAGTCGAAATCGCCTTCCTGCTGGTAATAACCGACGCCGGCCTGGAACGCCGCATCGCGCTCGTGGGTTTCCAGGACCCGACGCAGTTCGTCGATTTCCTCTTGGCTCATGCGCTCCGCCGCAAGGCGACAGGCCATGCCCTCCAGGGATTCGCGAATTTCGTAGAGTTCCAGCAGCTCGGCATGGCTCAGCGAGACCACCCGCGCGCCAACATGGGGAATGCGCACCAGCAGCCGCTGGCCTTCCAGGCGATGGATCGCCTCGCGCAGCGGCCCGCGACTGATGCCGTAGGTGCGGGCCAGCTCGGGCTCGGAGATCTTGCTGCCGGGGGCGATTTCACCCTTGACGATGGCGGCCTGGATACGCCGGAAGACGTTCTCGGACAACGTCTCGGCATCTTCCTGGACGAGGACCGGCGTTTCGAGCTGATCGAGCATATTGTCGACACCTTGAAAATCAATACGGCAAAAACTACCCGCTGAAGCCCTGAACGTCAAAACAAAAATAGATATTGTCGACAATCGTCTAATAACGGTCCCAGACATAACCCGTCGTTTCGAAGTGTCGTAGCCTCCGGCCAGCGGTGGCGTCAGAAAACCACCGTGCTAGAATGCCGCCGCAATTGCCGCTCTCCCTATATAGAGAAGGCAACCTAGGGAGCTTGTGCAGTAATGCCAGGGCCTGAACCGAAAAACGGAACGCTGCGCACCAGGATCTATGACACTCAAGCCCTTATCTGCCGCCCTATGCTTTATCTGCCTGCCAGGGATTGCCGCGGCGGGTGAAAAAACCGTGTACGGCCTCAACGAATACGCAGCCCTGCAGGGCATTGACCTGGAGGTCGCCGCCAAGCTCGACACCGGTGCCAAGACCGCCTCCCTCAGCGCCCGTGACATCAAGCGTTTCAAGCGCAACGGCGAATCCTGGGTGCGTTTCTACCTGGCCATCGACGCGGCCCATTCGCACCCCATCGAACGCCCGCTGGCCCGGGTCAGCAAGATCAAGCGCCGCGCCGGTGACTACGACCCGGAAGAAGGCAAGAAATACACGGCCCGGCCGGTCATCGAACTGGATATCTGCATGGGCTCGGCCCTGCGCAGCATCGAAGTGAACCTGACCGACCGTAGCGCCTTCCAATACCCGTTGCTCATCGGCTCCGAAGCGCTCAAGCGTTTCGACGCGCTGGTCGATCCCAGTCTCAAATACGCTGCCGGCAAACCCGCCTGCGCCAATGCCGCTCATACCGCAGAGTAATTCCAATGCGCTCCCTTACCCTCCATCTGAAAATGCTGATCGCCATCCTGGTGGTGCTGGGCCTGTCAGTGACGGCCTATCAGATTTTCGTGCTCGGCATCCCGGTGACCGAAGACGCCACCGATGACCTGTGGAATATCGATGCCAAGGTCGAGTTCGTGCCCAACGCCAAGGATCCGGTGAAGATCCAGATGTTCGTGCCGCCCCTGAGCCGCGACTACGTCAGCCTCAACGAGAGCTTCATCTCCAACAATTACGGCGTAGCGGTGAACCGCGTCGACGGCAACCGCAAGGTGACGTGGTCGGCCCGGCGCGCCAAGGGCAACCAGACCCTTTATTACCGCCTGGTGCTGACCAAGCGCTACAGCGCCGAGAAAACCAAGGTCAAGGGCCCGACCTTCCGCGACAGCATCGCCGTCGAAGGGCCGGAAAAACTCGCCGCCGAAGCGCTGCTGGCACCGATCCGCCAGCACTCGGCCGACGTCGAAACGTTCATCAGCGAAGCCATCAAGCGGGTCAACAACCTCAACGACGACAACGTCAAGCTGTTGCTGGCCGGCGACCCGTCTTCGAGCAACAAGGCCAGAATCGTCGAACTGGTACTGTCCATTGCCCACGTGCCGGTCGAGAAGGTCCACACCATCCGCCTGGTGGCCGACCAGCCGCAGACGCCCGAGCTGTGGCTGCGCAGCTTCAACGGCACCGACTGGCTGTACTTCAACCCCGACACCGGCGAGCAAGGCCTGCCCACCGACCGCCTGCTGTGGTGGACCGGCGATGAAAACCTGATCACCGTCGATGGCGGCAAGAAAGCCACCGTCACGTTCAGCATGAACAACAGCGAAATGAACGCCATTCGCCTGGCCAAGCTGACGGACGAGAACACCGACGCCAACTTCCTCGAATACTCGCTCTACGGCCTGCCGCTGCAAACCCAGCAAACCTTCATGATCATGGTGATGATCCCGATCGGCGTGCTGGTGATCCTGGTGTTGCGCAACCTGATCGGCCTGCAGACCCTCGGGACGTTCACCCCGGTGCTGATCGCCCTGGCCTTCCGCGAAACCCAGCTGGGCTTCGGGATCATCCTGTTTACGGTGATCACTACCCTGGGCCTGTCGCTGCGCTCCTACCTGGAGCACCTCAAGCTGCAAATGCTGCCGAGGCTCTCGGTAGTGCTGACGTTCGTCGTCGTGCTGATCGCCGCCATCAGTCTGTTCAGCCATAAACTGGGCCTGGAGCGTGGCCTGTCGGTGGCATTGTTCCCGATGGTGATCCTGACCATGACCATCGAACGCCTGTCCATCACCTGGGAAGAGCGCGGCGCCGGCCATGCGATGAAAGTCGCCATCGGTACGCTGTTCGCCGCGTCCCTGGCGCACCTGATCATGAGCGTGCCGGAGCTGGTGTATTTCGTGTTCACGTTCCCGGCGATCCTGCTGATCCTGGTGGGCTTCATGCTGGCCATGGGTCGTTATCGCGGCTACCGTCTGACCGAGCTGGTGCGGTTCAAGGCCTTCGTCAAGGCTGACTCCTGATGTTCGGCCTCTGGAAGACCTGGAAGGCCCTGGAAGCCCGGGGCATCATGGGCATCAACCGGCGTAACGCCGATTATGTGCTCAAGTACAACAAGCGCAGCCTGTACCCCATCGTCGATGACAAGATCATCACCAAGGAACGGGCCATCGCCGCTGGCATTCACGTGCCGGAGCTGTACGGGGTTATCTCCACCGAGAAGGAAATCGACAAGCTCGACGGGATCATCGGCGGACGCACCGACTTCGTCATCAAGCCGGCCCAGGGCGCCGGCGGTGACGGCATCATCGTTATTGCCGACCGCTTCGAGGGCCGCTATCGAACCGTGTCCGGGAAGATCATCAGCCACGAGGAAATCGAGCATCACATCTCCAGCATCCTCACCGGCCTGTATTCCCTCGGCGGGCACCGTGACCGGGCGCTGATCGAGTACCGCGTGACGCCGGACCAGATCTTCAAGAGCATCAGCTACGAAGGCGTACCGGATATCCGCATCATCGTGCTGATGGGCTACCCGGTGATGGCCATGCTGCGCTTGCCGACCCGCCAGTCCGGCGGCAAGGCCAACCTGCACCAGGGCGCCATCGGCGTCGGCGTCGACCTCGCCACCGGCCTGACCCTGCGCGGTACCTGGCTGAACAACATCATCACCAAGCACCCCGATACCACCAACGCGGTGGACGGCGTGCAACTGCCCTACTGGGACGGCTTCATGAAACTGGCCGCCGGGTGCTACGAACTGTGCGGACTGGGCTACATCGGCGTGGACATGGTGCTGGACCAGGAAAAAGGCCCGTTGATCCTGGAACTGAACGCCCGCCCAGGGCTGAACATCCAGATCGCCAACGACTGCGGCCTGACCCTGCGCACCCACGCCGTGGAAGCACGCCTGGAAGAGCTCAAGGCCAGGGGCGTCACCGAAACCGTGGAAGAGCGCGTGGCGTTTGCCCAGGAATTGTTCGGGCATATTCCGCCGGTTGAGGGTTGAAGCTGAGGATGAAAACCGCAGCTGAAGGCTGAACCCTGTGGCGAGGGAGCTTGCTCCCGCTGGGTTGCGCAGCAACCCCAAAGCCCAGCACCTCGGTGCATCAGAATGATCGCGCTCAACTGCCCAGGGGCCGCTTCGCAGCCCAGCGGGAGCAAGCTCCCTCGCCACGGGTCTCATTGAAGCTTCAGACGTGTTCAATACCGACATCCCCCTAGGAGCAAATCCTACAGGGGATTACAATCGCCACCCCGCCTGAACGGCCGACCCGCCCCGCCCATGCCAACCTGCTTCGTACACCCTCTGCCCTACCGCGCCAACCCCGCCGCGTATTTCGCGGCGATCCGTCATGCCCCCGGCAGCGTGCTGCTCGACAGTGGCCGGCCGAGCGCCGAGCGCGGGCGTTATGACTTGCTCAGCGCCTGGCCGCTGAAGCAACTGGCGGTATTGCCGCACGAAAGTGGCAGCGATTTCCTCCACCGTCTTCGGATACAGCTGACGCAACTGGGCCACGCCGAATTGCCAGACACCGTGCAATTGCCCTTCGCCGGTGGCCTGATCGGTTATTTGAGTTATGACTTCGGCCGACGCCTCGAAGCCCTGCCGTCCTGCGCCAAGGACGATCTGCAACTGCCGGACGCGCGTTTTGGCGTGTACGACTGGGCACTGGTCACCGATCACCAGACCCGCACCAGCCAATTGGTCTTCCATCCCCATTGCGGCGAAAACCAACGCCAACGCTTGATCGAGCTGTTCAGCCAGCTAACCGCAGTGCCTATCTCCTCGTTCAGTCTGGACGGCCCGATGGCGCCCGATCTCGACGCTGCGGCCTATCGACAGGCATTCGAGCGTATCCAGGCGTATATCCAGGCCGGCGACTGTTATCAGGTCAACTTTGCCCAACGCTTTCGCGCGCCGTGCCAGGGCGATGCATGGGCCGCTTACCAGGCGCTGCGGGCGGCTTGCCCGACGCCGTTTTCCGGCTTCCAGAGCCTGCCGGAGGGCGGTGCGGTGCTGAGCCTGTCGCCCGAACGCTTCGTCCAGGTCAGTGAAGGTCACGTCGAAACCCGTCCGATCAAGGGCACCCGCCCTCGCGGCACGACGCCCGAAGACGACGCGGCCCACGCCGCCGAGCTGCTGGCTAGCCCCAAGGACCGTGCCGAGAACCTGATGATCGTCGACTTGCTGCGCAACGACCTGGGCCGCACCTGCCGCATCGGCTCGGTGCGGGTGCCGGAATTATTCAGCCTGGAAAGCTACCCGAACGTCCATCACCTGGTCAGCAGCGTGACTGGCGAACTGGCGGACGACAAGGACGCACTGGACCTGATCGCCGACAGCTTTCCTGGCGGCTCGATCACCGGCGCGCCGAAGATCCGTGCCATGCAGATCATCGACGAGCTCGAACCGACCCGACGCGGGCTGTATTGCGGCTCGTTGTTGTACCTCGATGTGCGCGGGGAGATGGACAGCTCCATCGCCATCCGCAGCTTGCTGGTCAAGGACGGGCAGGTATGTTGCTGGGGTGGCGGCGGGATCGTCGCGGACTCGGATTGGCAGGCGGAGTATCAGGAGTCGATGACCAAGGTGAAGGTCTTGCTGGAAACCTTGCAGAACCTCTGAGCAATCCCCCGGACCTGACACATAACCCTGTGGGAGCGAGCCTGCTCGCGAAAGCGCTGGTTCAGCCAACATTGATGGCGACTGACATACCGCATTCGCGAGCAGGCTCGCTCCCACATTGAGGTTGGGTTTACAGGCTCAGGGGGCGGTTCGAGGCCTTGATGAACTCCTGCTTCAACTCGGCAAACGTATGCACCGCCGGAAACTGCGGGAATTCACGAATCACGTTTTCCGGCGCATGGAACAGAATCCCGGCATCGGCTTCGCCCAGCATCGTCGTGTCGTTGTACGAATCCCCGGCGGCAATTACCCGGTAGTACAAACTCTTGAAGGCCAGGACCGACTGGCGCTTCGGATCTTTCTGACGCAATTGATAGCCGGTCACCCGTCCGCTGCCGTCGGTAACCAGACGATGGCAGAGCAGCGTCGGGAAGCCCAACTGACGCATCAGCGGCTGGGAAAATTCGTAGAACGTGTCGGAAAGAATCACCACCTGGAAGCGCTCGCGCAGCCAGTCGACGAATTCGATGGCGCCGTCCAGCGGCTTGAGCGTCGCGATGACTTCCTCGATGTCGGAGAGCTTGAGGCCATGCTCATCAAGGATGCGCAACCGTTGCTTCATCAGCACGTCGTAGTCGGGAATGTCCCGAGTGGTTGCCCTGAGGGAGTCAATCCCGGTTTTTTCAGCGAAGGCGATCCAGATCTCCGGGACCAGCACACCTTCCAGGTCGAGACAGGCAATTTCCACAAGACACTCCCATTTTTTGATGTTTATCGGTTGAGCGAACAAAAGGACTGCCGACTCTAGCCATTCGCCGAAGCCCGCGCAACGCACAGGAGCGCGCCAGCCCCGGCAGCTTTTGTTACCATCAGCCCCATATAGAGCGCCCAGCGCCACCGACCTGTAGGAAACCGCCCTGATGAGCCCATCGTTTGATGTCGTGGAACTCGCCACGACCTATGCCAACAAGTCCCCGCAGGACATCCTCAAGCTGGCCTTCGCCGAATTCGGCGACGAGCTGTGGATATCCTTCAGTGGCGCTGAAGACGTCGTGCTGGTGGACATGGCTTGGAAACTGAACAAGAACGTCAAGGTGTTCAGCCTCGACACCGGACGCCTGCACCCGGAAACCTATCGTTTCATTGAACAAGTGCGCGAGCATTACAAGATCGATATCGAACTGATCTCGCCCGACCATACGAAACTGGACCCTTTCGTGAAGGAAAAAGGCCTGTTCAGCTTCTACAAAGACGGTCACGGGGAGTGCTGTGGCATCCGCAAGATCGAGCCGCTGCGCCGCAAACTGACCGATGTCCGCGCTTGGGCTACCGGTCAGCGCCGCGACCAGAGCCCGGGTACCCGCAGCCAGGTGGCCGTGCTGGAAATCGACACGGCGTTCTCCACGCCGGAGCGCACGCTGTACAAATTCAACCCGTTGTCGCAGATGACCAGCGAGGAAGTCTGGGGTTATATCCGCATGCTGGAACTGCCCTATAACAGCCTGCATGAGCGCGGTTTCATCAGCATCGGCTGCGAACCCTGCACCCGCCCTGTCCTGCCGAACCAGCACGAGCGCGAAGGCCGCTGGTGGTGGGAAGAAGCCACGCAAAAAGAATGCGGGCTGCACGCTGGCAATATCATCGCCAAATCCAAGACCGTCTGATCCCGCCGCAGTCATGTACACAAAAATGTCACCTCAGGTGGCATTTTTGTGTGCACCTCTCGTTTTAATGCCCCTAAAAGTTACAGGCACCCTTGCGCGCTGCCTGCTTTCCTTCCCGCTGACGCTCGACCCATAAAATAAATACCTGTTCGAACGGTCAGTTTTAACTTTCGGCATTTCAGTGATTTATCCGTCATACATAACAAAACGAAATTAACGACGCTAAAGCTAGACTCGCAAGTGGCATACATCTGGCTTAACTCGACAAGTGTTTTGTATACAACAAGATCAAAACATACACACACTTTTCGATCCGCAAGCCTGAAGCGCCCTATCCCGTACAGGCTGCAGATGCCCCGTAACCAATGATGCTCACCGCCGCGACGAAGATCTGCCGAGCCTCGCGCTCAAGCACAGTCATCGTGGCCTGAGAGTCAGGAGCCTGCCGGAATGCGTACAAGTCTTTCCAATAATATCGCGCTGGATCTGCCCTCCCCAACCGCTGCCCTGGATGAACAACCCGCAGCGCCTCTCACCTTGAGTCCAAGGCTACACAACAAGGACCTCGCGCCAACCAAAGCCGAAGGGCGACGCTGGGGCCGCTATAGCATTTTCGCCCTGTGGACCAACGACGTGCATAACATTGCCAATTATTCATTCGCCATCGGCCTGTATGCCTTGGGCCTGGGCGGTTGGCAGATTCTGCTGTCGCTGGGGATCGGCGCGGCGCTGGTGTACGGCTTCATGAATCTGTCCGGCTATATGGGGCAGGAGACCGGCGTGCCGTTTCCTGTCATCAGCCGGATCAGCTTTGGCATACACGGTGCGCAGATTCCCGCACTGATCAGGGCCGTCATCGCAATTGCCTGGTTTGGTATCCAGACTTACCTGGCGTCCGTGGTGTTTCGGGTGCTGCTGGTGGCGATTCATCCGGGCTTCGCCGATTATGACCAGAACTCGATCCTCGGGCTGTCGAGCCTGGGCTGGGTATGCTTCGTCGCCATCTGGTTCGTGCAACTGATGATCCTGGCCTATGGCATGGAAACCGTGCGGCGCTATGAAGGCTTTGCCGGCCCGGTCATCCTGGTGACCGTCGCGGCGTTGGCCGGTTGGATGTACTTCCAGGCCGGTGCGACGATTGCCTGGTCGATCCGCGAGCCGCTGGCCGGCGGTGAGATGTGGCGCAACATATTCGCCGGTGGTGCGTTGTGGCTGGCGATCTATGGCACGTTGATCCTCAACTTTTGCGATTTCGCTCGCTCCTCGCCGTGCCGACGGACGATCGTCGTCGGAAATTTCTGGGGCCTGCCGGTGAATATTCTGGTATTTGCCGCCATCACCATCCTGTTGTGCGGTGCACAGTTCCAGATCAATGGCCAGGTCCTCGAGAGCCCGACCCAGGTCATCGCCTCGATCCCCAACACCTTTTTCCTGGTGCTCGGTTGCCTGGCGTTCCTGATCGTCACCGTGGCGGTGAACATCATGGCCAACTTCGTCGCTCCGGCCTTCGTCCTCAGCAACCTGGCGCCCAGGTACCTGAACTTCCGTCGTGCCGGGCTGATCAGCGCCGCCATCGCCGTGCTGATCCTGCCATGGAACCTCTACAACAGCCCGCTGGTGATCGTGTATTTCCTCTCCGGACTCGGCGCCCTGCTCGGGCCGCTGTACGGCGTGATCATGGTCGACTACTGGTTGCTGCGAAAAGGCCGCATCAACGTGCCGCAACTCTACAGCGAGGACCCGAACGGTGCGTATTTCTACAGCAACGGGGTCAACCTGCGGGCGGTAGCGGCATTCATTCCAGCGGCGCTGATCGCGATTGTCCTGGCGCTGGTGCCCGGTTTCGACAGTATTTCTCCGTTCTCCTGGCTGATTGGCGCTTCGATTGCAGGGCTGCTGTACCTGATCGTTGCCAAGCGCGAGGGGCATTACGAGGACGTCAGCGGTGAGTCCATTGCCGTGGATAACGTCAGCCATTGATTGTTCCAAAGGCCCGGGGATTCGGGCCGTTTACCGTTACGCTGCAAAAAGGACCACTCATGCGAATTCTCATCGTCAACGTCAACACCACCGAGTCCATCACTCAGTCCATCGCGCGCCAGGCCCAGGCCGTTGCCGCGCCGGGCACCGAAATCATCGGGCTGACGCCGTATTTCGGGGCTGACTCGATCGAAGGCAATTTTGAAAGCTACCTGGCCGCCATCGCCGTGATGGACCGGGTGATGTCCTATGACCAGCCGTTCGACGCGGTGATCCAGGCGGGCTACGGCGAACACGGTCGGGAAGGATTGCAGGAACTGCTCAACGTGCCAGTGGTGGACATCACCGACGCCGGCGCCAGCACGGCCATGTTTCTTGGTCATGCCTACTCGGTCGTCACCACCTTGGACCGCACGGTGCCGCTGATCGAGGACCGGCTCAAGCTTTCCGGCCTGTTCGAGCGCTGCGCTTCAGTCCGGGCCAGTGGCCTGGCGGTGCTGGAACTTGAGCAGGATCCGCAGCGGGCGGTTGATGCCATCGTCCATCAGGCGGAACTCGCCGTCAGCCAGGACAAGGCCGAAGTGATCTGCCTGGGTTGCGGCGGCATGGCCGGGCTGGATGAGCAGATTCGTCAACGCACCGGAGTGCCTGTGGTCGATGGCGTGACCGCGGCGGTGACGATTGCCGAGTCGCTGGTGCGGCTGGGGTTGTCCACGTCGAAAGTGCGCACTTATGCGACGCCGCGACCGAAGACCATCATTGGCTGGCCGGGGCGGTTTGGGCGGTGAGTTTGCAGCTTTAGAGTGCATTGCCCCTTTCGCGAGCAGGCTCGCTCCCACAGGGGTTTTATGTGAACCGTGAAATCTGCGGCTGTCGCGGATCCAGTGTGGGAGCGAGCCTGCTCGCGAATGAGGGCGACTCGACTCCCTGCCAGGCTCAAACAGCACTGAACCGCTGCGCCAGCCCCTGCTCGGCAAACTGCTCGATGATGAAATCCACGAACGCCCGGGTCTTGCCCGGCAGCAGTTTGTGCTCTGCGTAGTAGATCGAGATGTTGCCGTCGTCGACGTACCAGTCCGGCAGCACTCGCTGCAGTGCGCCACTGTCCAGGAACGGCACGGCAAACGGCATGCTCACCAGGGCAATGCCCAGCCCCTGGGCTGCGGTGATACAGGCGGCTTCCGAGTCACTCATAGTCATCCCTGCCTTGAGTGTCAGCGGGCTGTGTTCGCGGTTGCGGCTGGTCAGTTGCCAGGAACGGATACGCCCTGTCTGCGGTGAGCGGATCAGGATTCCCTGATGTCGCCCCAGATCCTGCGGCTCAACGACGGCGGCATGGTTTTGCAGGTACTGTCCGGACGCAACCAGCACCCGATGGGCCACCGTCAATTTGCGCGCCACGACGCCTTGGGGTAATTCGAACCCACCGCCGATGGCTGCATCGAAACCCTGGCCGATCAGATCGACTTGGCGATTATCGAAATGCCAGTCCGGATTGATGGCCGGGTATCGGCGTAAAAACTCCCCCAGCAACGGCACGATATACAACCGGCCGAACGCCGTGCCCATGCTCACCTTCAGCGTGCCGGCTGGCTGCCCGCCGGCGCTGGCCAGGTTGGCGACGGCGTTCTGGATGGTATTAAAACTGCTGCCCACTTCCCGCAGGAACAGTTGGCCGGCCTCGGTCAAGGCCAGGCGTCGAGTGCTGCGCTGGAATAGCCGAACGCCCAGGCGCGCTTCAAGCTTGGCGACGCTTTTGCCTACCGCCGCCGGGGTCAGGCTCAAGCGGCGTGCGGCCTCGGCGAAGCTGCCGACCTCGGCACTGCGGACAAAACATTCGATACTGCTGAAAGTCTCCATGACGCCCACTATAAACTTTTGGTTTACACAGCCTATAACAATGTTGGCCTACACAGGGGATCGACTAGTCTGGATACTCCCCCCATCAACCGCGGCATCTCGCCCCGGCACACTTTGGAGAACATCATGAGTACCCCAGCACTGAACGGTAAAGTCGCCTTGATCCAAGGCGGTTCCCGCGGCATCGGCGCCGCCATCGTCAAACGCCTTGCCGCTGAAGGCGCGGCCGTGGCCTTCACCTATGTCAGCTCCGGCGCCAAGTCTGAAGAATTGCAGGAGAGTATCATCGCAGCAGGTGGCAAGGCCCTGGCGATCAAGGCAGACAGTGCCGACGCCGACGCCGTGCGTAACGCCGTCGCCGCCACCGTCGAGGCGTTTGGCCGGTTGGACATCCTGGTCAACAACGCGGGCGTGCTGGCCATGGGGCCGCTGGATGAGTTCAAGCTGGAAGATTTTGACCAGACCCTCGCCATCAACGTGCGCAGCGTATTTGTCGCCACTCAGGCAGCCGCACGGCATATGAGCGAAGGGGGCCGGGTCATCAATATCGGCAGCACCAATGCCGACCGCATGCCCTTCGCTGGCGGCGCCACCTACGCCATGAGCAAATCCGCGCTGGTGGGCCTGACCAAAGGCCTGGCCCGCGACCTGGGCCCGCGCGGCATCACCGTCAACAATGTACAGCCCGGCCCGGTGGACACTGACATGAACCCGGCGGATAGCGATTTCGCCTCCAGCCTGATGGATCTCATGGCGGTAGGCCGTTATGGCACGGTGGAAGAAATTGCCAGCTTCGTCGCCTACCTCGCGGGTCCGGAAGCCGCCTATATCACCGGGGCCAGCCTGACGATCGACGGTGGCTTCGGCGCCTGACCCATGTCGTGAGGGCGCCTGCTCCCGCTGGGCTGCTCCGACGCTTTCGGGCGCAGCAGCCCTTTTTCAGGCCCATTCCAGTTCCGGCAAACCGCACAGGCTTGGCTGGAACAGCTTGAGCGAACGGATAATGGCGTCGGCATGGCTGTACTTTTCGTCAGCCATGGCCGAGTCGGGAATCGCAATAGCCGTCATGCCTGCCGCCTTCGCCGCCGTCACACCAAACGGGGAATCCTCGAAGACCAGGCAATCCGCCGGCGCGACACCCAGGCGCCGGGCGGCGGTGAGGAAGATATCCGGCGCCGGTTTCGCCGCTCCGACTTCGGGGTCATCGGCGGTAACAATGAAGTCGAACAGCGCGAACCAATCCCGGTGCAGGGTGGTTTTCAGCTCGAACGACTGACGCGACGAACTGGTCCCCACCGCAATCGGCACGTCATGGGCTTTGAGATGCCGCACCAATTCCTCCGCGCCGGGCATCGCCAGGGCGTGGGGGAAACGTTCACGCATGAGCGGTTCACGGATCACCAGAAATTCCTCCGGGGTGATCGGCAGCTCCAGCGCTTGCACCACGTAGCGCGCCAGGTCCCCGGCGCCGCGCCCGATGATGTTCTGCTTGACGCTCCAGTCGAACGTGCGCCCGTAGCGCTCGGCGATGATGGAGGTGACCTCGGTGTAGATACCTTCGGTATCCAGCAGCAGGCCATCCATATCAAAAATCACAGCCTTGATCGGTCCAAACTTTTTCAGCGGTGCATTCATCGCATCTGATCCGTTATCAACACAACATTCCAGGGATGGCTCAGGTGCGGCCAGCGCAGCGTGTTCGCCTTAAAGGATTCAGCAGAATAACGAGCCGTGCTTGGCGCAGGCAATGGGAAATTTTCAAGGGGGTGGCGAGGGATCGGCCGCGCCTTGGCCGGGCGGCAGTTGACTACGTTTCAGGGGCGCTTGGTGCCCAGCGGGAGCAAGCTCCCTCGCCACGAACAGATTGAAATGATCAGCAGAGGGTCATGCGTTAGCCGCCGGAGCCGCCTGAGCCGGAGCCCGATCCGCCGCCGCTGGAGCTGCCACCGCTACTGCTGCTGCTACCGGTTCCACTACTTGAGCCGGAAGAACCGCCGCCCATCGTGCTGCCACCGCTGGTGGAGCCACCCCCGGTTCCCGGGCTGGTGCTGCTGCCGCTGGCGTCGCCGCCATTGCCTCCCCCCACGGAACCGGGTGGCAGGGCGTTACCGGTTTTCTCGGTGGTGGAGCCGGCGTCCATCTGGGTAGAGGGCGGCATTCCGCCTTTGTCCACGGGCGCGCCGTCGGATTGGGCGAAAGCCGCCAACGGGCTGGCCGACAGAATCCCGGCCAACGCCAGCGCGGTCATGTTTGGCTTCATCATGGTAAGTCTCCTTTTCAGATAGCTACCTGATGTGTGGCAACCATCATTGACCGATGGTGCCGAAAACCAGACGGACGGAACTGCTCTTCAGCTTGGCTTGCCGGAGGCATCGTCACCGGCAATGTCGGGATCGTCCGGCGCCGCCTCGACATCCTCATCTTCGCTGGGCACCTGCTCTACTCCAGCATCGTCATCAGGTGGACGCTGATCGCGGCTCAATGAATCGGTGGGCGAAGGCAACGGATATTCCGGGGTTTCATCGTCGTCGGGAACAGGCGAGTCGGCAGTCATAACATTCTCCTGGTCGTGCAGTTTGGGCTGGAAGGCTCAATCGTAGGATTCATCCTCAACTTCGGTCTCTTCATCCTCGATCAAGGGCACCTGGGCGTCATCCATCAGGGAACCGGGATCTTCGTTGCCCGGGTCGTTGACACCCGGATCATTGATGAACGGGACGCCCGAGGGGCCTTTTTCTTCCTTGCCTTCGGTTTCCGGGGTCATGGCATACCTCACAATGCAAGTGGATGTATCAATTCGAGGTGATGACGAGGTAAACGTTCCGGGAAATAGCCAATATGAAAAAACCCGGCACGGGGCCGGGTTTTTTCATGCATGCATTCGCTCAGCGATGCTTTCTCTTGTGCTTGTGTTTCTTGCTCTTCGAATGTCCGTCGTTGTCGTTGGACAGGTTGCTGCCCAAGGCGCCGCCCGCGGCCCCACCGACGCCCGCGCCGATGGTCGAGCCCGTGGACCCGCCCAGGCGGTTGCCAACAATCGAACCACCGGCCGATCCCAGACCACCAC
Organism: Pseudomonas sp. FP198; assembly: GCF_030687895.1. NCBI lineage: Bacteria > Pseudomonadati > Pseudomonadota > Gammaproteobacteria > Pseudomonadales > Pseudomonadaceae > Pseudomonas > Pseudomonas sp. FP198. The sequence goes on from NZ_CP117452.1 coordinate 4,057,385, forward strand.
CGATGGCCGCTTCCGTACGGCTGCCCTTGCGAGCCCCGACCGCACTGCCGGCTGCACCGCCGACACCGGCGCCAATCGCCGCGCCTGTGCTGCCGCCCATCTGCTGGCCGACCACGTTCCCCAGAACACCGCCCAAGCCACCGCCAACCGCAGCGGTACCGTCGCCAGCGGCCATCGCGCCCTGAGCGACCACAAGCCCAAGCACCAAGGTGGACAAAGTCAAACGCATGATAAAAACCTCAAGAATGCCGCATCGGGGAGAGATGGCCGGTGCGCGCTGGCGCGAGTGTACGCCAAACCGTGTCAGCCATGACGGTTCGACAACAAACGCAGGGGTAGTTTTATGACAGGCAAAAAAAAGCCCGCTGGGGAAACGGGCAGGTACTGCTTTCTAACGGATGAGCTCAGACTACGCGCCTGCTTGTGAAAGAAACGTGAAAGAAAACGTCAGTCGAAAAAAGATAAAAAAATATTTATACAAACGCCGGAATTCCCGTGGCGAGGGAGCTTGCTCCCGCTGGATTGCACCGCAATCCCATCGCGCCCGAGCGCGAGCATACCCCCCCACAGCGGTTATCTGCTGATCGGGACTCTGGGCAAGAACTTGGCCTTCTCGCCCCGCGGCACCTTGGCCACCCTGGTCCGGATTGACTTGATTGGCTCGTCGCCAAAATCCGACCGATAGGCCGATTGCCCACACTGCAGCCCTTCATTGATCGGATACGCGGCTCCGTTCTCCTCGCTGTACGGTGCTCCCATCGCATTTTTCCCCTCTCATCGAGGCCGATACCGGCAACACTCAATTGCCTGGAAATACCGACCTTCAAATTGAGACTAGCCGGTCATCAACAGACCAATGATTCAAGGGACCGCCTCGCCGACGAACGGGTAAGCGTTGTTTCAAAACCGAAACAACTCACTCCGAGCCCAACAGCGTCTGGTTTAAAACCCGGGAAACCTGATCGGCGGAGTAAGGCTTGGACAAAAACGCGAAACCTTCATGCCCGCTGTGGGCCAGCTCCTCGCTGTAGCCGGAGGTCAGCACCACCGGCAGATCCTTGCGGCGCTGGCGCAGTTGTCTGGCAAGGGCAATGCCACTGATGCCCGGCATGACCACATCGGAAAATATCGCGTCGAACGCCATCGCATCCGGGCCGACCATTTCCAGCGCCTGTTCGGCATTGGTCGCCCAGGCCGTTTCGTATCCCAGGTCTTGCAGGATCTGGTTGGCAAAGCGCCCCACCTCCAGATTGTCCTCCACGACCAATACCCGGCGCCGGCCTTTTTCCAGCACCAGCAGAGAGCTTTCCTCTCCCTCGGGTTCATGCTGCTCCTCGGGCTCCACCTCCGGAAGATACAAGGTGAATACGCTGCCCTTTCCGACCACGGTCGAGACATCGACATTGCCACCGGACTGTTTTGCGAAACCGAACACCTGGGACAATCCCAACCCCGTTCCCTTGCCCACTTCCTTGGTGGTGAAGAACGGTTCGAAGATGTGTTCAAGTGCCTCCGGCGCAATGCCCGTGCCGGTGTCTTCCAGGGCAATCGCGGCAAATGCCTGCCCTGCCCCGGCATGGCCGCGGATCGGCGGCATGCCTGCACCGCAATTGAGCCGTAGCCACAGCGTTCCCTGGCCGTTCATCGCGTCCCGGGCGTTCAGGGCCATGTTGATCAACGCCGTTTCGAACTGGCTCAGGTCGGCGCGGATGTAACAGGGCTGCTCGCACAGTTCGACCTTGACGTGAATACGCGCCCCGGTCACGGTCTCCAGCATGTCGCCGAGGCTCCGTACCTGCTTGCGCACGTCGATGATTTCCGGCGTCAACGGCTGGCGCCGGGCAAACGCCAGGAGTTGGCTGGTCAGCTTCGAAGCACGTTCCACCGTCTCGGAAACGGCGGTCATGTAGCGTTGCCGGCGTTCATCGGACAGGTTGGGCATGCGCAGGAAGTCCACAGAGGAGCGGATGATTGTCAGCAGATTGTTGAAATCGTGGGCCACGCCGCCGGTGAGCTGGCCGATGGCTTCGAGTTTCTGCGACTGGTGCAGCGCCGCTTCGGTCTGCCTCAATCGTGTAGTGCGCTCCTCGACCCGTTGCTCCAGCGTTGCGTTCAGTTCGGCCAGGGCGGCGAGGCCTTCACGCACGGCCGCGTCCGCCCGAGCACGTTCGATGTGCGCCCAGGATCGCTCGGTGACCTCCAGCAGCAGCGCGAGGTCGTTGGACGACCAGATCCGGGGCGTTTTATCGTGGATGGCCATCAGGGCGGTCAACCGGCCATTCTTGATCAACGGAACACAAATGGTCGCCGCAATACCGATCGACTGGAACGCTGCCGCCTCCTCCGGTGCCAGCTCCGCCAGGTTGTCATTGATCACCAGCGGCTTGCCCGCCCCCAGGTTGGCGACCGCCAGCCGACCGAAATCCGCCAGTCGGTAGTGCCCGACGATACTCGGCGACCCGGCACGGGCCCAATCGCCGCGAATCGTAAAGCCGTCCTCGTCTTCGTCCATGTCTGCGTACGCGCAGTTGGACAGGTTGAGGTGCGCCGCCAGGATCCGGGCGGTGGTCGCCATGATCGCCTGTGGATCGGTGGCATTCGCCACGGCGCTGCCGATTGCATCGAGCACCGCCAGACGCTGGGTCATGAATACGGTCGCGGTGGTTTCGGTAACCGTGTCGAGCATGCCCACCACTTTGCCGAACTGGTCGCGGATAGGGCTGTAGCAAAAGGTGAAATAGGCCTGTTCAGGACCACCACCGCGCTCGATCACCAGGGGAAAGTTCTCGATAAAAGTCGCCTGCCCATCAAAAGCCGCCCGCACGATAGGGCCGATCTCGCTCCAGGCCTCCCGCCAGACCTCATTGAACGGCCGCCCCAGCGCCTCGGGTTTCCTGCCGAGAATGGGCATGAACGCATCGTTGTATAACGTGATCAAGTCCGGTCCCCAGACGATGGCCTGAGGGAAATGCGAAGCCAGGCTCAGCGCCACGGTCGTCTTCAGCACATCGGGCCATTGCGCGGGCGGCCCGAGTGGCGTGCTGTCCCAGTCATGGCGGCGGACCCGTTCAGCCATTTCTCCGTAGCTCTGGAGCCAATCTGTCATTGCCTTCGATCCTTGCTCAACCGCCAATCCCAACGAGGGGGGAAACGCTTGTGACCCCAAGCTGAGCCGTATTATCCCGCGTCACGTGAGAATGCGCGATTGGATTGTCGGATGGGTCGGGCTGAAAGGACCGGACACTCGGGAGAATGAGGATCGGCTTAGATTCCCCGGCTGACGGCGCCGCCTGGATCAGCACCTTCACCGATAAAAAAAGCCGCCCCCTCGATGTGGTAGACCCTCGGCTCTTCAGAAAAGTATTCCTCCAAGCCCAGCATGAACAGACGGTGGTCTTCACTTTCTTCGAACCCCGGTGTGTGATGCTCAAGTGATTGCCATCGCACGATCAGGTTGAATTGCTCGGGGGTTTCAATCCCTTGCGCCAGCAAATGGCCGCCGTAGCCCTTTGCTCGGGTGAGCAAAGGGGCGACCTCGGCAAATGCTCGTCTGAACATTTCAATGCGTTCTTTGCGAACCGGGAGCAGAGCGATCTCGTAAATCATGGCGTTCCTCGAAAATGATTCAAGCGGTTGAAAGAGCGCATTACGCGATGAGCGACGGCTCGACTGCGATCGCGATTTTTCCTCGAAGGCCATTGTTTGGACTCTCCAGCCGGGCATGGGCGAGCCCGATGTCGGCCAGCGAATAGACGGCGCCGATGTGTGGCCGCAGCAGACCTCGCGCTACCAATGCGCTCAACTCATCGAGTTTGCCGCGGTTCTGTCTGGTGAAAACGAAGTGATAACTCGCGTTCTTGCCCCAGGCCTGAACGACGTTCTGTGGCTGTGAAATGTCGACGATCGTGACGACGCGGCCAAGTTGTGCGAGCACGTCAGGGCTGCGTGACAATGTGTTGCCGCCGATGGTGTCGAACACGACATCCACGCCGCGGCCAGCCGTTTCTCGCATGACGGCTTCGACATAATCCTGTTTTTCGTAGTCGATGATCACATCGGCACCCATGCTGCGCGCGAACTCGGCGTTTGCCTCGCGCACGGTGGTGAACACCTGTGCTCCCATGGCTTTTGCCAACTGGATCGCCACATGGCCGACGCCTCCCGCGCCGCCGTGTATCAGAATGCTTTCTCCCACTCTGAGCGCCGCACGCACGATCAAGGCTTCCCATACCGTCCCGCCAACCAGGGTCAGGCTCGCCGCCTCAAGATGGCTCAGCGAGGCGGGCTTCTTCCCGACGATGCTTTCGGCTGCGACGTGGTACTCGGCATAACTGCCTGGCCCGTCGAATATTTGCGGGGTGTACCAGACCTCATCGCCCGGAGCGAAGTTTGTCACTCCCGGCCCCACTTCTTCGACAACGCCCGATACATCGTGGCCGGTAATGGCCGGCAGTTGCACCAGGTCGGGATAATCGCCGCGTCGAACCTGGTAATCCAACGGATTGATGGAGGTTGCATGGACCCGGACCAGGACTTGTCCTGTCTGCGGCACAGGCTTGGGCACATCGCGAAGCTCGAACGAACCCGACCCGCCAAATGACTTGAGTACCATCGCTTTCATTGCAAAATCCTCGTATCGATAAAAAGGGATATCGAGATATCTCGATATATTACGGCAAAAAAATTACAGTTCTGTCCCTATGATCTCCGCAAGCGCGCTGATGGCTGCTTCATTGCGCTTGTAGTAAGTCCACTGACCGATGCGCCTGACCTCGACCAACCCCACTCGTTGCAGCGTCGCAAGATAACCGGACACCGTAGACTGCGACAGTCCGATACCTTCTTGAATACTGCTGACGCAGACTCCCACCGTATGAACGTCACCTTCATCCTGCGGAGGGAAGTTCTTTGCGGGATCCTTCAGACCTTTCAGGATCTGAAGGCGTGTAGGGTTCGAGAGCGCTTTGAATATTTCGATCAATTCCATGACGCTGAGGATATCGAGATTTTTAGATATGTCAATAAGCGACTTCAATCTTTTGTTCCGGGCCCATCCGACTCACACCACGCTCGCCCGATGCAGGCTGCTCATATGTCCGATGCCCGCCTCCTGCAAACGGCTCACCAGATCCTCCCGCGCCGCTCGCCCACCGGAACGCACGTACTCCAACTCCGCCGCGGTGATCAACACCACCGGCACCAATCTGACCGGCGACAAGGGCATGTCCTCCACTCGGGTAGAGAAATCCGGCTCCGGGGCTCCCAGCAGAACCCCAGTGGAATCATCATCCGTTACGAAGAGCTTGGGCAGTTGCTCGCTCATATGGTGCGATTGGCTGAACCCGGGAATCTCCAGGGACAGCGCCCCGTACTGATCAAGCTGGTGCGTGATGCCGCCGGCGTCGGCGACCGTCCTGGCAACATGCTCCACAAGCTCGAATGCCCAACTGCGCTTGAAAGGATCGACCTCACCCACGGGGCCATGGGCGTGCTCGGGTATATCCGCAGTTTCGACGAACAGCTCCATTTCGAAACCGTTGCCCATTCCTTCCGTATCATCGAACGGATCCGACAGGCCTTCAGTGGCGAGGATGATCGCCTCGCCACGGCGAACCACGCGGTAGGCCTGGCGGGTGGAGGGCCAGTAAGGGCCACCGGAAAAGGTTGGACTGATCATATAGGCAAGAACATCCCGCTCGACGGTGCCGACAGCCCGCCAATGACGATCCAGGCACGCTTCACCCGCTTCCCGGATGGCGAGATTGGCTGCTTCTGCCTCGGTCAGGTCGCCGAGCTCGTGGGTTTGCGGCGTTGGCTGCGCGTCCTGGGTTTCAGGGGCTTTTGATGAACCGAAGAGCTTCTTGAAGAAATTCATGGGTGTTCCTGTTCGAAACTTGCAGTTGAGGTAAGGTCAGGCGCCAGCCAGGATCGATTTTACAAAGGGATACTCTCAACCGGATTTGTTCGTTGAGAAAGCGAAAAGTTATCAGGCCCACTGGCCGTGGCTTCGAGTTTTGGAAAGTGAAGCACTAATATCTACCACGCCAGGGCTGGATTCTTATCGACTCAGCGATAACTCATCGTCCCTGAGAAACTTGCCTCCACCGGCCCGATCAGAAAGACCGAACCTACGCCGTCCCATTGCACCGTCACGTTTCCGCCATCACATTCAACTTCGACGGTACTGTCCAGCAGTCCACGACGGATTCCGTTGACAACCGCGCCGCATGAGCAAGAACCTGAACCCAGCGCGATGCCCGCCCCGCGCTCCCAGATGCGCAACCGGATATGCGTGCGCTCAACGACCTGGACGAAATGAACGTTGGTCTTGAGTGGAAATAGCGGGTGGGTTTCGATGGCCGGTCCGATCGTGGCGATATCAACGTCAGCCAGGTCGTCGACAAAATAAGTGCAATGCGGGTTGCCCATGCTGCACGCCGCTGGACTACCGGCAAGGGGCAGAACAGCGGAGTCCAGGTCCTGCGACAGGGGGATGTCCGCCCAGCCGCAAAGCGGCACGCCCATGTCGACGGAGATATCGCCGCTTGGCATCCGCTCGCAAGTCAGCAGACCGCGATTGGTGCGTAGCGCTATCGAAGCAACACTGGCTTCGCGCATGAGCAGGTCCGCCGCCCCGCGCGTCGCGCTGCCACAAACATCCAGCGCGGAGCCATCTGCGTTCCAGAACATCACCCGCGCATCGGCATCGTCACAATCGAGCAGCACCGCGAGTTGATTGAAGCCCACGCCGCGGTTCCGATCCCCCATCCGCCGCGCCATCGCACTGGTCATCGGACTGGGCGAGTTTCGCGAATCGACGATGACGAAATCGTCGCCATTGGCGTGCATTTTTTGAAAGTTGAGATTGAGTGTCGGTTGCATGTTTTCTTCCCTGACTTGTTAGCGTTGCGTCTGCTCGTACGCCTTGGTCATGACCTCCCAGGTCTTGGCGTCGGCAGGAATGAGATGTTCGATACGCAACGAGCTCATCGTGATGTCGAGCGGCATACCGAAGGTAGTGAATGTCGACATGAACGTCAGCTCGCCATGGGGCGACTCGACCTGCGTCAGCAACAACGGAGGCAGATCGTCAGCCAGCGCCCCAGCGCTGTATGGAGTCGGCAGGCTCTTCAGAATCCCAGCCAGCGCAGGATTGTTCAAGGCTTCCCGAGAGGCCCGTTGCCATGCCACTAATCTTATTTCCTCGGCGTTGCTCAGATGGTCGCCCAAGCCGCCGGGCTGCAGCAGCGTCACCAAGAGATTGAGTCCATCTGCGACATCCCTGGCAAGACCCACCAGATCGAACAGGATACCCGCGCTGGCGTTGGCTGCAAGGATCTCCCATTGAGCACTCAGGACAATCGCCGGCGCGGGATTATTGGCATGGAGGATGTGATCAATGGCATCACGTACCACTTCCATTGTCGATGATGTGAGCGGCGTCGTTTCGTAGCGAGGGGCGTAGCCGCTGGCGAGGAAGATGCCGTTGCATTGCTCCAAAGGTACGTCCAGGGCAGTCAATAAGTTATGCAGAGTGCCAGGGCTTGGTTTGGCGCGCCCCGTCTCGATGCAGCTCAGGTGACGCTGAGATATCCCTGTTATCAGTGCGCAATCCAATTGACTCAGTCCGGCCTGTTGGCGCAAGTGACGCAGTTGCGCACCGGCTGAAGTTGGCGGCGTTGCTCGGGAAATGGGTCGATTGGTCATCCATTGACTCTGGCATTGCAGGTGGGCGGCGTCGATGACCTCGGAGGTCATTGAAACCATGATGGTCAACTCACTAGGCTGCCTCCCTGATCAACGAACCTGTCCCGGGAGGCAAAGTGAAGAAGCCTTATATCGCACTTGTTACGCTGCTGTTTTTTTCCGTTTACACGGCGTGCGCATTGTTGCTAGCCGAGCAATCGCTCTGGGCATTCGGCGTCAGACTCATGTCCAGCCCAGACACCGCGCAAGTAGTCATCGACCTTTATCTGCTCGCCTGCATGGCATGCATCTGGATGTACCGGGACACATGCGCAAGAGGCAAATCGCTCGTATCGTTGCTACCTTACATCGTGGTCACGGCCATCTTTGTATCAATCGGTCCATTGCTGTACATCGTCGTTAACGGATTTGGACGTCAATCGCCGGTGACGGTTACACCTGCTCATCCGCCTTCTTGAACCACGCTTCAGGCATTATTACCCAAACTTCCTTGGGCATTTCCTCCAGCCCCCGCTGCTGTCAAACATCCAGGGCCCAACGACGGTCGAGAAGAACGCGATGTCAACGCAGGATTTTATAGAAGCTACGCGGATTCGCTGCAAGGGTTGTACTGAACCAAGGCAGTCGTTGCTCAATGGGCGATATGTCGGCGGGCACGACTGATGATGCGGGTCCACTCGAGCCTCATCGTCGGATTGGCCCTCGCGGTAGTCGCGACGCTGAGCTGGGCGCTGAACTTCATTGCGCCCTACGTCACCGGGGCCTACACAATCTATGATTTGATGATCGTAAGATTCCTGATCGCCGGAGCGCTGGGCCTGGGTGTCGTGCTGCTCTACCGGGCCCGACTTCGGCTCCTGTGCCTCGATCAGATGCTCCTGGCCGCAGGCCTGGGTGTGATCGGCTATCTCGGCTACAGCGCGTGCATCGCCGCCGGTATCATTTTCGGTGGGCCGGTGCTGACCCCGGCCTTTATTGGCATGGTGCCGGTCCTGCTGGCACTGCTGGGCAACGCCACGACCAAAACCCTTCAGTGGCGCAAACTGGCGATCCCATTGGTTTTTCTGACCGTGGGCCTGCTGCTGTCCAATCTCGGCGCTGTCCATCAACCCGTTGCAAACCAGGGATCCTGGCTGATGGGTTTGCTGTTTTCTATCGGTGCCGTGAGCTTGTGGCTCGCGTTCAGTTGGTTGAATCAACGCGCCTTGTTGAACCTATCGCCCAACGCCTCGGGCGTATGGACAGGCCTCATGATGGCAGGCGCGGGAATCGGCACCGTGTGCCTGTTACCGACGATACAAGCGTTCGACCTGCTCGAACTGCCGCGCGTGGGTTTCAGTCTTTCCGTTGCAGGGCACTTGTACCTCTGGAGTTTCGTTATTGCGCTGATGTCATCCCTCGTCGGCGCCTGGGCCTGGAACGCCGCGTCCCGGCGCCTGCCCATGGTGCTTTCCGGGCAATTGATCGCCCTGGAGTCGCTGTTCGCGACACTGCTTGGCTTGTGGTTTCATGGCCGGCTGCCGACGCTTCTGGAAATGTCGGGGCTTGCTGCGGTGCTTGTCGGGGTGATCATGGCGGTGCGTATCATCCTGACTTCGCGTGGATCGACGATGGCCCGTGTCCCTTGATCAGCAGATGTTTTTTAACAACTTTTGTTTGTTGGCGAATGTAAGCTCCATTGTGGGAACCCCGCGATTCCATTTCGCAATGCGGTTCCCACCTGGATACGCCTGACGCAAGCGCATCTCCATGAATGCCTTTCCGATGCGCCCCGCTCGTCAACCCGTCACGCACCCCTGAGGGACTTTTCCAGCAAAACTGTCCACCAGGCTCGCCACCACCATTTCGCCCATTCGCGTGCGGGTCTGCAGCGTCGCGCTCGCCCTGTGCGGTTGCAGCACCACTTGCTCGTTACCAAACAACGCTTCAGGCACGTTCGGCTCATCGACAAACACATCCAGCGCGGCACCGGCAATGTCACCGGCGGCCAGGGCGGCTACCAGGTCCGGCTCGTTGACCAGTTTGCCGCGGGCCACGTTGATCAGGTAACCGCCCTTGCCCAAGGCACGCAACACCTCGGCATTGATGATCGCTTCACCTTTGTCGGCGGCTGCGGCGAGAATCAATGCATCGCTTTCGCTCGCCAGTTGCTTGAGATCGGCAACGAAGGTGTGACTGACATCGCTCATGGGTTGCAGGTCGGTGTAACGGATCGGGCACCCGAATGCGGCGGCTCGGGTTGCCACGGCGCGGCCGACGCGGCCCATGCCGACGATGCCGATGCGCATGCCGGACACTTGCCGGGCCAATGGCAACGGCGCCAGCGGCGTCGGGCTGTGGGGCCATTGGCCCGAGCGCACGTAACGATCCCCGGTGCACAGGCCACGGCACACGGCAATCAACAAACCGATCGCCAGGTCGGCGACATCTTCGGTCAGCGCACCGACGGTGGCGGTCACGCGTATGCCACGATCACGGGCGTAGGCCAGGTCCACCGCATCGGTGCCCACGCCGTTGACCGCGACGATTTCCAGCCTGGGCAATTGCGCCATGAGCGCCTGGCTGATGCCGGTGTGCCCGCCGGTAATCACGCCGCGAATATTGCCACCATAGGTTTGCAGATAGGCGGGTTTATCCGCCTGTTCGAAATAGCGCCGGACCGTGAACAGCTCGTTGAGCCGGGCATTGATTTCCGGGATCAGGATCGGGCTGAGCTGGAGAATTTCTGGCTTCATTTAAACCTCGCGTAACGAATGAAAACGCCGGCTCAACCGCGGCCGGCAAAAGGCATGGCGGTGGCCATGACGGTCATGTTCAGGACGTTGGCCGACAGCGGCAGGCCCGCGATGTAGCGCACGGCATCGGCCACATGCTTGACGTCGACCATGGGCTCCACGGCGATGCTGCCGTTGGCCTGGCGTACACCTCGGGTCATCCGCTCGGACATCTCCGTGAGGGCGTTGCCGATGTCGATCTGGCTGCAGGCTATGTTGTATTCGCGCCCGTCCAGTGCCAGGGATTTGGTCAGCCCCAACACCGCATGCTTGCTGGCGGTATAGGCGCTGCTGAAAGGTCTCGGGGTATGGGCCGAGATCGAACCGTTATTGATGATGCGGCCGCCCTGGGGCTGCTGTCGGCGCATCAGGCCGAAGGCGCCACGGGCACAGAGAAAGACCCCGTTGAGGTTGGTGTCGATTACGTTTCGCCATTGCTCGAACGTCAGCTCGTCCAACGGCACGGCGGGTGCGTTGACCCCAGCGTTGTTGAACATCACGTCCAGACGCCCATAGGCCTCGTTGATGGCTGCAAACAGTGCATCGACGCTGGCCGGGTCACGCACGTCGGTGGGCACCGCCAGCGCCTCGCGTCCCTCGCAGGCCGCGAGTTCGACCAATGCCAGCAACGGTTCCGGACGGCGCCCGGCCAACACCAGCGTATAGCCATCCTGCAACAGGCCCAAGGCCACGGCGCGCCCGATCCCGCTGCCCGCGCCGGTGACCAGCGCCACTTTCAAACTGTTTGTCATGACGTGCGTTTCCTTTTATCGAATCAGTATGAGATGCGTGAGGTCATGGTCGCGGGCCGACGCGCATCTCCAATTGCCCGATGCCATCGATGCCGGCCGTGATCACGTCGCCCGGTTGCAACACATCGACGCCAGCCGGGCTGCCCGTCATGATCAGGTCGCCGGCCCGCAGCGCCACCGACTGGGAAATCCTGCTGATCATCTCGCTGACCGACCAGATCTGATTGTCCAGGCTGTCGCGCTGGCGCTCCTGGCCATTCACGTTCAGCCACAGTTCACCATCGGGATGACCCGCCCGGGCGACCGGCACGACGGCAGTCATCGGCGCGGCGCCGTCGAACACCTTCGCCCCTTCCCACGGCAGGCCATTGCGCTTGGCCGCCAACTGGACATCGCGCCGGGTCAGGTCAAGCCCAGCGGCATAGCCCCAGACATACGCGAGCGCCTGGCTTTGCGGGATATTCGCCCCGCCCTCGCCAATGGCGACGACCAATTCGATTTCATGAACAAATGCTTCTGTCACGGTAGGAAAAAAGGCGCCTCACTCACCGACCGCGTCGATGACGCAGGTCGAGGGTTTCATGAAAAACACCGGAGGCAGCCGGTCCTGGCCCTGGGCGTCCGGCCAGGGATAATTGCGACCGACACAGAAAACCCGGCCGACGGGGAAACGCTGCTCAGTGCCGACCACCGGCAGGGTTACGGGAAGGTCCGGCGTAAAGACGTATTCGGGCATGTTCATCCTGTCAAAAGTCCTCGTGGAAGCATCAGCGTACGGCGGCAATTCCCAGTGAAGTTGGACGAATGCCGCCTCGTATTGGAGAAAAACAGTTTTTTCCTGTGTTCAGCGGGCCTTGAGTTCGATGCGATACAAACGCCCGAGCAGCAGCGAATAAGACAAGGTGCCGATCAGCGCCACGCCACCGATAAACCAGAAGGCCAAGGCAAACGAGCCGGTCTTGTGGACGATTGCACCAATCACGATGGGAGTGACGATGCCGCCGATGTTGGCGGCCAGGCTGGTGACCCCGCCGGTCAGTCCGATCAGTTCCTTGGGGGCCACTTCCGATACGGCAGCCCAGGAGGAGGAAGCAATGCCTTGGGCAAAGAAGGCGATGGTCAACACGGCGATGCAGATCACGTTCGAATCAGTGAAATTCACCAGGACGATGGACATGCCCAGCATCGATCCGACCACCAAAGGCAACTTGCGGGCAAACGACAGCGAATAACCGCGGCGGATCAGCAGGTCGGAAATGATCCCGGCAAGCAGAATGCCCACCGTCGCGCCCACGAACGGCAGCACGGCGAAGATCCCGGCCTTGATCATGGTCAGTTGTCGTTCTTCGATCAGGTACGTCGGGAACCAGGTGAGGAAGAAGTACAGCGCCGAGGTGCTGGCGAACTTGCCAATGCAAATCGCCCAGACTTGCCGATAGCTGAACAGCTCGGCGATCTGCCGCCAGTTGAAGCGAGTACGCTCCTGGCTGCTCTTGACCAGCCCTCCTCCGGCTTCGATGTACTTGAGCTCTTCCTTGCTGACTTTCTTGCAGTTCATCGGGTCGCGATACAGGTACAGCCAGGCAATACCAAAGACGATACCGAGTGCACCGGTGCTGTAGAAAACGTGTCGCCAATCGTAGGTCGTCGCCAACCATAACAGCGCACCGGTAAACAGCGCCGTACCCAAATACTGGCCACACACATAGATGCTGCTGGCCAAGCCTCGTTCCCGCGCCGGGAACCACACCGTGACCGCCCGGCTGTTGGCCGGAAATGCCGGAGCCTCCATCGCACCGACGGCCAGGCGCAAGCCGAACAGCGAAGCGAATCCCGTGGCAAAGCCCTGGCAGACGGTGACGGTCGACCAACTGATCAGCGACACCCCATAGGTAAACCGTGAGCCGAAGCGATCGGCAATGAAACCAGCGGGCACCAGGGCCAGCGCGTAGGTCCAGGCGAATGCGGAAAAGATCAGGCCCATTTCGATCTTGTCCAGACCAAGATCCTTGGCCAGGAAAGGCGCGGCGATCGAGATGTTCACCCGGTCGATGTAGTTGATGATCGTCGCGATCAACAGCAACGAGAGCATGAACCAGCGCCGCCGCGACGGCAGGCGCTCGGGCACCACGGCGTCCCGCGCGCGGGCGAGGCCTGGTGGCGCGGTCGTTTGGGAGGTGTGTGAATTCGACATGGATGGACCTCGTTATTGTTAGATAGAGTCGAGTTATTGGCGAGCAGGCAAAAGCCATTGCCCTCGGGTATCCGGGGCAGGAACATCACAGATTGAGTGGGCTTGAATGGCCGGCGTCAGACGCTCGGAAAACCCAGGCAACAGCAGCGTGCGGGCTGGAAGACGCAAGGGTCCGGGAGAAATGGGAACAGATTCATGATGTGCGCACCTTGGGTTGTTTTTGGACTGAGTCGGGCTGCGTTGCCCAACAGTGGTCGTACAACCTGGCAAAATCAATTGATGCGTTAGATCGTTTTCTCCTCCAAAAACAACCAACAACAAACCTGTCCAAGAAAAATCGCGAACGTAACAATTTCCTTCAGCAGTTTTGTCTCGCATAACCAGCTGTTTTTTCAGTGAAAATATGAGAAGTCGGTGCTCATAGTTTTTTGGACAAGCAGCCTCGCCCTCTTCAGCCAAAAAAATCTGCTCAGCTCAACGTCATCGTATAACTAGTTGTAAAGGCGCCAAGTCCTTGGTCACAATCCCGCCATGAGTACCTGTAGAGGATTCCCTGGAGATGTCAGTGCCGAACCGAGTCCCCACCTACGTCATGCAGCAACGCAGCGAATTGACAGACTTCTACATCCGCGACAAAAAAGGGCGACGCGCCGAAACCAGCCCTCATCGCCACGAATATTTCCAGATCCAGATCAACCTCGGCGGCGACACCGTGCAGCACATCGGCAATGTCGAGCGTCCATTTCCGCGCAACACCCTGGCCTTCATCCTGCCCCACCGAGTGCATGTGATTCCGCATCCGGCACAGAGCAATTTCATCGTAATCAACTTCTCCCAGACCTTCCTGCTGCCACACTTGCAGTGCGACCCCATGGATCTGGAAGAGGTTTCGATCCTGCTAGCGCCCGAGCTGTCGCCGTTCCGCTTTCAGGAACATCTGGACTTCATCCTCGGCGACGAAGATTTCGCCAAGGTATGCGCGTTGATCACGCAGATGCGCGCCCTGGATGAGAACCGCCAGTTCGGTACTCGCGAAATGCTCAAGGGCTTGTTGTTGCAGCTGATCGGCAGCGTCTGCGCCGTGTACGCCGAGCCACTCAAGCGCTTGGCCGAAGAGAACGCGGCGGAAGTCAGCCGGCGTGATGCGCTGGGCAGAATGTCCGAGTACCTGCGGAAAAACATCGCCGATCCCGACCTCAACCTGATCAAGGTTGCCGCCGCGACTTACCTGTCACCGACCTACCTCACCCACTGGCTGCGCAAGGAGATCGGCAAGACGTTCACCGAACTGGTGCTCGAACGCAGAATGCATGCCGCACGCAATTATTTGCTCAACGGCACCCGTCCGGTGGGCGAAGTGGCGAGGTTGTGCGGCTTTGCCGACGAGGCTTATTTTTCCAGGCGTTTTCGCCAGATTCACGGACAGCCACCGGGTCAGTTCCGGCGGCAGCAACTCAACCCGGACACCCCGCAATCGCCGCTGAATACCTGAGAAATCAGAGAGCAGGATCGGTGCCCCAGACGCAAACGCTGCACAACAAACAGAAGCAAGCCTGAAGTGCTGTATTGAAAGGTGATTGCTAAAAAACCCTGAAGACCGGAGCCCAACTGATCCGCGAGACCGACATGCAGTGCGGTGGGTCAGTTGGCCTTGAATCGGGCCAATGGGTCAGCGCCCCATCTTCAATCGAACCCCTAACGGCGCCATGGGTCTGCTTTTCTATCATTGTCGCGGAATCGATCCCATGTCCCCACACCAGAGCCTGGTGCTACTGGCCCGAGGCGGTTATGCCGCTCGTGGCGTTATCTATCTCATCGTCGGCATTCTTGCCCTGCTGGCGGCCCAAGACTCCACCAAACCGAAGGACAGTCACAAAAGCCTGGAGATGTTGCTGAGCCAGCCCTTCGGCCATGCCTTGGTCGGGCTGGTGGTAGCGGGCCTGCTTGCCTTCGCCGGCTGGCGCATCTTGCAAGCCACGCGCGACGTTGATCATCACGGCACGCAGTTCAAGGGCCTGGTGATTCGCGCCGGGTTGCTGGCGGGCGGCCTGGTCAATGGCGCGCTGGCATTCTTTGCCTTGGGCCTGCTGATTAGCGGCTTGAAAAGCTCCGGGAACTCCGGCGGTGGGCAAACCCAGGACCTGCTGGCGCGCATCCTCTCCTGGGACCATTCGAACCTTGTGGTTTACCTCGTCGCCCTGGTGCCGCTGGGCGTCGGCATTGCCCACATCATCAAAGGCTGGAAGGCCTCGTTCGAAAAATACTTCGAGGCTGACGAAGAAGTCATGCGTTATGTGCGGCCGGTATCGCGCTTCGGCCTGATCGCCCGCGGGGTGGTGTTTATCGAGATCGCCGTGCTGCTGATCATCAGTGGCTCGGCCTATAAAGCCGTGGACCCGCCCGGCATGAAAGATGCCCTCGATGCGTTGCAGAATCTGCCGGCCGGAGGCCTGGTGTTGATGGTGATAGCCCTGGGGCTGATTGCCTTTTCGGTCTATAGCTTCTCCGAGGCGGCGTGGCGCAAGATCAATATGGATGTGCCAGGAGTAGCGCACACATAACTCAACTTGCGCCGTTGCGATGTCAGGTGCCCTCTACTGCGCAGGCGTTACCCGGCGCATGAGCTCATTCAACGCGTAGGTGTCGAGGAAGGCCATCGCCTGAATAATCCGGCCATCCTTGAAGGTCAGTTGCCACAGGTAGGTGTTGTTGTAGGGTTTGCGATCGAGAGCTGTCGCAGTGCCGCTCCACAGGACGACGACAATGTCGTCCTGGGCGATGATGCTCTGCACCGTGGGGGAAATTGGTGTCGCCAGTCGGGCGCTGATCGGGCGCACGGCCTGTTCGATCAGCTCGGTCTTGCTGTCATACACGCCGGAAACCGGGCTCGATCCGGCGACTGTCCAGACCGCATCGGGCGCCAGCAGGTCGAAGACCGTGCCTTTGCCCTGCTGCCAGTTCGCGAACGCCTGGCGGACCAGATTCGTATTGGCCTCTTGAGTGTTTTCCGAAGCCCAGGAGGTGTTCGTGGAAAGCATTAAAGCCAACACAACAACCTGGGCACGCCAGGCCAGACTTTTCCATGTAGTCATGATGTCTACCTCACGGCAATACAGTTGATAAAAGTTCTTCCTGAGAACCTTAACGGCATGTGCCTGGAGGCTTTTGCTCGATACTGCTGTGGGGTTGCCTGATGCTGTTCGCAGGTCGTTTGATCTATGCGCAGGGATGAAGATAAGGCCGAGCGACATCTTCATAAAATGCCTGCGCAGCCAGATTCTTGTCTTTCGCCTCCAACATGATGTCGAAACGGTCGAGAAACTTGAGCGCGTATGCGTTGGTCCAGCGATTCCACATCTGATCACTGTGACCGTACAAGTCACGTTTGGACACTACCTTTAATAACGCATCCATCTCGAGCTTTTTGCCTGCATCGAAACCCAATTCCTGCAATCGCTCCGGCGGCTGCGAATAATGCATGGTGGGCCGAACCCCACGCCAACTTTCGATGATGCGTTCGACTCGCGGGGAGTCCGGTGCGATGTAATCGTTCTCGTTGATCCAACAGTGATGAATATCCAGCACGACGGCGGCAAGGTCAGCCAGTTGCAGGCAATCATCGACGCCGTAGGTCTTCTCCTCGTTTTCGAAGGTGATGCAATTGCGCGCCACCTCCGACAACCGCGGCCAGACCGAACGGATCCCCTCGCCCCCGAGGCGCCCGGCGATGTGCACGTTGCATTTGAAGTCCTGGAAGCGCCGACCGTAACCCATCATCCGGATCATGTCGGCGTGGTACTCGAACTCGGCGATGCTGTTCTCCACCACACCCGGTTTATCCGAGCCCAACACACAATACTGGCCAGGGTGGAAGGACAGCCGGATATCCGCCGAACGCGCGAGGTTGCCAATCACAGCGAAGCGTTCTTCCAGCTGGTTTTGAATGGCCCGATCCTGATAGAAAGCGCTCACCTTCGGATGACTGTAGAACGGCAACAGATCACTGCTCAATCGAAGCATGCGCAGGGTTGGCGCAAGCTCGGCAACGTAGGCGATGAGGCGCAGCTGTGCGTCGAGATTGTGCGTCACGACTTCAAGCAGTTTGTCGCGGGCGACTTGGAGAGGGACGCCATCCATCCAGCGTAACGTCGTGGTGCGGGGGTTGTATGGCGCTTCGATGGTCTTTAATGCACTCGCAGCAAGACCGCGATCAGGGTGCCGGTATTGGCAGGCGAAGCCGATTCGGGGGTGGGTCATGGGAGGTCCTGGCCGTCATCCGTGTTGGCGGTAGACATTCTGGTGGCTTAGTTGTCCTTTTTGATTGATTACATGAAAACTGCTTTCGGCGACCTGTTGACCACGCTTGGCGCCGCCAAGAAAAACCGATTGCGATGCGCTCGGCATACCTTGAAACCCAGGTACATGCTGATCGGCGAGCCGCGATGAATTCAAATGGCTATACTTGGGGCAGGAAAAAACTCGCAGCCGTACCTTAAAGGACAATATGGATCTAAGGGCAGCGCACAGAGCGCGACCCGTGGTGACCCCGAAAGGACGAACACCCTGCAGGAATTCAGTATGAGCGGCGCAGAATTGGAAAAGGTCCATGTCGAAATTGCCAAATTGATGGCTGAGACCACAAAGCTCAACGCCGAAGCGGGCAAGATGACTCGCGAAACGTTCTGGTACCCAGTCGCGGTTGCCACCGGTCTGTTCGGTACGGTGGCCACCGTCACCACGCTGCTAATCAAATTCGTCTAACCTGACAGGCTCTGCAAACGCGGGGCCTTCTCACCTTGAGCCCGCATGAAAACCACCATGTCGTCCTTTTTTTAAGGACCAAAAACCACAAACCCCCGACTTTCTCTAGGAAAATCAGGGGTTTGTGTTTACAGAATATGGCGGTGAAGGAGAGATTCGAACTCTCGATACAGTTTCCTGTATACACACTTTCCAGGCGTGCTCCTTAAGCCACTCGGACACTTCACCGTGTCTCGGCAAACTGTTCAGTCTGTCGAGGCGCGCTAATGTAGTCGAAAGCCTTTCCGATGGCAAAGGTTTTTTTCAGAATTTTCATGCGGTTAAGGCCGGTCGGGCATTTCGGACGCGGCGAGGCAGGGCAAACCGGCCAAACTCCGGCTTCGGCTATGGGCGGCCCCAAGGGGCAAGCGCTGGCTGTTGGGCGCTTCGCGAGATTTGGGGCGGAGCGGCGCTGACCGGTGAGTCAGTCACGGCGCTTTACCTGGCCTGCGACGGTGGGTAACGTCTGCTCCACTTCTCTTACAAGGAATAGCGTCATGAGCGACCTGATTGCCTACCATCTCGAAGACGGTATCGCGACCCTGACCTTGAACAATGGCAAGGTCAATGCCATTTCGCCTGATGTGATCGTCGCATTCAACGCTGCGCTGGACCAGGCAGTGGCTGATCGCGCGGTGGTGATCATTACCGGGCAACCGGGGATTCTGTCGGGCGGTTACGATTTGAAGGTGATGACCGCCGGCCCCAAGGAGGCAGTCAGTCTGGTCGCGTCCGGCTCGACCCTGGCCCGTCGTTTGTTGTCGCACCCCTTCCCCGTCGTTGTCGCCTGCCCTGGGCATGCGGTGGCCAAGGGTGCGTTCCTGCTGCTGTCGGCGGACTACCGCATTGGTGTGGAGGGGCCGTTTACCATCGGGCTGAACGAGGTGCAGATCGGCATGACCATGCACCACGCCGGTATCGAGCTGGCCCGTGATCGCTTGCGCAAGTCTGCGTTCCACCGCTCGGTCATCAATGGCGAGATGTTCAATCCGCAGAGCGCCGTGGATGCCGGTTTCCTCGACAAGGTGGTCGCGGCTGACGAGTTGCAAGCTGCGGCACTGGAGGCAGCGCGTCAGTTGAAGAAGATCAACATGACCGCCCACAAGAACACCAAGCTCAAGGTTCGCAAGGCGTTGCTGGATGCATTGGACAGCGCGATTCTGCTGGATCAGGAATACACCGGCTGAACGTTGGCTAAAGGCAATATCGCTCACCGAGAAAACAACGTCCCCGTGGCGAGGGAGCTTGCTCCCGCTGGACTGCGTAGCAGGCCCATTTTCATGAGCGCTTCGCACTCAAGCGGGAGCAAGCTCCCTCGCCACGGGACCGGTGGAGTTTCCCATGGAAACTACTGGGGAATCGGTAACCGCTCTATTCCGCTTCTTACAGTCGTTTAGAAACATACGCTTAAACATCGCCTATCTCCTTCCTCTACAGGCGCAATTGCCGAAAACAGTGCACATCCGTACACTGCGCCACCTTTTGTCCCGATGGGGCCTGTTGATGTTGTTTGCACTGCGTATGTGTCTGATGGGCCTGCATTTTGTTCTGGCGGGTGTGCTGGGTGTGATCCTGGGTTTGTGCCGGCCGTTCAATCCTGACAACAGTCGTTTATGCGCCAGGCTATACGCCCTGCCTGCGATGTGGTTCTTGCGCTTGCGAGTCAAGGCTGAGGTCGACACGCTGGTCAACAAGACTCACGGCTGCGTGATCATTGCCAATCATCAGTCCAACTACGATCTTTTCGTGTTCGGCAACGTGGTGCCGCGTCGTACCGTGTGCATTGGCAAGAAGAGCCTGAAGTGGGTGCCGTTGTTCGGCCAACTGTTCTGGCTGGCGGGGAACGTGTTGATTGATCGCGGCAATGCGATCAAGGCGCGCAAATCGATGCTGACCACCACCCACACGTTGCAGCATGAAAACACGTCCATCTGGGTGTTCCCGGAAGGGACGCGCAACATGGGCGAGGACCTGTTGCCCTTCAAGAAAGGCGCGTTCCAGATGGCGATTGCCGCCGGGGTGCCGATTATCCCGGTGTGCGTTAGCACCTATATCAAGCATATGCGCCTGGATCGCTGGCACGCCGGTGACATTCTCATTCGTTCGCTGCCAGCCATTCCTACCGCAGGCCTGAGCATGGATGACATGCCCCGCCTCATTGCCCAATGCCGCGAACAGATGCGTGAATGCATCGAGACGATGGACCGGCAACTGCGCGTCGCGTAAACAAGAAACCCGCCTTCACGGCGGGTTTTCTTTTGCACCGAACTCGGCGCATTTTGCTGACTCTCAAAGACCATGGCGCGCTAAGCTGCACGTTGCCTGCCACTGCCAATTTCCAAGAAGAAGCGAACCATCATCATGGGTAGAGTCGTTGCTGCTGCGGTTTACAGCGCCGGTAAGAAAGTCACCAATATCACCCTCGACGAAGGCAGTGCCTGGGCTGCAAAACCAGGACATTTTGTCTGGATCGGCCTCGAAGAGCCCAGCACGCTGGAACTGACCAACCTGCAACGCCAGTTCAACCTGCATGAACTGGCAATTGAAGACGCCATGGAGAAGCACAGCCGTCCCAAGCTGGAGACGTTTGGCGATGCGCTGTTCATCGTCACCTATTCGCCGGTACGCGAGAACGGCAAGCTGCAATTCATCGAGACCCATATTTTCGCCGGCAAGGGCTATATCATCACCGCTCGCAACGGCCACTCGGCGTCCTACGCACATGTCCGGCAGCGCTGTGAGGCGCGTCCCATTTTGCTGGAGCATGGGGAGGATTTTGTCCTCTACGCCATCCTCGATTTCGTCATCGAGAACTACCAGCCCGTCGGCGAAGCCATCCACACCGAGATCGATGAACTGGAGCGCAACGTACTGTGCAGCGCCTTGAACGAGCGCGATATCCAGAACCTGCACAGTCTGCGCCGCGACGTGCTACGCCTGCGCCGTTATGCGGCACCTATGGTGGAAATCAGCGAAGAGCTGCAGCGCCTGGACTTTCCGTTCATCGACAAGAACATGACTCCGTATTTCCGCGATGTGCAGATTCATGTCACCCGGCAGATGGAAGACCTGGCGACACTGGCGGACATCGCCAGCCAGACCATCGAGATCGGCGTGTTGCTGGAAGCCTCGCGCCAGAGCGTGGTGCAACGCAAGTTCGCAGCGTGGGCGGCGATCCTGGCATTTCCGACCGCAGTGGCCGGGATCTATGGGATGAACTTCGAAAACATGCCGGAGTTGACTTGGCACTACGGGTATTTCCTGGTGCTCGGGTTTATCGGGGTGGGGTGTACGTCATTGTGGGCGAGTTTCAAGCGATCGGGATGGTTGTAGGATTTGCCGGTGGGATTTGCGTGGCCTTCTTCGCGAGCAGGCTCGCTCCCACATTTGATCTGCTGATCAAATGTGGGATGCCAGGGTAATCAGCCTTGGGCGGCTTCAGCTTGGGGTTTGTGCGCGACGAAACGCATCATCCACTCGGCTACCGTCGTGCCGTGATGTTCCTGTTCAAGGCTCGCCACGCCCTGGCTGTAGATCTGCTCGCCGAGGTGTTGCTGGCGAATTTCCAGCAGGGCCCGGGAATAATCATGGATGAATTCCGGGTGGCCCTGGAAGCACAGGACCTGATCATTGATGTGATAGGCCGCGAATGGGCAGAAATCGCTTGAGGCGATGACCGTGGCATTTTCCGGCAGCTCGGTGACCTGGTCCTGATGACTGATCAACAAAGTCAGTTCTTCCATCACCGGGCTCATCCAGGGCGCCTTTGCCGCGAGTTTGTAACGATGGGTGCCAACGCCCCATCCCTGGCTGGCGCGCTCGGTCTTGCCGCCCAGCAGCAAGGCCAGCAACTGATGACCAAAGCAGACGCCCAGCAGTTTGTCGCCACGCTGGTAGCGGTCCATCAGATAGGTCTTGAGCGTCTGGATCCACGGGTCGCTGCCAAAGGAGTCGGCCTTGCTGCCGGTCACCAGGTAGGCGTCGAATTGCTCGTCATCGCTGGGGTATTGCCCTTCCACCACGTTGTACACGACAAATTCGGCCGCAATGGGCTGTTGCGAAAACAGGCGCTGGAACATCTGCCCGTAACCCTGATATTGCTCGACCAGTTCCGGACGCAGGATATCGGTTTCCAGAATGCAGATGCGTAACGACATAAAAAATACCTGACACGATGATGGGAATATTGCACACCCCAGAGCCTGCCTTGAAACACCGCTCCAAGGCAAGCCCCTTCCCCGTCAGAACGTCGCCCGGCTGGCGGCTTTTTCCAGCAACAGGGCCGGCGGTGAGAAACGTTCGCCATACTGCTCGGCCAGGTACTGGGCACGAGCGATAAATGCCGGCAAACCGTACTGGTTGATGAACTGCAACGTCCCACCTGTCCAGGCCGCGAAGCCGATGCCGAATACCGAGCCGACATTGGCATCCGGCGTCGAAGTGACGACGCCTTCTTCTACGCAGCGAACAGTTTCCAAGGCCTGGATGAACAGCAGGCGATCGCGGATATCCTGCGCGGGGATTTGCCCACCGGCTTTCTCGAAACGGCTCTTGAGCTCCGGCCAGAGATGCTTCTGCCCTTGGGCTGGATAGTCATAAAAACCGGCTCCGGCCGCTTTGCCTGGTCGTTTGTACTCATCAAGCAGCAGGTCGATCACGGCGAATGCAGGATGCTCTGTAGGCGCTTTCCCTTCTGCGTGCAGGTCTTTGGCGGTTTGAGCGCGGATATGGCTCATCAAACCGAGGGAAACTTCGTCAGAAACAGCCAGGGGCCCAACCGGCATCCCGGCTTTGCGCGCTTCGGTTTCGATCATCGGCGCACTCACGCCCTCGCCGAGCATCGCAATGCCTTCGTTGATGAAGGTGCCAAACACCCGCGAAGTGAAAAAACCACGGCTGTCGTTGACCACGATGGGCGTCTTGTCGATCTGCCGGGCAAAATCGAAAGCCCGGGCCAGGGTTTCATCACTGGTCCCGGCCCCCTTGATGATTTCCACCAGCGGCATTTTTTCCACCGGACTGAAGAAGTGCAGCCCGATGAATCTGCTCGCGTCCGGCACCGCCTCGGCCAGGCCGGTGATGGGCAGGGTCGAGGTGTTGGAAGCGATCACCGCCTCAGGCCCCGCTGCCGCCTGGGCTGCCGCCGACACTTGGGCTTTCAGGGAACGGTCTTCGAAGACGGCCTCGATGATCAGGTCGCAACCGGCCAGCTCGGCATCGTTGTCGGTAGGGTGAATCCGCGCCAGTGTGGCGTCGCGTTGTTCCTCGGTGAGTTGGCCACGGGTGACTTTTTTGTCCAGCAACGCCGCCGAGCGTGCCTTGCCCTTTTGTGCGGCGGCCAGGTCGATGTCCTTGAGCACCACGTCGATGCCGGCCACCGCGCTGACGTAGGCGATACCGGCGCCCATCATCCCCGCGCCGAGCACGCCGACTTTTTTTGCCAGATAAGGCGCAACACCCTGTGGGCGGGATCTGCCGGCCTTGATTTCGTTGAGTTGAAACCAGAAGGTGCCGATCAGGTTCTTCGCCACTTGTCCCGTGGCGAGCTCGGTGAAATAGCGCGTCTCGATCAGATGCGCCGCGTCAAACCCCACCTGCGCGCCCTCTACTGCAGCACAGAGAATCTTTTCCGGGGCCGGCAGGCAGCCCTGGGTCTTGTTGCGCAGGATCGAAGGCGCGATAGCCAGCATCTGGGCGACTTTCGGGTCGGACGGGGTCCCGCCTGGAAGCCGATACCCCTTCACATCCCAAGGCTGGAGCGCATCCGGATGGGCGAGAATCCAGGCTCGGGACTTGGCCAGCAGCTCGTCGCGATCCGCCGCCAGCTCGTCGATCAAGCCGGCCTGCAACGCCTGCTGCGGGCCAAGTCGCTTGCCCTCGAGCAGATACGGCAAGGCCTTTTCCAGACCCAGCACCCGCACCATCCGCACCACACCGCCACCGCCCGGCAGCAGGCCGAGGGTGACCTCCGGCAAGCCGATCTGCACCGATGGATGGTCCAGCGCTACGCGATGATGACACGCCAGGCAGATTTCCCAGCCGCCGCCCAAGGCCGCACCATTGATCGCGGCGACGACGGGAACGCCGAGGGTTTCGAGGGCGCGCAGTTGCGCTTTCAGCCCCAGGACCATCTGATAGAACGCCTGGGCCTCGGATGGGTCGACCCTGACCAGCTCGTTCAAGTCGCCACCGGCAAAAAAGGTTTTCTTGGCCGAGGTGATGATCACCCCGGCGATCGAATTTTTTTCGGCCAACAGACGCGCCACGCAGGCGGCCATCGCCTCGCGATAGGTCGCATTCATGGTATTGCTGCTCTGGCCCGGCATGTCCAGGGTCAGGAGAACGATCCGGTCCTGGCCGGTTTCGTAACGAATGGCTTCGGTCATGAAAAGTGTTCCTTGGTGTCGAGGGCTCAGAGGCGTTCGATGATGGTGGCGATGCCCATTCCGCCGCCGACACACAGCGTCGCCAGGCCGTAACGCAGGCGACGCGCCTCCAGCTCATCGAGCAAAGTGCCAAGAATTGCGCACCCGGTGGCACCCAATGGGTGCCCCATGGCGATAGAACCGCCGTTGACATTCACCTTTGCGGGATCGATGGCCATGTCCTTGATGAATTTGAGCACCACCGAGGCGAAGGCTTCGTTGACCTCGAACAGATCGATGTCTTCCACCCGCAACCCGGCTTTCGCCAACGCCTTGCGGGTGGCCGGGGCCGGGCCAGTGAGCATGATGGTCGGCTCGGTGCTGGTGACCGCAGTGGCGACGATTCGCGCCCGGGGCTCCAGGCCCAGCTCGCGGCCCTTTGCCTCGGTGCCGATCAGCATCAGCGCCGCGCCGTCGACGATACCCGAGCTGTTGCCCGGGGTGTGCACATGGTTGATTCGTTCGACATGGCTGTAGACACGCAACGCCGTCGCGTCGAAGCCCATCTGACCCATCGCCTCGAAACTCGGCCGAAGCTTGCCCAGCCCTTCAAGGGTCGAGTCGCCCCGGATGAACTCGTCGTGGTCCAGCAGCACGATGCCATTCTGGTCCCGCACCGCCACCAGGGATTTAGCGAACGATCCGTCGTCCCGGGCCCGTGCGGCCTTGCGCTGGGATTGCAGTGCGAAGGTATCGACATCTTCGCGATTGAAACCTTCCAGGGTAGCGATCAGGTCCGCGCCAATGCCCTGGGGGACAAAATGCCCCTGCAGGTTCGATTGTGGGTCCAGCGCCCACGCGCCTCCATCGCTGCCCATCGGTACCCGCGACATCGACTCCACGCCGCCGGCCACCACCAGGTCCTCGAAACCGGAGCGCACTTTCATCGCCGCCAGGTTCACGGCCTCAAGGCCCGAGGCGCAGAAACGGTTGAGTTGCACGCCCGCCACGCTGACGTCCCAGCCCGCCACCAGGGCCGCCGTCTTGGCAATGTCGGCGCCTTGGTCGCCTACCGGAGTCACGCAGCCGAGCACGATGTCATCGACATGGCGGGTGTCCAGGTCCACGCGCTGGCGCAACGCGTCGAGCAGGCCGGCGACCAGGTTCACCGGCTTGACGGTGTACAGGGCGCCATCGGCCTTGCCCTTGCCGCGGGGCGTGCGTAATGCATCGAAAATCAAAGCTTGGGTCATGACATCCTCGAACCATCATCGACGTAATGCGAACACCTCCAACCTTAAGCCCAGCGGCGCCGGATTCAATGACCCCAGCGCTCAACGGCATTGACAGCCACGCTCAGACGAACGGTAGCGTGCTATCGGGTTAACCGTTTCAGGTGAGCAAGCCGTCTAGCAAAAGGGCCGGCAAGTAGCTGGCAATAGGCCTCATGCCTGTTTAATAGCTATCAGCTTCAAACTCATACGAATTGGATCTAAGCCAACGCGGCTGCGGCCCCTAATGTAAACCCTGTACAAGAGAGTCGTCGGGTTTTGCCGAGGCGCTTGTCAGCCAGTTTCAAACAGGAAGTGCAACGCCAGCCGCCACGGAGCTACGCAGGCTGGCCTCAGGAAATAACAAAAAAGGCGGGTCAGCCATGTTCAAACATTCGAAAGTTCGCCAAGCCGGACTCATCCTCTTTGCCACTACGCTGCTGTTGATTTTGCCGAATATCACCAAGGTCATCGGCTGAATCCGGCGCGTGGTGCCATCGCCAGCAAATGTACGAGGGTCGTTGTTCAAGCGACGGTGGCTGTGCCACCCTTTGCGCTTCCCTCTCGACATGGAAGGCGATTCATTGAAAGCTCTCATTGCGATCGGGGCGCTGCTGCTCAGCACGCCTCTTTTTGCCGCGCAACTCGTACTTGAACTGGGCACGCAGGCACGCACCTGGCAAACCGAGGAACTGCTCAAGCATCCTGAAGCTCGAACGGTCCGGATCAATGAAGATGTTTCCTACAAGAAACCCATGAGCTATCGCGCCGTCCCCCTCACCGCGTTGTTGACCGGCGTCCAGCCGGATGACCATCTGCAGGCCGTGGCGCTGGATGGCTTTGCCGCCGAAATGCCCGCTGCACCGTTGCTCAACCAGAGTGGCGCCCGTGCGTGGCTGGCGATCGAAGACCCAGCAGCCCCCTGGCCGTCGCTGGGTGAGGGCAAGCGCAGTGCCGGGCCTTTCTATCTGGTCTGGACCGATCCCCAGGCGGGCCATATCAGCCCCGAACAGTGGCCCTATGCGCTGGCGAGCATCAAGCGCCTGTCCGCGGTGGCCGAGCGCTTCCCTGCCCTGCTGCCCGCCCCTGGCCTGGCCAAGGACGATCCGATCAATCAGGGTTTTGCGCTGTTCCAAAAAAACTGCCTGGCCTGCCACCGCCTCAACGGTGCAGGTGATGCCCAGTTCGGCCCGGACCTGAACATTCCGTTCAATCCAACCGAGTACTTCTCGGGGGATTTTCTCAAGCGTTACATACGGGATCCGCAGAGCCTGCGGCGCTGGCCTCAAGGAAAGATGCCGGGGTTCTCGGCGGCGGTGCTGCCGGATGCGGAGCTTGATTTGTTGGTGGGATATTTGAAGCATATGGCGGGACGCAAGCAGCGTTGAGTCAATGAAGCTCGATTGCCGTTGACCTTGTGGCGTCAGCGGGATAAACCCCCTCGCCACAAGAGCGCTACATGAAAACGGCCGACACAAAGGTCAGCCGTTGCTGTGCTGCGAAGAGTAAGTATCAGGCCTGCAGGCGACGGATCTCCTGCTTGACGCCCCACCCTTCAATGATGCCACCCAGTGGCTCAACCACCGCCTCGAAGTTCAGTTCGAAGTCACCTATATCGTCGTATGTGGCGTACATCACCCGGCTCAGTTCCAGTGACCAGGCACCATCTTCCCGAGCGCTGATCTGCGCATTCAAAGATTCTCCCCGAAAATGACCTGCCGCCCTGCGCGCCCGTTCCTCGTCGGGAAAAATGGCGTAGAACTCGATGGGATGGAATTGGGAGAAATCGAAACCGCCTTCTTTCATGCGGCGCAACACGCTGGTGCTGATATCTTCTTGATAGGCTGTGCTCATGAAACGTCCTCCTCAGAACCGATGGATAGACTTTCCGTCTTCCCGTGCATGCAACCAGCGGTTACAAGCGATACGGCATCAAATGACCGTCGGGACACAAGCATGTAGCTGACAAGACCGGACCTTGGCGATCCTTTCGCTGATCTCGATTGCAGAGTAGCGTCAAGTCAGTGCGACTGCCAAGCGGGACCAGACAATGAATTTCATGAAACCGGTTTAATGCTGATGATTTCAATGCTGTTCTGGGTTTTCAGGCTCTTGACCGTGGGGTCGTCGGTGCGGCCCTCCAGGTCGTTGAGGTCTAGCTCTTTCGAGAGAGGTACCAGCTTTTCACGAATCAGTTGTGCCGCTTGTTCCATCGTGGGCTCCTGGGCGTAATCAAACTGCTCGGCGATCGTTTCGCCGTGATCGTCAACGAAGATGATTTCCCACTTTTGCATCAGTGTCTCCTTGCTCGATGGAATGGCCTGGCTTACCTCTATCTCGACATTGGCGGCGAAACAATCGTTCCGCTGAGTTCGTTGAGGGCACATACGAAAAAACCGCCTCAAGGGCGGTTTTTCTTGGAGTGACCAGGACTATTTTTCGGCGCGTTCTTTCAACGCTTTCAGGGTATTGAACGGCGCATCCACCACGAACTTGTTAGCCAGCCAGGACGGAACGTCGCCCCCCGGCTCGGTATGGACCTGGTAAATCACCTCGACCTGATCCGCGCCCTTGGGAGTGAATTTCCAGAAACCGTCGACTTTTGCCACTCGCACGAAACCTTTTTCTTCAGGCGCGTAAGTGGGTACGCCCTCGAGTTTGCGGGTCAGGCTGCCATCCGCGCCTTCAATGGTAGTGACTTTCAGGACGGAGTCGCGCGGCTCGACTGGCCATGGCGTGTTGAACCGCGTGTAGGTCCAACTCTGGTCACCTTCGTGCTTGAGCAGCTTCTGGCTCTTGCATTCATGAATCCAGGCACAGGCGCCCGATACGTCCTCCTGCAAGGCTCGCAACTTCGCCATGGTGGTCTTCATGACGGTCACGCCTTGGTAGGCCTTGTACTTGGAACCGCTGACTTCACTGAGTGAAACCTTGATACCTTCCTTTTCCTTGGCAACCTGCCAATCCTCAGCCTGGGCTGTAGCCGTCGCCAACAAAACGGTCAAACCACACAACACAGCCATACGATGCAGCGAACCCATAATTGTTTTCCTTGTTTTCGAAGTTCCGATCTTGACGCATTACGCTGCCGTGACTTGCTCCCACCAACCGATCAGTCGAATGGCTTCTTCGCTGCTGTGGCCACAGACCTCGATGTCAGCCTCAAACGCCGAGCACACCGCAGGGCGATCGGCCCGGCCGAATATCTGGCACAGATTGTCGACCGACAACTGCACGCAACGCTCGCCCGCCGGCTTGCCTTGAGGCATCCCCGGGATGGGTGAGCTGATGGAGGGGGCGATGCAGCAGGCGCCACAGCCCTCGCGGCATTTCATGACGACAACGTCCTCACGGCAGGTAATGGTTGATAACAGGACAGAGAGTAACGGCTAAAACGAACGTTTCAAATTACTGGATGGGTGTTTTTTCGTTCATGGCTCGATGACCGAGCAGTCAGCGACGAGTCGCAGGCGCAATAAATGCCTACTGCTTGAATTCGAACTCCAGCGCTGCGCCCTCCACTTCGTTGCGCTCCTGGTTGCGCAACGGCAGCTGCATTTCGTTGCTCAGCAAACGCCCGTTGAGTTGGAACGGCCCAGGCTTATCGCCGAACATGGGCGGCAACAACGGCTCACGCTTGGGCAGCGGCACAGTTCCCGGGGGTTTCAGCTCCTCGACCATTTCATTGGGCAAGCTCAGATCGAGCTTCGCAGGTGGCAGTCGGGTCTTGGCAATTTCGCGAGCGGATTTGCTTTTGGAGGCGACGGGGGCACGTTTTTTTCTGGTATTCGCGGTTTTCTTCGCGGGGGCTTTTTTCACCGCTACGGGTGCCTTGCCAGGATTCTTCGTGGCGCTGGCCGCGGGTTTCTCCTGTGCCGCAGCCGCCACGACGCCTCCTGAATGGAAGGCAGTCAACAGGCCAAGCAAAACCCAGACGGCAGGGACAATGGCTTTCATTGGACTCGATGGCAGTTACGGCACAAGCCCCATGCTCGCCTGTTAATCGAGCGCTGACAAGCATGTCCATCCAAGCGCTTGAATTTAAAGGAGCCCGCTCGCGGTCTCCTGGCACAGCTGGGTGGCCAACAGCCCCAGCGTCATCAGGGCCCGCTCTGCCTCGCGGTTCCAGGGCGTGCCGCAGTTCAAGCGAATGCAGTGGTTGAACTGCTCGGTGTTACTGAAGATCAGCCCGGGGGCGATGCTGATGCCCTGCTGCAGCGCCCGCACGTGCAGCTCTTGGGTATTGACCCGTCCCGGCAGGCTGACCCAAAGGATGAAGCCCCCGGTAGGACGGCTCATTTGCGTGCCTTCGGGAAAATACTGCTGCACAGCCAGTTGAAAGGCGCTGAGGTTCTTGCGGTACTCCTGGCGAATGTAGCGCAGGTGCCGGTCGTAGCCGCCGTTTTCCAGGTACGCCGCGATGCCCATCTGCGTGACGCTGCACGCCGAATGAGTACTGAACGTTTGCAGCCGCTGGATCTCTTGCTGGAACTTGCCGGCGATCATCCAGCCGATGCGCACACCCGGCGACAAGGTCTTGGAAAAACTCGAGCAGTAGATCACCCGATCCAGGCGGTCGTACGCCTTGAGTGCCTTGGTACGCCCCTGCTCGAACATCAGTTCGCCGTAAATGTCGTCCTCGACAATCTGAATGTCGAAATCCGAGGCCAGGCGCAGCAGCTGCTTTTGCCGCTCCTCAGGCATCGTGCCGCCGAGGGGATTGCTCAGGCGCGTGGTCAGGACCAACGCCTTGATCGACCATTGGTTGGCCGCCAGCTGCAAGGCTTCAAGGCTCATACCGGTGACCGGATCGCTGGGGATTTCGATCACCTTGAGTCCCAACAGGTCCGCCAACTGCAGCAAACCGTAATAGGTCGGCGACTCGGCGGCGATCAGATCCCCTGGACGGGTCAGCACGCGCAGCGACATTTGCAACGCATCGACGCAGCCATGAGTGATCACCACTTCGGAGGGGTCGACCACGACTCCGGCATCACGCATGCGAATCGCCACCTGGCGTCGTAACGGCTCGAAGCCGGGGCTGAACATGTAGCTGAAAGCCCGCGGGCTGTGAAACCGTGTGACCTTGGCCAACTGCTGGTGCAACGCCCGCACTGGCAGATAATCGACGCTCGGCACCGCCGCGCCCAGCGGGAAGACCCCCTCACGACGCGACTCGACCAATACCTGCTGGATGATGCTGCTGCGCGTCACCAGGCCGGGGCGTTCGACCCGGGCGATGTCCGGCGTCGGCGCGGTCAGGGCCGGCGTCTGGTGCACGTAATAACCCGACTGCGGCCGCGCCCGGATCAACCCCTGGTCTTCCAGGTTGGCATACGCCTGCAACACAGTGGCGTGGCTGACGTTGAGCTGCGAACTCATCTTGCGCACCGACGGCACGCGTTCGCCGGGCTGATATACACCGCGCCGGATATCTTCAGCCAGTTGTTGAGCAATACGCTGGTAGAGCAGGAGGTTGGTCATGACGCAGCACTCGATTTCACGGGCATTTTATTCTTGTGGGAAATATTACCGGAACAGTTTAGAAGTGTACTGGGACAGTTGCCAGATTACTTGACAGCACAGTGCAGTGACACCCCAAACTGTACCCTTTTCTTCACGATCTCCAGGCGCAAAAAAACCCGGCGCCTTTGCAGGGGCCGGGTTTTCCAGTGACGCAACCCTCAGCGGGCGGCGCCGAGCTGGCCTTTCTCGTCGGAAAAGACGATTTCCACGCGACGGTTCTGGGCCCGGCCACGCTCGGAAGCGTTGACGTCCACCGGGTATTGATCGCCGTAGCCTTCGACCTGGATGCGCTTTTCATCGATCCCCAGGTCCACCAGCACGTCCGCCACCGCCTGCGCGCGATCACGGGACAACTTGAGGTTCTCCTGCTTGCCGCCAGTGCTGTCGGTGTAGCCCTCGATACGCACCACGCGTTTGGGATTGAGCTGCAGGAACTGCACGATCTTGAGCACCACGCGGTTGGCCGAGTTCTTCAGTTCCGCTTCGCCGGTGTCGAACAGCACGTCACCCAGGGTCATCACCAAGCCGCGATCAGTCTGGGTGGTGGCCATCGCCATGATCTGTTCTTCCAGCCACTTGCCTTGCTGCTGGACGCTCAGCAACTTGGATTCGCGCAAGGCCAATTGCAGGCGCTGGCGTTCCAGCTCAAGCTTCGCCGCGCGCTCTTCATTGAGCAACTGGTTGCTGTGTTCCCGCGCGATCTCGCTGTAGCGCTGGCTCAGGTAAGCGTAATGCTGGACGTCCTCGCCGCTGCCCCAATAGCTGGACAGGCGATCGGCCCGGGCCAGGGATTCGCCGGCGCGGATGACATCCTTGGGCGCGGCGCGCAGGACGTTGGCGTCTTCCTTGACCTTCTGGAAGCTGGCGCTGGCCTGTTCCAGCGCCGCTTCGCTACGCTGGCCGGCGCAGCCATACAAACTGGCGAGGCCCACGAGGACCAGGCTTCCACACACATGGGACGGCTTCATTGGGCATCATCCCTCAACTGTTTGCGCAAGCGCTTGATTCGAGTATCGAGCACGTTCAACTGCTCTTGGCGCTTGAGACTGAGCACCTTCGCTTCGGCCAGGCGCGCGTCCAGCTCGGCCTGCTCGGCGCGCATGCGTGCCTTCTTGTAGGATTCGTCAGCCATGTTGCTCTTGGCGCGGGCGAATTTTTCTTCGGCGAGTTTGAGTTCAGGCACGTCATCGGCGGTGGCGCCCACCGCACGGGCCTGCTCGATGGCCTGTTCAGTCAGGCGCAGCTGTTCATTCGGCGCCGGATCGGCTGCACAACCCGCCAGAGCCAGAACGGCCAGGGCAGCGAAAAGAGGTCGAATAGTCACTAATGTTCCCTACTGTTTTGGGGCACTGACAGGTGGCTGCAACTGTGTTTTCCAACGCTCCAGATTGCGCTGCAACACAGCCTCCGTCAGGCCGGACGCGGCCAATTCTGTCATCTTTTGCGCCAGCTGTCCGCGCAACCATGGGTCGTTGCAAGCGGAGTTATGGGAAACCGCGAGGAACAACCCCGGTTTATCCACCGGTTGCGGTGCGGCCTGCAAATCGTTGGCCATCCCCAATGTCTGCGCCATCGCCATGCCCGAGTAGCGTCCTGCCAAGACATATTCCACTTCACCCAGCAGCAATTTCTGAAAGGCCTGGGTCAGGTTGGGTGTCCGGGTCAGGGTGAGATTCCGCTCGGCAAAGACGCCGAATCCATGGGTCATTCGGGCCTTCTCTGACAAGGCACCGGGATGTCCGTGAAGATCCTCGGGCCGGGTGATGAGCAACGTCGAGTCCTTGCGGGTCCAGACCAGGTAATCATTTTCCAGCAAGGCCGGGTGCACGTAATCGAGGCTTTCCAGCCCGGTCGTGGTCAGCGGAGCATCGACGAGCAGGTCCATGCGCCCGCTGCGCACCTCGTCCAATGCCTGGGCACGCTTGCCGGCGTAGAGCAGTTCGATCTTGATCCCCAGCGCTTGGGCAACCTGCTCCAGCAGGTCGGCGCCGGCGCCGATCAGGTGCTTGGGGTCCTGGGGGTCTTGCCAAAGGTAAGGCGGTGCATCGGGGCTGCCGGTGGCGACCAAGCGCTCACATTTGCCAGCGGCGACAGACAGGCCAGGCATGCAAGCCAATGCCCCCAACAACGACCAACCGGCCAAACGGCGAAGATCCATGGCGCTACGCTCCCCGGAAGCAGAAATAAAAAAACCCGGCCAAAGGCCGGGCTCTTTATAAGTGAAGACGCCGGATTAGACCAGCTTCTCCAGCTCGGGGATGGCTTCAAACAGGTCAGCCACCAGGCCATAATCGGCCACCTGGAAGATCGGCGCTTCTTCGTCCTTGTTGATCGCAACGATCACCTTGGAGTCTTTCATGCCGGCCAGGTGCTGGATCGCGCCGGAGATACCGACGGCGATGTACAGCTGTGGCGCAACGATCTTGCCGGTCTGGCCGACCTGCATGTCGTTGGGCACAAAACCTGCGTCGACCGCGGCGCGGGAAGCGCCGACGGCAGCGCCCAGCTTGTCGGCCAGGGCGTACAGGTGCTTGAAGTTGTCACCGTTCTGCATGCCGCGACCGCCGGAAACGACGATCTTGGCAGCGGTCAGCTCAGGACGATCGGATTTCGCCAGTTCTTCGTTGACGAAGCTGGAGATGCCGGCGTCATGAGCAGCGCCTACGGCTTCAACGGCAGCCGAGCCACCTTCGGCGGCAACCGGGTCGAAACCGGTGGCGCGCACGGTGATGACCTTGATCGCAGCGGTGGATTGTACGGTGGCAATGGCGTTGCCGGCGTAGATCGGGCGCTTGAAAGTATCGGCGCTTTCCACCGAGATGATTTCGGAGATCTGGTCGACGTCCAGTGCGGCAGCCACGCGCGGCAGGATGTTCTTGCCGTTGGAGGTAGCGGCAGCCAGGATGTGGCTGTAGCCCTTGCCCAGCTCGGCCACCAGCGGAGCAACGTTTTCCGGCAGCTGATTTGCGTAGGCGGCGTTGTCGGCCGACAGTACTTTTGCCACGCCGGCAATTTTAGCAGCAGCTTCGGCAACGGCACTTGCGCCCTGCCCGGCCACCAATACGTGCACATCGCCACCGATTTTGACGGCGGCAGCAACGGTGTTCAGCGTGGCCGGAGCCAGTGCCTTGTTATCGTGTTCGGCGATTACCAAGATAGTCATAGTCAGATTACCTTCGCTTCGTTTTTCAGTTTCTCTACCAGTTCAGCCACCGACTTGACCTTGATGCCCGCGCTGCGTGCAGCCGGCGCTTCGACCTTCAGGGTCTTGTTGGTGGAGGCGGTGGAAACGCCCAAAGCATCCGGAGTCAGCACTTCAAGCGGCTTCTTCTTGGCTTTCATGATGTTTGGCAGGGACGCATAACGCGGCTCGTTCAAACGCAGGTCGGTGGTGACAATGGCCGGCAGTTTCAGGGAAACCGTCTGCGCGCCGCCGTCGATCTCGCGGGTCACGGCAACGCTGTCGCCGGACACTTCGACTTTCGAAGCGAAGGTGCCCTGGCCGTAGCCGCTCAACGCAGCAAGCATCTGGCCGGTCTGGTTGTTGTCGCTGTCGATGGCCTGCTTGCCGAGGATCACCAGCTGTGGCTGTTCCTTGTCGACAACGGCTTTCAACAGTTTGGCAACGGCCAGGGAAGTCAGGTCTTCGGCGGACTCGACGAGGATGGCGCGATCGGCACCCAGCGCCAGCGCAGTGCGCAGTTGCTCCTGGGCGGTGGTCGGGCCGATGGAGACGACGACGATCTCGGTCGCCACGCCTTTTTCCTTCAGGCGTACGGCTTCTTCTACGGCGATTTCGCAGAATGGGTTCATCGACATCTTGACGTTGGCGAGGTCGACGCCGGAGTTGTCCGCCTTGACGCGAACCTTGACGTTATAGTCGACCACTCGTTTGACAGCTACAAGAACCTTCATGGATTCCTCGTTACTCTCCGGTGAAAAGAAAGTCGCCTGGGCGAACCTGGCGGTTGATGATCATGGGCGCAAGGGCACCTCTAAAAACGCCGGCATGAACCACACATGACCTTGCTCACGGGAGTGAAGACCATTCGTCAGTGATGACCGATGAGTCATTCATTATCGCGGCGTGTAAACTGCGCGTCCGAACCGCGCACCTCGTCACTTTGTGCTGCCTTCGCCCTGTCTTTAGAGGTGCTCTTGAAACCAACAGTCAGCCTACGGCGAGCGCAAAACCGCCCGTATCTTGACCGGAACGCCTATTCCGGTCAATACGGCAAAATGGTCGGTCATAAGCCGTACGTCAGTGATTTATCTGGGCTGCGGCAATTTCAAACGAACGTTTGTATTGGACCCCAAGAGTGGTGTAGATATAATGCGCCGCTCAGAGAGAGAAGCGCGGGTCATCCATTGTCGCTTTCGTCGCTCGACGAAGGAAATAACGGATGCAACGCCAAACCTCCAATTAGAAAAAACTGTTGAGCCTTGAGTAGGAGATAGCCTGTGGAACGCGAATACATGGAATTCGACGTGGTCATCGTCGGTGCCGGCCCCGCTGGCCTGTCTGCCGCTTGCCGACTGAAACAGAAGGCCGCCGAAGCCGGTAAGGAAATCAGCGTCTGCGTGGTCGAAAAAGGCTCCGAAGTCGGTGCGCACATTCTCTCCGGCGCGGTGTTCGAACCGCGTGCCCTGAACGAACTGTTCCCGGACTGGAAAGAACTCGGCGCGCCGTTGAACACGCCGGTCGTGCGCGATGACATTTATGTCCTGCGAAACGCCGAGGCGGCGAACAAAATCCCCGACTTCTTTGTGCCCAAGACCATGCACAACGAAGGCAACTATATTATTTCCCTGGGCAACCTGTGCCGCTGGCTGGCCCAGCAGGCCGAGAACCTGGGCGTGGAAATCTACCCCGGCTTCGCCGCCCAGGAAGCGCTGTTCGATGAAAACGGCGTGGTTCGCGGCATTATCACCGGCGACCTGGGTGTCGACCGTGAAGGCAACCCGAAGGAAGGCCTCTACACCCCTGGCATGGAACTGCGTGGCAAGTACACGCTGTTCGCCGAAGGCTGCCGTGGTCACATCGGCAAGCAACTGATCAAGCGCTTCAACCTGGACAGCGAGGCCGATACCCAGCACTACGGCATCGGTCTGAAAGAAATCTGGGAAATCGACCCGGCCAAGCATCAGCCTGGCCTGGTGGTGCACACCGCCGGTTGGCCGCTGGACATCATGGGCACCGAAAACACCGGCGGCTCGTTCCTCTATCACCTGGAAAACAATCAGGTGGTGGTCGGTCTGATCGTCGATCTTTCCTACAGCAACACCTTTCTGTCGCCTTTCGACGAGTTCCAGCGCCTCAAGCATCACCCGGTGCTCAAGCAGTACCTGGAAGGTGGCAAGCGCGTCAGTTACGGCGCTCGCGCCATCGCCAAGGGCGGCCTGAATTCGTTGCCGAAAATGGTCTTCAAGGGCGGCGCGCTGATCGGTTGCGACCTCGGTACGTTGAACTTCGCCAAGATCAAGGGCAGCCACACCGCAATGAAGTCCGGCATGCTCGCCGCCGAAGCAGTGGCCGATCGCCTGTTCGCCGAGTCCGAAGGCGGTGACGAACTGACCGCCTATGTCGATGGCTTCAAGAGCAGCTGGCTGTACGAAGAACTGTTCGCCAGTCGCAACTTCGGCGCAGCGATCCACAAATACGGCGCGATCGTCGGCGGCGGCTTCAACTGGCTCGACCAGAACATCTTCGGCGGCAGGATTCCGTTCACCCTGCGCGATACCAAGCCAGACTATGCCTGCCTGAAACTGGCGGCCGACTGCAAGAAGATCGACTACCCGAAACCGGACGGCAAGATCAGCTTCGACAAGCTCAGCTCGGTGTTCATCTCCGGTACCAACCATGAAGAAGAACAGCCTTGCCACCTGAAGCTGACCGACCCGGGCATCCCGATCGGCAAGAACCTGCCACTGTACGACGAACCGGCCCAGCGCTACTGCCCGGCCGGCGTGTACGAAGTGATCACCAAGGAAGACGGTGAGAAGCGCTTCCAGATCAACGCCCAGAACTGCGTTCACTGCAAGACCTGCGACATCAAGGACCCTGCACAGAACATCACCTGGGTCACGCCGGAAGGCGCCGGTGGACCGACCTACCCGAACATGTAAGCCGATCCGCTGAACATCAAGGCTCCCGAATGGGGGCCTTTTTGTTGCCGCCAGCACAATGTGGGAGCGAGCTTGCTCGCGATAGCGTTTTATCATCCAGCACAAATATGGACTGGCATGCCGTCATCGCGAGCAAGCTCGCTCCCACATGACTGGAAGCTTTTCAGGTGCCCGTCAGACCTTGGCGCCCAGCTCCGCCGACAGCCGCGCGGTGACGCCTTTGACCAGGGGAATCAGCTCGGCCATCTTTTCCAGCGGCATGTACGGCACGGTGCTGGCGATGCTGATGCCGGCGACGATGCGCTTGCCGGCGTCGCGGATCGGTGCCGCCACGCAACGAATCGACGGTTCGTTGTCTTCGAGGTCGAAGGCATAGCCGCCTGCTACGTATTCCACCATTCGTTGCTGGAACTGCTCCCAGGACTGTTCCTGATGCTGGGGCCAGAACTGATTCTTCCCACCCGCCGGAAGGCTGATCTCGTACAGCCTTTTCCATTGCTCCTGGGAGTCATCGAGCATCAGCGCCTTGCCGATCCCGGTGCGCGCGAGTGGCATGCGGTGGCCCACCCGTGAGCGCATTTCCGGTCCGTTGCGGCCCGGATTCTTCAACAGGTACAGGACCTCGTCGCCCTCGCGAATCGCCAGGTGAACGGTGTCTCCCGTGAGCGCCGACAGCTCGTCCAGGTACGGCCCAGCCAGGCTCACCAACGGCAGTTCTTCCCGCGCCTGGAAACCCAGCTCGATCAGCTTCGGCCCCAGCAGATAGCCCACTTGCGGCACCACGCGCAGATAACGCTCGTCCACCAGGCAACTGGCGAGGCGATGGGTGGTGCTGCGGGTGGTGCCGATCAGCCGAGCGATTTCCTTCAAGTCACGGGCGCCGCTGGCAACCGCCTGGACCACGCCCAGGCCACGCAGCAGTGTCTGGGTGCCTGTAGGCGCGGCGTCCTTGGTGATTTTTGGATCGTCTTGCTGCATATCCGGCCTTTCACAGTGAGCGGGGGAACGGGCGGCATTATGGTCGCCCGCCCCTCGGGACTACAACTCGATGCGCTCGACTTTCCCGACCAGCAGGATGTAGGACAGCGCGCCAATCAACGCCAGAACGGCGATGTAGGTGATGGCCGGGGCAAACGAATCGCCGCTCGCGAGAAAACCAATGACGATCGGCGTGGCGATGGCCGCCAGGTTGCCGATGAAATTGAACACCCCACCGGTCAATCCCAACAGCCGTGCCGGCGCCAACGTCGATACCAGCGACCAGGTGATCGACGCCAGGCCGTTGCCGAAGAAGGCCAGGGCCAGGAATGCAATCACCAGCGGCGTCGACTCAACGAAATTGGCGCCGATGATTGCCGTGGAAATCAACAGACCACCGATAATCGGCAACTTGCGCGCGAAGCCCACTGTGGCGCCGCGACGGATCAGCCAGTCGGAGAAGAACCCGGAACACAACACGCCGACAAACGCCGCGAGGAACGGCAGCGACGCCAGCAAGCCGGATTTGATGAAATCCATGCCGCGATATTTCACCAGGTAGGTCGGAAACCACGTCAGGAAGAACCACAGCGTGGAATTGAGGCAGAACTGGCCCAGGTAAATCCCCCAGAGCTTGCGCTGGGTCAGGACGATCCCAAGGTCGGTCCAGCTGAATTTCGCCTTGGCCTTGGCCGTCTCGGCCTGGATATCCACCAGCCCGCCGCCTTCGCGAATCAATTCGATTTCAGCGGCGTTGGCGCCTTTGAAATCCCGCGGCTCGCGATACACCGCGTACCAGATCACCGCCCAGAGAATGCCGACGGCCCCGGTCACGACGAACACCATGTGCCAGCCGAAGGCATGCTGTAGCCAGGCCAGGACCGGCGTCAGGAATGCCAGGCCGACAAACTGCCCGGACGTATAAAAACCGATTGCCGTGGCCCGTTCACGCTCGGGAAACCAGGTGGTGACCACGCGGCTGTTGATCGGATAAGCCGGCGCTTCCAGGGCGCCGACGGCCATGCGCAGGACAAACAGCGCGATGAAGCTGGCAGCGAAACCGAGCATCACCGTGGCCACCGACCATAGCAGCAGCGCCACGCTGTAGAGAATGCGTGGCGGCACGCGGTCCACCAGCCAGCCCCCGGGAATCTGCATGGCGGCGTAGGTCCAGCCGAACGCCGAGAAAATCAGCCCGACATGGATCGGATCGATCCCCAGTTCGCTGGTCAGTGCGGGGGCGGCAATCGACAGGTTGCTGCGGTCCAGGTAATTGATCACCACGGTGATGAACAGCAGGACCATGATGAAAAAACGCTTGCGGCTGGGCGTCACCAACGACGCCTGCGCGCTCAGGGTGTGCGCTTGCATGTGAGGTGCCTCTTTTTATGTTTATTGAGGAAACGGGCGCATCGAAGAGATCTCCCTGCTTGCGAAGATCAAACTGTGCGAGCTTGCTCGCGATGACGGCGTGTCAGTCGGCGCATGGGTGACTGATACATTGCCATCGCGAGCAAGCTCGCTCCCACAGGGGAATCGGGAAATCAGGCGCGTCTCACCACTCGGCAAAACTGCCATCGGCATGGCGCCAGATCGGGTTGCGCCAGCGGTGGCCGATGGCCGCGCGTTCGATGACGTATTCCTCGTTGATCTCGATGCCCAGGCCCGGGCCGTTGGGGATCTTCACGAAGCCTTTGTCATAGTCGAACACCTGCGGATCCTTGATGTAATCCAGCAAGTCGTTGCTCTCGTTGTAATGGATACCCAGGCTCTGCTCCTGGATAAATGCGTTGTAGCAAACCGCGTCCAGCTGCAGGCACGCCGCCAGCGCGATCGGGCCCAGCGGGCAGTGCAACGCCAGCGCCACGTCATAGGCCTCCGCCATGTTGGCGATCTTGCGGGTTTCGGTGATGCCGCCAGCGTGGGAGGCATCCGGCTGGATGATGTCCACGTAGCCTTCGCTGAGCACCCGCTTGAAATCCCAGCGCGAGAACAACCGTTCGCCCAAGGCGATCGGCGTGCTGGTCAGTGGCGCCAGTTCCTTGAGCGCTTCGTAGTTTTCGCTGAGCACTGGCTCCTCGATGAACATCAACTTGTAAGGGTCGAGCTCCTTCATCAGCACCTTGGCCATCGGCTTGTGCACACGGCCATGGAAGTCCACGCCAATGCCGACGTTCGGCCCGACCGCATCGCGCACCGCCGCCACGTTGGCCAGGGCCAGGTCGACTTTTTCGAAGGTGTCGAGAAATTGCAGCTCCTCGGTGCCGTTCATCTTCACCGCCGTGAAGCCCCGCGCCACGGCTTCTTTCGCCGCTCGGGCAGTGTCCGCCGGACGGTCGCCGCCGATCCACGAATACACACGGATCTTGTCGCGCACCTGGCCACCCAGCAGATCGCTGACCGACACGCCCAGGGCCTTGCCCTTGATGTCCCACAATGCCTGGTCGATACCGGCCAGCGCGCTCATGTGAATGGCACCGCCGCGGTAGAAACCGCCGCGATAGAGCACGGTCCAGATGTCCTCGATGTTGCGTGGGTCTTTGCCGATCAGGTAGTCGGACAATTCCTCGACGGCGGCCGCCACCGTGTGGGCACGGCCTTCGACCACCGGCTCGCCCCAACCCGTCACGCCCTCGTCGGTCTCGACCTTGAGGAAGCACCAGCGCGGCGGAACGATAAAGGTGGTCAACTTGGTGATTTTCATCTTCTTGTCTCTCTTGTCGGATGCAGCGCGCGGGGCGCTGGGAAAGTCTTCAGTTCAAGGCGTTCCATGCGGCCACGTAGGCCTTGGCGCGCACCGCCACTTCGTCCACTGTCAGGCCCGGCTTGAACAGCCCGGAACCAAGGCCGAAACCCTTGACGCCAGCCTCGATGAACACCGCCATGTTGTCCGGCGTGATCCCGCCCACCGGCACCAGCACGGTCCCGGCCGGCAACACCGCAAGCCAGGCCTTCACCACTGCCGGGCCCATCTGCTCGGCCGGAAACATCTTCAATACATGAGCGCCCTCGGCCAGCGCGGCGAAGGCTTCGGTGGGCGTGGCGACGCCGGGCGACAGGTACAGGCCCGCCGCTTTCGCCGCGCGCAGCACCTTCGGATCGCTGTGGGGCATGACGATCACCTGGCCGCCAGCCGCTTTCACCTGCTCGACCTGCTCCGGTGTGAGCACGGTGCCGGCACCGATCAGGCAATCGGCGGGCAACGTGCTGCGCAGGATGCGGATACTTTCGTACGGCTCAGGAGAATTGAGCGGTACTTCGATGACGCGAAATCCGGCGTCATATAGGACTTCGCCGATAGCGGCCGCCTCTTCGGGACGTAGGCCGCGCAAGATCGCGATCAGCCCGTTTTGCGCCAGTGCTTGGGTGAGCATTTCAGGTCTCCAGTGAGGTTTAGCGCGATGCGGTGGAATCGAGCAGCCCAGCCGCCACGGCCAGTTGCCACAGCCCGCGTTCGGTGGCCTGTTCGGCCAGGGTCACGCGGGCGAACCCGCAGGCGTCGAGAGCCCGTTGATAGCGGGCACATAGTTGAGAGTTGCCGATCAGCACCACCGTTGGCAGATGCACGCTGTTGCGTCGCTGGCGCTGCACGGCGGCCAGGGCGGTCAGTTCATGGCCGATGAGCAGGCCGGAAAGATAATCGGCCTGGGCGCTGGCACCGAGTTCGCCGGTCAAGCCCAGGCTGCGGGCGCTGAATACCGTGGACAGCGGGCCGATCTGGCCGTCTACCGACAGCGCTACCTGCACGCCACGATCAAACGCCGCGCCGTCGAACGCCACACCGCGTTGCTGGGTGCGGCCGAGAATGCTGTGGTCACTGAGCACGGCGAAGATCTCGCCGGTCATGAAGGTGTCGAAATGCACGATGCAGCCATCGGCCACTTCCACCCATTTCGAATGGCTGCCCGGCAGGCCGATCAGCACCGCTTCGTTCGGCAGGCTGGCCAACGCACCGAGCACCTGGGTTTCTTCGCCGCGCATGACATTGGGCAGCCGGGAACGTTGGATCACTCCCGGCACGATGTGCACATCGACTCCGCGAAGACTGCGGATGACCTGTAGGGAATGTCCGAGGTTGGCGACGTTTGCCGGCGTGTCGCAGTAAGGCGCTTCGCGCCAGCCCTGGGCGCTGCCGACCATGCCACAAGCGATGACGGGCAAACCTGGCTGCGCATCGAGCCAGTCGCCGCAGGCTTCATCGAAGGCCAGTTCGAAACCGTCGTTGCACGCCTGGCCGGCGACCGTGCGCGGCCCGGACGGCAACTGCATGATCCCCGACGACAGCGAACGCTGTTCGAGCACCTCGCCTCCAGCGGCAAGTTTGTAAGCCCGTAATGAGGTCGTACCCCAATCGAGCGCTATCAATTGCGCCTGCATCCGCTTCACCTGTTTTGTTTATTGGCAGTGAGTGAAGCGGACTATAAACCCGGGCGCCGGAAAATCTCAATATATAAATATCATTCCCATATATTGGGATATACAAGAGATGCCGCAAAACCATCGCCTTCTGCATGAGACCCTGCTACGTTTTTTGACCGGACGCCAAACATCAGGGACAAAAAATGGAACACTCACTGAAGATCCTCGGCCGCACCTCTTCGATCAACGTCAGAAAAGTACTCTGGACCTGTCAGGAACTCGACATCCCCTACGAACGCGAAGATTGGGGCATCGGCTTTGCGTCGACCCATGACCCGGCATTCCTGGCCCTCAACCCCAACGCCCAGGTGCCGGTGATCATTGATGAGAACGGCGTGCTCTGGGAGTCGAACACTATTTGCCGCTACCTGGTGGGCAAGCATGGGCGCAACGACCTGTTGCCCGTCGAACCTGCCGCCCGCGCGCGCGTTGAGCAGTGGATGGACTGGCAAGCCACGGAGCTCAATCCGTCGTGGGGGGATGCGTTTTATGGGTTGGTGCGCAAACATCCGGATTTCCAAGACCCACAGCTCATCGCTGCCGGGGTTAAAGGCTGGAACGAGAAGATGGGGTTGCTCGAGCAGCAGTTGAACCACACCGGAGCCTACGTGGCCGGCGCGAAATTTTCCCTGGCGGACGTGCTTATCGGCCTGTCCGCGCACCGCTGG
Organism: Pseudomonas sp. FP198; assembly: GCF_030687895.1. NCBI lineage: Bacteria > Pseudomonadati > Pseudomonadota > Gammaproteobacteria > Pseudomonadales > Pseudomonadaceae > Pseudomonas > Pseudomonas sp. FP198. Next base: position 4,100,965 of record NZ_CP117452.1, read on the forward strand.
CGCCAGACGCCCATGGAGCGTCCGGACTATCCAGCCGTGGCCGCTTATTGCAAGCGGCTCGAACAGCGTCGCGGATTTGCCGAGTACGCGTCCAGCGCCTACTCGTAAGCCTTAATTGCCGTTGGCGAAATCCCGCAGCACCTTGCCATCCATGCGGTAGCGCACCCACTCTTCCTGGGGTTGCGCGCCGAGGGATTTGTAGAACTCGATGGCCGGGGTGTTCCAGTCCAGCACGCTCCACTCGAAGCGACCGCAGTCGTTGTCGCAGGCGATCTTCGCCAGATGCCGCAACAACGTCTTGCCCGCCCCGCCGCCGCGTTGTTCAGGGGTGATGTAGAGGTCTTCGAGGTACAGGCAATTGCTGCCCAGCCAGGTGGAGTAGCTGAAGAAAAACACCGCGAAACCGATCGGCACGCCATCACGCAGGCACATCAACCCATGGGCGGTTGCGCCTTCGCTGAACAGGCTGCGCTCGATATCGGCAACGCTGGCGATGACTTCGTGGCGGGCTTTTTCGTAATCGGCAAGCTCAGTGATGAAGGCAAGGATTTGCGGCGCATCGCTGGGTTGCGCAGGACGGATCTCGATCGACATGAACGGGCCTTGTAGCCAATTGAAAGCACCATACTAAGCCGCTGCGCGGCGCTCGTCACATCTTCTGAAGACAACTTTCACAGTGCCGTTCGTCGCCCTCAAGGCACCAACCCCGCTCCCGCGCGGCCAAAAATCAGGCAAGCATTCCTAAAATGGAGGCTACACCATGATCAGTTCCAGGCTGACTGCGTTCACATTTGCCGCTTTGTTGTCCTCGGCGGCTTTCGCGGCCACGACTTCAGGGACCGGCCCGACCGATCCGGTACAGGCACCGAACTCGCCCGCCACCCAAGGCTTGCCCAAGCTGAACACCGACGGCACCGGCGGCACTTTGAACAATGGCCAGCCGCCCGCCACGGGCACCGATCCGCGAGTCCAGGGCAACGACACCGGTCGCCAGGGCGGCATGAACACCCCGGACTCCACCGCTCCGGATAACGCCGACACCGGCGTAGGTTCGAAAACCACCACCGGCGGCTCCGGTTCGGAAGGTGGGGCCAACCAATAACCTGGCTCGCAGGTGACTCTGCTCACACACCAGAGGAGGAACAGTTCATGCCTCGTGGAAGCAAAGACAAATACACCGACAAGCAAAAGCGCAAGGCCGAGCACATCGAAGAGAGTTATGAGCAAAAAGGCGTGCCAGAGGGCAAGGCCGAAGCTCGGGCCTGGGCGACGGTCAATAAGCAGTCCGGGGGTGGCGAACGCTCCGGTGGGTCCGGCAAGAAAAAACCCGCCGAGGCCAAGCAATCCGACCGCAAGGAATCGGCCCGGCGCGCCGTCAAGTCGCGTGAAGGCCATCCGCGCACCAGCAAAGCCTCCCATGAGGCGCAGACGGTGGACAGCCTGATGAAGGAAGCCCGGGCGAAAAACATCCCCGGTCGCTCGAAGATGCGCAAGCAAGAGTTGGTCGAGGCGTTGCGCAAGGCTGGGTAATGGTTGGCGTCAGCAAGCACGCCTTCGCGAGCAGGCTCGCTCCCACACAGGATCTGCGGTGCGCTAGTGTTTCTGCGCCCGGCACAAATCCTGTGGGAGCGAGCCTGCTCGCGAAAGGGGTAGGTCAGCCGCCAGCGATGTTCAGCGCTGCTTCAACCGATCGATCACCACCGCCAGCAACAGGATCGAACCACGGATGACGTACTGGTAGAACGTGTCGATATTCTTCAGGTTCATCGCGTTCTCGATGATCGCGAGTATCAGCACACCGGCAATGACATGGCGAATCATGCCGATCCCGCCACTCAGCGAAACCCCGCCCAATACACAGGCCGAGATCACCGTCAGCTCGAAGCCTTGGCCGATCATCGGTTGGCCCGAGGTCATGCGCGATGCCAGGATCACACCCGCCAGCGCGCCAATCACGCCATGCACGGCGAAGATGATGATCTTGGTGCGATCAACGTTCACCCCCGCCAGCAACGCCGCTTCCTGGTTGCCGCCGATGGCCATGGTGTTGCGCCCGTAGGTGGTGTAGTTCAACAACCAGCCGAAGAACAGGAAGCAGACAATCGTGATCAGGATCGGCACCGGCACGCCAAACAGCTGGCCGTTGCCAAACACGAAGAACGATTCCTGGGACACGCCGACCGCTTTACCGTTGGCGAAGATATACGCCAGGCCGCGAACGATCTGCATCGTCGCCAGCGTCGTGATCAACGCGTTGACCCGTAGTTTCGCAATGACGATGCCGTTGATCAGACCGACGATCAGGCCCATCACCAGCGCCGCGCTGACACCGAGGAACACGCTGTTGGTGTCGCGCATTACCACGGCAGCGACCACGCCGGCACAGGCAATCACCGAGCCCACCGACAGGTCGAAGTGCCCGGAAGCCAGGCAATAAAGCATGGTGCAGGCGGCAATGCCGGTGGTGGAAATCGCCAGGCCCAGGCCCCGCATGTTCAGCGGCGACAGGAAGTTGTCGATCATCAGGGTGCAGAGCACAAAGATGCCGATAGCCGCCAGCAGCATGACCCAGTCGTCGAGGAATCGGCGCAGGTCGAGGGGCTTGCGTGCCGTTGGCAGTGCATTGTTTTGAATGGTCATGATTACCTCTCAGTTCGCCGCGTCGGCAACGCGTTGGCGCGGCAGCGCCAGTTGCAGCAGGTTGGATTCATTGGCCTGGTCACGCGGCAGCTCACCGCGCATGGCCCCTTCGCACAGCACCAGGATCCGGTCGGAAATACCCATCACTTCCATCAGGTCGCTGGACACCACGATCACGGCGATGCCATCGGCCGCCAGGTTGTGGATAATCTGGTAGATCTCGGCTTTCGCACCGATGTCGATGCCCCGTGTCGGCTCGTCCAGCAGCAGGACCTTCATCGGCATCGACAGCCAACGCCCGAGGATCGCCTTCTGCTGGTTGCCACCCGACAGGTACATGATTTTCTGACTCGCCGCCGGGGTCTTCACTTTCAGCGACTTGATCTGCTTGTCGGCGTTGCCCCGCTCCCAATCGCCGCGCAGCAGGCAACCGAGGGTCGAATGGGACGGACGTGCGCTGATGTTGATGTTCTCACCGACACTGCCCAACGGAATGATGCCTTCCTTCTTGCGGTCTTCCGGGCAGAGCAGCACGCCAGCGGCGATGGCATCCCGTGGCGAACGCAGTTTCAGTTCCTTGCCGTGCAGGACGAGACTGCCCTCGCTCTGACGCTCCAGCCCACTGAGCAAGCGAAACAGCTCGGTACGACCGGCACCGACCAGCCCGAACAAGCCGAGGATTTCGCCTTTGTGCACCTCGAAACTCACCGGCTCGCGCAGGCCCGGCCCCAGCAGGCCTTTCACCTGCAGCGCCACATCGCCACGCTCACGCGGACGGTAGTCATAGATGTCCTGAATATCGCGACCAACCATGCAGGTGACGAGTTGATCGTGGGTCAACTCGCTCATGTTTTCGAAGGTCCGGACATAACGACCGTCCTTGAAAACCGTCACCGCATTACAGATTCGAAAGACTTCTTCCATCCGGTGGCTGACGTACAACACCACTTTGCCCTCGTCCCGCAGGCGGGCGATGATCGCCATCAAACGGTCGATTTCCCGCGCCGAGAGGCTGCTGGTCGGTTCGTCGAAAGCAATGACGTGGGCGCCACGGGACAAGGCCTTGGCGATTTCCACCAACTGGCGCTGGCCGAGGGACAGGCGACCGACTTTTTCCTGCGGGTCGATTTCGTCCGCCAGGCCTTTGAGCAGCGCCAACGCCTGCTGGCGCAGCACACCGCGATTGACCAGGCCGAAACGCGCCGGCAAATGGCCAAGGAACAGATTTTCGGCGACAGTCATTTCCGGCACCAGGTGCAGCTCCTGGTGAATCACCGCCACACCGCTGGCGATACTGTCGGCGGTGCCTTTGAACGCCATCGTCTGCTCACCGATCTGCAAGTCGCCGCTGCTCGGGATATAGGCGCCGCCAAGGATCTTGAGCAGCGTGGACTTGCCCGCGCCGTTTTCACCCATCAGGGCATGAACCTGCCCTGGATGGGCGACGAAACTGATATTGGCCAGGGCCTGCACGCCGGGAAAGGTCTTGCCGATCCCGTTGAATCGCAAGCTGCCGCCAGTGTTGTGTTGCCGTGTCGCTGTTTGCGCTTGCATAACCACCTCGAACTCACAGAGATCAAGCGGCCCGGTCACGCCTGTGACCAGGGCCGCTTTTGAATCAACCAGCCGTCAATTCCACAGGCCGATCTTTTCCAGTTCCTGCTTGAAGTTCTCCCGGGTGATCAGCGTCACCTCATCCATGGCGGTGTACTTCGGCGGCTCCTTGCCGGTGGTGATCCACTCGTACATCATTTCGGCGGTCTTGTAGCCTTCGATGTGCGGGCTTGGCAGCATCGAGCCGAAGAAGCCGCTGTCGGGTTTCTTCAGTTCGCCGATGGCGTCGGTGCCATTGATGCCGATACCGATCACATTGGCCGCCTTGAAGCCGGCTGCTTCGGTAGCGCGCACGCCACCCAGCACGGTGTTGTCATTCATGCCGCCGATGATCAGGTTTTTCGCGGCGCTTGGCAGCTTGACCAATGCCGAGTTGGTGGAGTCCATGCTGCCAGGGACGTCGAGGGTCTTGAGCGCCGAATAAAGGATATGGTCTTCCGGCATCCCGGCCTTCTTCAGGGCATCGACCGAACCATCGGTGCGCTTCTTGCCGGTGTCCAGCTCGTTGAAGGTGTTGATCACCGCGTAGGTGTCCTTCCAGTCCCAGTTGCGTTTTTTCGCTTCGGCAGCCATCGCGGCGCCCTGTTTCTGGCCCACCTCGAACGCGGCCATGCCCAGGTACGGCACGTCTTCCATGAATTTACCGCTGGCGTCGACGAAACGGTCGTCCACGGCGATCACCTTGAGGTCGTTGAGCTTGGCCTTGGCCATGATGGCCGGGCCCAGGGACACGTCCGGCGGGCAGATCACAAAGCCCTTGGCACCGTTGGCGGCCAGGCTGTCGATAGCGGAGAGGGTTTTCTCGCCGTCAGGCACGGCGATCTTGATCAACTGGAAGCCTTTGTCCTTGGCCGCCTTCTCGGCGAATGCCCATTCGGTCTGGAACCAGGGCTCCTCGGCCTGCTTGACCAGGAAACCGATTTTTACCGCATCGGCCGCCAGCAGGTGGCTGCTGAGACTGAACGCGGTAACCGCCAGGGCGGCGCGACACAGGGAACGGATCCCACGACGATGTTTCATAGCTGACTCCTTGTTTTTTTTATTGAAAGCCAAACGTCCAGGGATCTGCTCCACGTTGGTGGAAATGCGCAGGCTGGCCGGTCAAATCGTGTTACTGCACAGCATAGGTCTAAATAGTCATATCGTATGATGATTGGATTACAGGCGAAGTTTCCCACTGCAATCCAGGAATATTCAGTCGTGGTACATGACCGAACGTCCACCATCAATGGTGATGCATGAAGCGTTGATGAAAGGTGCTTCGTCACTGGCCAGGAACACCGCCGTCATTGCCACTTCGATCGGCTGGCCGATACGCCGTGGCGGGTGCAGATCCAGCGCACGCTGGCGTTCAGCCCGGGGATCGGCAAAGCCATTCCAGTAATCGATATTCAGTTGGGTCTCGATGTAGCCCGGCGCAATGGCATTCACCCGCACGCCTTTGGGGGCGTATTCGATGCCGAGGGCACGGGTCAGCCCGAGCAGCCCATGCTTGGCCACCGGGTAAGGGAAACAGCCGGGAATGATGTGGGACGAATGGGTCGACGCGATGTTGATGATGCTGCCCACGCCCTGCTCGATCATCTGTGGCAATACGGCCTTGCAGCCATACCAGGCACCGTCCAGGTCGATGGCGAAGCAGCGGCGCCAGTCTTCCTCGGTCATTTCCAGGGGGTCGCGAAATACATTGACGCCAGCGCAGTTCACCAATACGTCGATGCGACCATGCAGTTCAACCGCGCGCCGGGCCATGGTGTGCAGATCCTGCTGGCTTGAAACATCGACCTTGAGTGCCTGTACATCCGCACCGCGCCCACGCCAATGGGCGGCGACGGCCTCGACTTTTTCAGCCTGGATGTCGCTGATGACCAGCCGCGCCTGTTGTGAAGCAAACGCAGCAACGATCGCCTCGCCAATGCCCTGGGCAGCACCCGTCAGCAGCACGACCTTGCCTTTCAACCGTTCGCCCTGCGGTGGCTCCGGCACCGGTGGCAAGCAAAGCGCTTCAGCCATGAACCTGGGCTCCGGTGGCAAGGCACGAGAAAAACCGGGCACCCAAGGGTGACCGGTCAGGAAACGGCGGAACGGACAGTAGCTGGCGAACGCCGCTGAGGCGTCCGGAGGAAATTCGATGCATCGCTTCACCTGTTTTGTTTTTTTAGTGTGAGTGCGTATTGCTGATGGAGCCGACTATAAACCCGACCGCCAAATAATCTCAATATATATATTTACATCCCATATTTTGGGATTTAACCAGCAAACCTCGTACAAGGCACACCCGGCACGTCCACTCGCATGGATAGCACCGCACCGTCCAGCGGATGCCCAAGCGGACTTTCTGCACTGGTGATGTACAGCGTCCGCAGATCGTCCCCACCGAATACACAACTGGTGGGACGGCTGACCGGCAACTCGATCACCCGATCGACATGGCCGTCCGGGTGCAGCCGCAGCAGGCAACTGCCATCCCAGCGAGCGTTCCAGATGTAACCTTGCGCATCCATCGCCGAACCGTCCGGCCCGCCACGGGAATGGGGGCCGAACCAGACCTCCGCGGGCGCGAGTTTGCCGTCGGGGTAGATGAAGTGCCGATACAGCGTGCCATCGAGGCTCTCACCGAAATACACCGTCGTGCCATCGGGGCTCCATAGCAGCGTGTTTGGAATGCCCAGCCCGCGCAGCAGGGGCATCACCCGGCCATCGCCGCCGACACGGAACAGGCCGCCGGAACGTCGCTCGATCGGCAGGTCCTCGCCCTCTTCACCGATGTTGTTTTGCATGGTGCCCAGCCAAAGCTGGCCCAGCGCATCACAGCGAGCTTCATTGGCACGATTGCCAGGCTGGGGATCGGCCATGCACAGCAGCTTCAGGCGTGGCTCCAGCCCAGGCGAATCCAGGTCCAGTCGATAGACGCCACTGCTCAATGTCACCAACGCATCGCCGCTCTGGGTCGGGATGAAGGCGGAAACGTGTTCGGGCATCTGCCAGATCTGTACATTGGCGCCGATCAGCCGCAGCGCCTGCTTGCCGGCGATATCGACCCAATACAGCGCCTGGGTCGGCTCGTCCCAGAACGGTCCCTCGCCCAGTTTCGCCCGATGTTCCGTCACAGCCGTCCAGTTCATTGCAACCTCCCGTTCCCGGCTCGCCCGGTATTGTCTGTTCGACCGGCCATGACGTCGGGGTAGAAGCGCTTGATGGCCAGGTCAGCGTTATCGATCAGGGTCATGCAGGCCCAGACGCCACGCGCCGCGTCGCGCTCGGCGATGGCTTCGGCGATATCCTTGTGGATCGGCAAGGTCCGCCGCAATTCGTCCGGATCGGCCGCCGACACCTCGAACGAGACCGCCAGCAACGCGCCCAGGGCCGGAACCATCTGTTCGATGAATTGATTGTGGCTGGCGGCGAGAATGCATTCGTGGAAAAACTGGTCGGCGAGGTTGTAATCGGCGCCGCTGTCCACCGCCCGCTCCAGCGCATGATAAGCCAGGCGGATCGCCTGCACCTGATCAGCCGTCGCCCGCTCGCAGGCCCAGCGCACCGCCATCGGTTCGATGGTGCGCCGCAGGTCCAGCAGGTCGTCGACGAAGTTTTCCGGCAGGCCGCTGCGTGACAGCCAGCCAACCACCTGCGGGTCGAACAGGTTCCAGCGGCGCACCGGCAGTACTCGCGTGCCGACTTTCGGGCCGACTTCCAACATGCCTTTGGCCACCAGCGTCTTGATTGCCTCACGGATCACCGTGCGGCTGACGCCCAGTTGCTCGCCCAGATCGGCCTCGACCTTGATGGTTTGCCCAGGCTTGACCTGGCCGGCGGCAATCCAGCCACCCAGCCAATCGACGGTCGACGCGTGAAAACTGCTGGACATGACTACCCCGTGGGCTTTTCTTATCAGGCGCCCACGCTAATCATCATATGATTGGGTGTCAATTTGAATTTGCGCAACTACTGTAGGAGCGAGCTTGCTCGCGATAGCGGTCGGTCTGCATAAAAAGATGTCGACTATGCTGCCGCTTTCGCGAGCAGGCTCGCTCCCACGCAGGATTCAGGGCTCAAGGCCGATGGGGAAAAACACGCCACCGCTCCACACACCCAACCAGCGCTGACCATCGATCTCGCGACTCACCGCCAGCTCCACCAGTTGATAGAACACGTTGCGATGAATCAGCGCTTCGAGGTTGCTGCGCACATGCACGTACGGCGCAGGCTCCTGGGTCTGGGGGTCGATGACCACCCGCATCGGATGATCGGGGCCGGCTTCGGTGGTTTCCTCGACATTGGTAGTAAAGCGCAACAACTGCCCTTCCCCCTCCCCCTCGACCTCAAGGGTCACGGCCACGAACGGGGCGTCGTCGACTTTGATGCCGACTTTTTCCACAGGGGTAATCAGGAAATAATCATCGCCGTCGCGGCGAATGATGGTGGAGAACAGCTTGACCATCGGCTTGCGCCCGATCGGCGTGCCCAGGTAATACCAGGTCCCATCACGGGCGATGCGCATGTCGATGTCGCCGCAGAAGTCGGGGTTCCACAAGTGGACCGGCGGCAGGCCTTTGGTCTTCGGGATCTGTCCCAGCAGGTCATTGGCTTTTTGCGGTCCGCTCATGGTGACTCCTTGAAATTTACTGGTCGCTTATCCCCAGCAAGGTGCGGGCATATTCACGCAGTGGGGCGGCGATCAGGTCTTCTGGCTGTTTGTCGTGCAACGTCAGTAAACCGCCACGACTCTTGATACGCGCAGTATCAATCAAATACTGAGTGCTGGTCTCGATCAACATGATCTGAATGACACCGGTATCGACACCCAGCCGATCCACGGCTTCTTCGTCCAGCCATTCGTCGGTGTTGCCGATGCGGTTGTCTGCCTTGGCGAACCGGGTATACAGCAAGTAATGAGCACCGGCGGCACGCGCTTCGCCCATCGCCTGGTCGAGGCCTTCCGGGACCCGGGCGCGACGAACCATGGGGAAATACTCGATGAAACCGTTGAACGCCTCTTCAGCCACGACATTGGGCCGCGGATAAGCGCTGCCTGGCGGCGTAAAAGCCCCCTGGGCAATATAGATGAAGGAATCCGGCTGAATGCGCAGGTTGTTCACCCGACGGCTGTCGCTATGGTCCAGCAGGCCGGCGTCGCTCATGTGATAACGAACGCCCTCTCCCATGTCGCTGACATTCATGCAGCCACCCAGCGTCAAAACGGCCAGCAGCAAAAACAGGCTACGCATCCTACCCTCCAAAAACCGGTGACGGAAAACCGGCGAATGGCCATGGGATGCAGCTTTTGCGCCAGCTCGACAAATGTCCGGTTTTTTCAGACTTGGATATCTTCGGTGGGAGAGCTTGCTCCGTCACCACAAAAAAGCCGCTGTTCAGCCGCCGATGATCTTCATGATGGTCGCACCGCCGGAAAACGCCACTTCCTGCTTGTCCCCCAAGGCCTTGACCAACAGCCGCTGGAGGGCCGGCAATGCCTGGTGACGCGGTTTGTCCAACAGATCGCCAACGTAGTGACGGTTACTCGACGACAGGCAGCCATGCAACCAGCCCGTGGAAGACAGCCGCAGCCGCGAACAGGTGCGGCAGAACGGCACGCTTTCGTTGGCGATCACACCGAAGTGCCCTAACCCCGGAATCTCGTAACGCACGGCCGTCGCATCGATCGGCGCATCGGCCTGCAGATATTCGTATTGATCGCCTATCAGGCCCAGCAACTGCTGGAGGCTGACGAACTGTTGAAGGAACGCATTGGAGTCCTTGGCCAGGTGGCCCATGCGCATCAACTCGATGAAACGCAATTCATAACCACGCTCCAGGCAGTACTGGAGCAACGGCATCACCTGGTCGAGGTTCTGCCCGCGCAACGGCACCATGTTGACCTTGATCTTCATTCCCGCCGCCCGGGCCTGCTCCATGCCGTCGAGGACGGTCGCCAGGTCGCCACCACGGGCAATGCTGCGAAACGCCACGGGGTCCAGGGTGTCGAGGGAGACGTTGATACGGCGGATACCGGCGTTGACCAGCAGCGGCAGCTTCTTTGCCAGCAGCTGACCGTTGGTGGTCAGGCTGATGTCCTGCAGCCCCATCTGCCCCACCGCCGTCATGAAGCTTTCCAGCTTGGGGCTGACCAGTGGCTCTCCACCGGTGATGCGCAGCCGCTCGATGCCGGCGGCTTCGATCAGATAGGCCACGCCCCGCGCCATGGCCTCGGCCGACAGTTCATCCTGCGCAGCCACCAGCCGCTTGCCGTCTGGCACGCAGTAGGTACAGGCATAGTTGCAGGCTGAAGTCAGGCTGATCCGCAAATTGCGAAAACGCCTGCCTTGACGGTCAACGATCATGATGACTCCGGCGAAAGAAGAATCGGGCCCGCAAAACCTGACCTAAAAATCAGATTTCTGCAAGGCCCAAGCCTGAGTATATTCCTCGGGCAATGCGCCATGTAAGCAGACATGACGCAATCAGACAGCTGAATGCCTCAACTGCTCGGAACGTCGGTATCGCGCTTGCGCTTGTTGCCCATGCGCACGCCAATGTCCATCAGGAACTGGAAGAAGCCTTCCTGATCTTCAAGCACGTTGCTCCAGAACGGCGAGTGATACAGCGCCACGGCGCCATGCACCAACGCCCAGGCCGCGCAGTAATGGAAATACGGCGGCACATCTTCAAGCTTGCCTTCGCTGATGCGGCCCTTGATCAACAGGGTCAGGCGTTCGAAGTTGGAAGCGCGGATCTTGTGCAGCTCCTCGACCATTTCCGGCACCTGGTTGCCCTTGACCACCTTCTCTTCCAGGCGGTCGAACAAGCGGTAACGCTGCGGGTCGCGCATGCGGAACTCGAAATAGGCCCGGGAAAGCGCTTCCTTGTCCTTGTCCACATCGGCCGAATGCAACAACTCGTTCAAATCGCGCTCGTAATCGAGCATCAGCCGCAGGTAGATCTCGGCCTTGGATTTGAAATGTTTATAAATCGTGCCTTTGCCGATACCCACGGCATCCGCAATCATCTCGACGGTGACACTGTCTTCACCCTGGTCGAGGAACAACTTGAGCGCGGTGTCGAGAATTTCCTGCTCGCGGCGACGAAACTCACGGACCTTACGGGGTTCTTTGTGCATAAGAAAAAGGTCTGAAGGGTCAAAATTCGAAGCCGGGTATTATGCCTAAATTACGCAAAAATGCACGGATCATCCATTTTCGATCAGTGTTCTGCGGAAAACCGTGCGGTCCCGACTCCTCCGTTTACCTGGCACCCTACCGTACTGGCAGGTTAACAGGACAGTGAGAACCTATCCGAAGCGAGCGTATTCCAAATTTGTTTAAAAACCGCCGCAACCACACTGGACGCATCGCCACAGTGATCAATACTTGAACTGTCGGCGTGACATCTCCCCCAAGTGACGCGCCGATAAAGGTACCAACGGACCGAGTGCCTTTGTTTACTCCTAATGGTCTTAACCCGGATTCACCCCCCAGAACCCGGGTTTTTTTTGTCCGTGATTCAGGCCCTCGGCGAACCGACATGCGCCAGGGGGAACAGGCGCTTGAAGTTTTCCGTGGTCTGCTGCGCGAACCGCTCATAGGATTCACCGCGCAACATGGCCAGGAACTCGGCGACCTCGCGCACATACTGAGGAAGGTTCGGCTTGCCGCGATAGGGTATTGGCGCCAGGTACGGCGAATCGGTCTCCACCAGCAATCGATCGGCCGGCACTTTGCTGGCGACGTCGCGCAGGGCATCGGCATTGCGAAACGTGACAATACCGGACAGGGAGATGTAGTAACCCATGTCCAGCGCAGCCTTGGCCATGTCCCAGTCCTCGGTGAAGCAATGCAACACGCCCGCCTGGGGCAACGCCGCGTCGCGCAGCAGGTCCAGGGTGTCGGCGCGGGCACCGCGGGTGTGGATGATTACCGGTTTGCCAGTCTGACGAGCTGCTTCCAGGTGCAAGCGGAACGAAGCCTGCTGCACCTCGGCGGCCTCTGGCTCGTAATGATAGTCGAGGCCAGTCTCGCCAATGGCCACCACCCGAGGATGGTCGAGTTCATGGAGCAGCCAGTCCAGGGCCGGCGCGGCATCGGGCTGTACGTCCAGCGGGTGGATACCCACCGAACAATCGACATCCGCATAACGGTCGGCCAGGACCTTGACGTCGGCGGCGTTATCGGCGCTGACGCCGATGCACAGGAAATGCCCGACGCCTCGTTGGCGCGCGGCATCCAGCGCGGCGTCCAGCGAACCGCCATGGGCGGCAAGGTCGAGGCGATCAAGGTGACAATGGGAATCTACAAGCATAGGGGGCCAGCTACATCGTATGGGTAGGACGGTCGGACTTGAGGGTTCCGGCCAGGTGGGTTTCGATCTGATTGCGGGCCGAGTTGTCGCCTTCGTTGAACTGCACGCCAACCCCGGCCGCCCGGTTGCCCTGGGCGCCTTTGGGGGTGAGCCAGATCACCTTGCCGGCGACCGGGATTTTCTCCGGTTCGTCCATCAGGCTCAACAGCATGAATACCTCATCGCCCAGGCGATAATTCTTGTTGGTCGGGATAAACAGGCCGCCATTCCTGATGAAGGGCATATAGGCGGCGTAGAGCACCGACTTGTCCTTGATGGTCAGGGACAGGATGCCATTGCGTGGCCCGGGGCTGACAGGTTCGTTCATGCTGATCTCCGCTGCAATTGAGCTGAGTTTAGTGTGCCTGTCAGTTACGACCAGGCAAACTTGCCCATTGCACCAACAGCGCCTCCAGCAACAGGACGCGATTGAGGTTGGCCTTGCTCAGCACCTTCTGGCGTTGGGCAAGGATCCAGTCCTGAATGTTCAGGATTTTGTCCTGGCTGCTTTTTTGCGCCAGGTACTGGATCACCTTGCGCATGTCCGCCAGTCCCAGCCCTGCCTCGTCCTCGGTGAGCTGATAACGCAGGATCAGGCTCGACCAGTCGCAGAACCAGTCAAACAGCAGCAGCAACGGAATGGCGTTCCAGCCCTCGGCCAGTTGCGTCGGCGACTGCTGTTGCTTGAGCAGCTTCTTGACGCCGTCCACGACCAGTGCCCGCTGCTCACGCACGCCCTGGGCCTGGAGGCTGACGGCCGCGAGTGGCGAACCGGCGGCCAGGGTCAGCAGCTCGACACGCTCCTCATCGCTGCTGTCAGGCAAGGCCTGGCCCAGCCACCGCAGGCTCATGGCCTCGCTGGGCAGCGGACAAGCCTGTTGCACGCAACGGCTCTTGATGGTCGGCAACAACCGACTCGGCTGGTGGCTGACCAACAGCAGGACGGTATCCCCGGAAGGCTCTTCGAGACTCTTGAGCAAGGCATTGGCCGCGTTGATGTTCATCGACTCCACCGGTTCGATCAACACGACCTTGCGCCCGCCCATCTGCGCGGTCTGGACAACGAAACTCACCAGGTCCCGGACCTGGTCGACCTTGATCGCCTTGTCCGCCTCTTCAGGCTCCAGCACGTAGTTGTCTGGATGGCTACCGGCCTTGAGCAGCAGGCAGGACTTGCACTCGCCGCAGGCGCCCGCGGCCACCGGGGCCTGGCACAACAGGCTCGCCATCAGGCGTTCGGCCAGGGCGCGCTTGCCGATCCCGGCCGGACCGTGGAGCAGGTAGGCATGGGCATGCTGGGCACGCCCGGCCAATTGCTGCCAGAGGCTGTCCTGCCACGGATAGGCTTCAGCCACGGGCACGCTCCAGTAGCCGCGGCAGCAGACCATCCAGCGATTGCTGGACCTGTGCCAGCGGTTGGGCGGCGTCGATCAGCAGGTAACGCGCCGGATCAGCCTGGGCACGCTCCAGGAAGGCGTTGCGCACGGCGTTGAAGAAAGCCTGCCCTTCCAGCTCGAAGCGATCGAGCCGCCCCCGGGCGCTGGCGCGGGCCAGGCCGATGTCCACCGGCAGGTCGAACACCAGGGTCAGGTCTGGCCGCAGGTCCGCCTGGACAAAGGTTTCCAACACGGCGATACGCTCAAGGGACAAGCCCCGGCCGCCCCCCTGGTAGGCATAGGTCGAATCGGTGAAGCGGTCACACAGCACCACCGCACCACGGGCCAGCGCCGGGCGGATCACCTCGGCCAGATGTTGCGCCCGGGCGGCGAAAACCAGCAACAGCTCGGTGTCGGGGTTCATGACCTCATCAAGGGGTGCCAGCAGCACCTCGCGAATCCGCTCGGCCAGCGGCGTGCCGCCCGGCTCACGGGTCAGCAGCACCTCGATGCCTTCCGCCCGCAAACGTTCGGCGAGGTATTCGCGGTTGGTGCTCTTGCCGGCGCCTTCGGGGCCTTCCAGGGTTATAAACAAGCCAGTCACGGGCGATCCTTAATCAGAGTCATTGCGGGCTCGGCGGCTCGCTGGCATTCGCTTCGGGGGCGGGTTGCGGCGCGGGTTCCTGGGGCGGCACCTGGGGCACGGCTTCAGGCGCCGTATCAGGTGAAGCGGCGGGAATCGGCGCCACATCGTCCGGTGCAACCGGGGCCGGGCTGGAGCGATAATCGGCGCGGCGCTTGAGCTGGTATTCGCGCACCGCGTTGTTGTGCGTTTCCAGGTCATCGGAGAACACATGGCTACCATCGCCCCGGGCCACGAAATAAAGGCTGTTGCCGTCCGCCGGGTTCAACGCCGCATGAATTGCCTCGCGCCCGACCATCGCGATCGGCGTCGGCGGCAGCCCTGGAACCAGATAGGTGTTGTAGGGATTCGGTTCTTTCAGATGGGCGCGGGTGAGCTTGCCGGTGTAGCGCTCCCCCAGGCCATAGATCACGGTGGGATCGGTCTGCAACAACATGCCCAGGCGCAAGCGACGCACGAACACCCCGGCGATCTGGCCACGCTCCTGGGGCACGCCGGTTTCCTTCTCGATCAGGGAAGCCATGATCAATGCCTGATAAGGCTGGGTGTAAGGCACATCGGCGGCCCGTTGCGCCCACTCCTTGGCAAGGACATCTTCCAGCCGATCGTAGGCCTTCTTCAGCAGGTCGGCATCCGACGTACCGCGCACGAACCGATAGGTATCCGGGAAGAACCGGCCTTCGGGAAATATCCCGGAATGACCAAGACGGTCCATCACCTGACTGTCGCTCAGGCCGGCGAAGGTCTGCTGGAGCTTCTCATCCTTGGCCAGCGCTGCGCGAACCTGACGGAAATTCCAGCCCTCCACCAGCGTGACGCTGTACTGCACCACGTCACCACGCTTCCAGACACCGATCAGGCCGTCCATCGTCATCCCTGGCACCAGGCGGTATTCGCCGGAGTGCAGGGGCTGGCCGGCGAGGTTGAAGCGCCAGTAGACCCGCAACCAGAACGCGTCCTTGATCAGGCC
Source organism: Pseudomonas sp. FP198 (assembly GCF_030687895.1). Classification (NCBI taxonomy): domain Bacteria; kingdom Pseudomonadati; phylum Pseudomonadota; class Gammaproteobacteria; order Pseudomonadales; family Pseudomonadaceae; genus Pseudomonas; species Pseudomonas sp. FP198. Next base: position 4,116,542 of record NZ_CP117452.1, read on the forward strand.
ATCGGCTTCCAGGCGATTGAGCGTCCCGGTCGGCGTGGTGCCGCTGGGTACGTCAAGCAGTTCTTCCTGGGTGATGTTCAACGGCTGCTGCAGCGCCGAATGAATTTTCCACGCCGAAGCGCCCAGCAACAGCCCTGCCAGAACCAGTCCGACTTCCAGCAGCAGCAAGAATTTACGTCTCACGAATCAAGCATCCAATAGCGCACGGGCAAGGGTCTGCAGTTTACGGGTGAGCGGGCCAACCGACCAGCGCGCCGAACCGCATCCGCGTACCGGCCACACGCCATAAACGCTGTTGCAGACAAAGACCTCGTCGGCCTGGTGCAGCTGTTCGAGGCGGATATCGGTGACCTGAGTAGCGATGCCATCAGACTCGGCTTGAAACAATAATTGCCCGCGCATCACCCCGGCGACACCACAACGGCTCAGATCCGCTGTGATCAGCGCTCCGTCGCGCACCATGAACAGATTGCTGAACACGCCTTCGATCACCCGCCCGGACATATCCAGCATCAAGCCTTCGGCATGTCCGGTGTCGCTCCACTCGGCGCGGGCCAGCACTTGTTCAAGGCGATTGAGGTGCTTGAGGCCGGCGAGCAACGGTTGCTCGGACAGGCGTGTAACGCAGGGGAACAATTGAACGCCTTGCTCGGCATGGGCCAGCGGATAGGCCGCCGGCGGGCTGCCCTGCAAGATGCGGCGGGCCTGGGCCGAAGGATTGGCGGCATAGCCCCGCAGGCTGTCGCCACGGGTCACGATCAGTTTCAGGATGCCATCGCCAAGCTGCTGCGCATAGGCTCGCAGTTCAGCCTTCAATACCGCCTGATCGACACTGATTGCCAACCGTCGGCATCCCGACGCGAGGCGTTGCAGATGCCCTTCAAGCAGAACGAGCTTGCCGTCCCGCACGGCGATGGTTTCGAACAACCCATCACCGTAGGCCAGGCCGCGATCTTTCAGCGACAGAGCGTCAGCCGGCTGACCGTCGACCCAGCTTTCCATCAACCGGCGAACCGGCGAAACACCAGCGAGCCGTTGGTCCCGCCGAAGCCGAAGGAATTGGACAACACGACGTCGATGTCCATGCTGCGGGCGGTATGCGGCACGAAGTCGAGGTCGCAGCCCTCGTCCGGCTCATCGAGGTTGATGGTCGGCGGCGCCACCTGACTGTTGATCGCCAGTACGCTGAAGATCGCTTCCACCGCACCTGCTGCGCCCAACAGGTGGCCGGTCATCGATTTGGTCGAGCTGACAGCCAGTTTGTAGGCGTGGTCGCCGAACACGGTCTTGATGGCCTGGGCTTCGGCAAGATCGCCGGCCGGGGTCGACGTACCATGAGCGTTGATGTACTGGACCTGCCCTGGATTGAGCTTGGCGTCGCGCAAGGCATTGGTGATGCAACGAGCCGCACCGGCGCCATCGGCCGGTGGCGAAGTCATGTGGAACGCATCGCCGCTGGTACCGAAGCCGATCAGTTCGGCATAGATGGTCGCGCCACGCGCCTTGGCGTGTTCAAGTTCTTCGAGCACCAGCGCACCGGCGCCGTCCGACAGTACGAAACCATCGCGACCCTTGTCCCACGGGCGGCTGGCCCGGTCCGGCTCATCGTTGCGGGTCGACAGCGCACGGGACGCGCCGAAACCGCCCATGCCGAGGCCGCAGGCGGCCATTTCCGCACCACCGGCAATCATCACGTCAGCTTCGTCGTACATGATGTTGCGCGCGGCCATGCCGATGCAGTGGGTGCCCGTAGTGCAGGCAGTCGCGATAGCGTAGTTGGGTCCCTGTGCGCCAAGGTGGATGGACAGGAAACCGGAAATCATATTGATGATCGAGCCCGGCACGAAAAACGGCGAAATACGCCGCGGCCCGGAATCATGCAGCGTACGGCTGGTTTCTTCGATATTGGTCAAGCCGCCAATACCCGAACCCATGGCCACGCCGATGCGCTCACGGTTGGCGTCGGTGACTTCCAGCCCGGCATTGCGCACCGCCTGGAAACCGGCTGCCAGGCCGTATTGAATGAACAGGTCAAGCTTGCGGGCTTCCTTGACCGACAGGTATTCCTCGACATTGAAACCCTTTACCGAGCCGCCAAAACGGGTGGAATAGGCAGAAAGGTCGGTGTGTTCGATCAGACCAATGCCACTACGGCCAGCCAGAATGCCCTGCCAGCTGCTCGGCACATCCGTGCCCAGTGGCGACAACATACCCATACCGGTGACTACGACGCGTCTACGCGACACAGCACTCTCCTTTTTCAAATGACGACTTTGCATCAGGCCTAAAGAAAAAACCGCACGCCGAAATGGCAGTGCGGTTTTTCCATGACAGCTAGCGACGACTAAATACGCTTACGCCTGGTGGCTGGTAACGTAGTCGATAGCAGCTTGTACAGTAGTGATCTTTTCAGCTTCTTCGTCAGGAATCTCGGTCTCGAATTCCTCTTCCAGAGCCATCACCAGCTCAACGGTGTCAAGGGAGTCGGCACCCAGGTCTTCGACGAAGGAAGCGGTGTTCACAACTTCTTCTTCTTTAACGCCCAGTTGCTCGGCAACGATTTTCTTGACGCGCTCTTCGATGGTGCTCATACCTTGTTTTCACTCCTAATGGACAAATTCAGGCAGCTGGCCGGTGGGTAAGTGTATAGAAAGACTTTTCGGTTTTTCAACCGAAAGCTTCACTCCTCGAACCCTGGGCCCGCCGCCTATAAATAGATTGCAGCTTTATAACGGATTTTAGACAGCTCGTATGACATTTTTTTGAAGCAATCCGTCACATTTAACTCATGTACATCCCGCCGTTTACCGGGATTGTAGCCCCAGTCACGTATGCCGCACCGTCCGAAGCAAGAAAAGCGACCACGGACGCGATTTCTTGAGCTTGCCCCAGACGGCCCAGCGGAATCTGTGTCAACAAAGCTTCACGCTGTGCTTCCGGCAGTTCGCGGGTCATGTCGGTGTCGATGAAACCCGGTGCAACCGAGTTTACCGTAATCGAGCGCGAACCGACTTCCCGTGCCAGCGCACGGCTGAAACCTTCCAGGCCGGCTTTAGCCGCAGCATAGTTTACTTGGCCAGCGTTGCCCATGGCACCCACAACCGAGCCGATACTGATAATTCGGCCCCAACGGGCCTTGGTCATGCCACGCAGAACGCCCTTGGACAGCCGATACAGGCTGTTCAAGTTGGTATCGACCACATCGAACCATTCGTCATCTTTCATGCGCATCATCAGGTTATCGCGAGTGATGCCGGCATTATTGACCAGGATCGCCGGAGCGCCGAACTGCTCCTGGATGCTTGCCAGAACCGCCGCAACCGATTCGTCGCTGGTGACATTCAGCTCAAGGCCGGTGCCTTGGATACCGTTTTCCTTCAAGGTCGCGGCGATACGCTCGGCGCCTGAAGCGGAAGTCGCGGTGCCGATGACAATGGCGCCTTGGCGACCCAGTTCCAGTGCGATAGCCTGGCCGATGCCGCGGCTTGCACCGGTCACCAGTGCAACTTTACCTTGCAGACTCATGCAAGCTTCTCCTGTTCAGGCTTGCGCTGCGCGAGCGGCAGCGAAAGCGTCTGGGGTGTTGAGATTGGAAGTCGACACGCCTTCGGCGCAGCGTTTGTTCAGACCTGCCAGCACCTTGCCAGGGCCGCACTCGACCAGTTCGGTCGCGCCTTTGGCTGCCAGGGTCTGCACCGATTCGACCCAGCGAACCGGCTTGTAGAGTTGTTCCAGCAGATCGCGCTTGAGGGTCTCGAGATCCGGCGCCACGTTGGCGCTGACATTCTGAACCACGGGAATCTGCGGCGCCTGCCAGTCGATGGCGGCGATGGATTCGGCAAAACGCTCGGCGGCCGGGCGCATCAACCCGCAGTGCGACGGAACGCTGACCGGCAAGGGCATCGCGCGCTTGGCGCCACGGGCCTTGCAACCTTCGATCGCACGCTCGACAGCCGCCTTGGCGCCAGCAATGACCACCTGGCCCGGTGAATTGAAATTCACCGCGCTGACCACATCGCCTTGCGCCGCTTCGGCACAGGCTGCCAACACATCGGCATCTTCCAGGCCGAGGATAGCGGCCATGCCACCCTGCCCGGCCGGAACCGCCTCTTGCATCAACTGGCCACGCCGCTCCACCAGCTTGACCGCGTCGCCAAGGCTCAGGCTGCCAGCCGCCACCAGGGCGCTGTACTCACCCAGGCTGTGACCGGCGACAAACGCCGGACGCGCGCCGCCTTCAGCCAGCCACAAGCGCCACAGCGCAATGGAGGCGGTCAGGATCGCGGGTTGAGTCTTGTCGGTCTGGTTGAGTTGCTCTTCCGGCCCTTGCTGGGTCAGTGCCCACAAGTCGTAGCCGAGTGCAGCGGATGCTTCTTTGAATGTTTCCAGGATCAGCGGGTATTGCGCGCCCAGCTCGGCCAGCATGCCGAGGGACTGCGAGCCCTGTCCTGGAAAGACGAATGCGAGGGAAGCAGACATGAAAACAAAGCCCCTAATGATCTTGTCGTCAAAAATTGACGCCCCTGGGGGCGCTAGGAAACTGACAGTTGGATGGCGGGTTGAACCGACCGGTCACATTTAAGCATTGTCGGACGAAAACGCCTAAGTTAACAAATCTTCAAGACGGCCATGCAGGCGCTCAGGCAGGTTTTCCTCGATTTCAATCACCGCCCGGTTGATTGCACTCTGAAAGCCCTGCACCCCAGCCGAACCATGACTCTTGATCACGATGCCCTGCAGCCCGAGAAAACTCGCACCATTGTGCCGCGCCGGGGCCAGATCCGCCTGCAGACGACGCAACAGCGGCAATGCCAGCGCACCCACCGCCCTGGAAGCCAGGTTCTGCTTGAACAGGGCCTCGATGCGGCCGCCAATCATGGTCGCCAGGCCTTCGCTGGACTTGAGCAGGATATTGCCGACAAAACCGTCGCATACCACCACGTCCGCCTCGCCGCGATATAACCCGTCACCCTCGACAAAACCGATGTAATTGATGCCCCGGGCGCTTTGCAACAATGTGGCCGCGAGCTTGACCTGCTGATTACCCTTGATGTCTTCGGTGCCGATATTCAGCAGTGCCACGCGAGGGCGAGCGATGCCCAGGGTTTCAGCCGCGACCGAACCCATCACCGCGAACTGCAGCAAATGCTCGGCGCTGCAGTCGACATTGGCGCCCAGGTCCAATAGCTGGCAGAAGCCGCGCTGGGTCGGGATCGCCGCGACCATGGCGGGCCGATCGATCCCCGGCAGGGTTTTCAGCACGTAGCGGGACAGCGCCATCAACGCCCCGGTATTACCCGCACTGACACACGCCTGGACCTTGTCGTCGCGCAGCAGCTCCAACGCCACGCGCATCGAGGCGTCGGGCTTGCCGCGCAGAGCCTGGGCAGGTTTCTCGTCCATGGCGATGACTTCGGACGCCGGGGTAATCGTCAGGCGCGCGCGATCCGCAGCAGGATAGCCACTGAGCAATTCTTCCAGGAGGGAGGGTTGACCGACGAGGGTCAGGTGCAGCGAGGGCGTAGCATTCAGGCAAGCGAGGCTGGCCTGAACAATGCTGCGGGGACCGAAGTCCCCGCCCATTGCGTCAATTGCGATGACTTGAGCGGACAAGTGATTACTCGTCGGCGCCCTTGTCGATCACTTTACGACCACGGTATACGCCTTCTGGCGATACGTGGTGACGCAGGTGAACTTCACCGGTGGTTTTTTCTACAGACAGGGTGCTAGCCTCGAGAGCGTCGTGCGAACGGCGCATGTCACGGGCAGAGCGGGATTTTTTGTTCTGCTGAACAGCCATAATTGATTAACTCCTAAACGTTTGGGTCACGCTTTAACTGCGCCAATACACTGAACGGGTTGGACCGCGTTACCTCGTCCTCGCTCGGTTCGGGCTCATCTGCTCCCGCCGGCTGCTGGCATTCTTCCGGATGATGAGCAGGCACAATGGGCAAGGCGAGCAGAAGCTCCTCCTCGATCAGTGACTGCAGATCCAATGGATCTTCGCCCAGTTCCAGCACGTCATAACCTTTCGGCAACGACTGGGTATTCGCACCCTCCTTCACCACGGCGTAACTGCATTCGCTGTGGATCGGCAGGGTGACCAGCTCAAGACAACGCTGGCAAACCATTTTGACTTCAGTGTCGATAAAGCTGTGGATCACCACAGATTTACGTTCATCTCGTTCAAAAACGAATTTGGCCTGGACCGTACCGACATCGTCGGAAAGCGGGTCGCAGAGTCTCTTCAAATCGGCCAGCAGCAATTCACCTTGAAGGGTGGTGCCACGGTCAGCCAATTTGCGCGGGTCAACGTGAGGTGGAATCGGGTCATTCAACATAGGCGCAGCATTATAGGGATGCACCGGGCCATGTCAAAGGAAATTCAGCCCTGTCCGTCACTTGCACGCCTCGCTAGAATCCCCTCCTGCCTCCTGGAGACGCCAATGCTGCCTTTATTACTTGCCTCAAGCTCGGTCTACCGCCGGGAACTGCTTGCCCGCCTGGGGCTGCCATTCGTCTGCGACTCACCGGACATCGACGAAAGCCATCGCGCCGGCGAGGCCGCGCTCGAACTGGTGAAACGCCTGGCCCGGGAAAAAGCCTTCGCCCTGGCGGACCGTTACCCGGCGCACCTGATCATTGGCTCGGATCAGGTCGCCGTGCTCGGCGAGCGCATCCTGGGCAAGCCCCACACCTTCGAGAACGCCCGCGAGCAACTGCTGGCCGCCAGCGGGACCAAAGTAACCTTCCTGACCGGCCTGGCACTGCTCAACAGCCAGACCGGCGCCTGCCAGGTCGATTGCGTTCCGTTTACCGTAACCATGCGGACATTGGATCAGGCTCGCGTGGAGCGCTATCTGCGCACCGAGCAACCGTACGACTGCGCCGGCAGCTTCAAGGCCGAAGGCCTGGGCGTGAGCCTGTTCCAGAGCACCGAAGGGCCGGACGCCACCAGCCTGGTCGGCCTACCGCTGATTCGTCTTGTGGATATGTTGCTGGTGGAGGGTGTGGAGGTTCCCTGAACCGTCCTCTGTGGCGAGGGAGCTTGCTCCCGCTCGGTTGCGCAGCGACCGCAGAAATTTGGGGGCCGCTGCGCAGCCCAGCGGGAGCAAGCTCCCTCGCCACAGCGACCGCATCACCCTTCAGGTGCGCAGCCTTTCAAAAATCAGCGCAACGCCGGGCCCTGGAAGCCCATCCACATTGCCAGATGCTCGGCGATGCTTGCGCCCAGTTTCTTCGAGAAGCGGTCAAACGGCGATTCCTCGATGGTGAAATCCACCAGATCCTTCTGACCGATCACATCCCGAGCCACCGAACTGGCACTGCCCAGGCCGTCGATCAGGCCCAGGGGCAAAGCCTGCTCCCCGGACCAGACCAATCCGGAAAACAATTCCGGATGTTCCTTGTCCTTCAAGCGCTCGCCACGGCCTTTCTTGACGCTGGCAATGAATTGCTTATGGGTCGTGTCGAGTACGCCCTGCCAGAACGCGGTTTCTTCAGGCTTTTGCGGCTGGAACGGATCAAGGAACGACTTGTGCTCGCCGGAGGTATAGACCCGCCGCTCCACACCGAGCTTCTCCATGGTCCCGACAAAACCATAACCGGCCGCCGTCACGCCAATGGAGCCGACCAGGCTGGCCTTGTCGGCATAGATCTGGTCCGCCGCGCTGGCAATGTAATAGGCACCCGACGCGCCGAGATCGGCGATGACTGCATAGACTTTGGTGTTCGGGTGAAGCGCGCGCAACCGGACGATCTCGTCGTAGACGTAACCCGACTGCACCGGACTGCCGCCCGGGCTGTTGATGCGCAGCACCACGCCCTTGACCTTCGGATCTTCGAAGGCAGCCCGCAGACTGCCGACGATGTTATCCGCACTGGCTGGCTCCTTGTCGGCGATCACGCCTTCAATGTCGATCAACGCGGTATACGCCGAACCACTGACCGCACCTTTTTCGATACTCATCAACGGCGTGAACAGCAGCAGCGCAACGAAAAGATAAACAAAGGTCAGCAGCTTGAAGAAGATCCCCCAGCGGCGCGACCGACGCTGCTCTTGCACACCGGCCAACAGGGTCTTTTCCAACAGCTTCCAGCTTTTTCCATCACCGCTCTCGGCATCTGCCTTGGCCGGTGCTTTCCATTCATCGGTCATGCATGCATCCCCATCAAAACGTCAACCGGCACGCCGGCTCAGCCACGCGTGCAATTCGGGAAAATGGTCAATGGCCAGGCACGGTTCAAACGCCCGAAGCGCCTCGATCGTCTGCGCGCCATAACTGACAGCGACAGAGCCCATGCCGGCATTACGCGCCATCTGCAGGTCGAACGACGAATCCCCGACCATCAGCGCCTGCTCGGGCCGCACATTACAGTGCGCCAAGATCTGCTCAAGCATCAGCGGATGCGGCTTGCTGGCGGTTTCGTCGGCGGCGCGGGTGATGTCGAAATAATCGTCCCAGCCATGGGACTTCAGCACCCGATCCAGCCCGCGCCGCGCCTTGCCGGTCGCGACAGCCAGGTGATAGCCCTCGTCCCGCAGGGTCTGGAGCGTGTCCGCCACGCCGTCGAACAGCGGTGAAGGCTCGGCCTCCAGCGCGATGTAGTGATCGGCATAATGCTGGCGAAAAACGCTCAGCTCATCATCAGCGATTTCCGGGTACAGGCTGCGAATCGCTTCCGGCAGCCCGAGCCCAATGATGCCCTTCACCGCAAAATCATCCCGCCGAGCAAAACCCGTACGGTCCGACGCGACGTGCATCGACTCGACAATCCGACCGATGGAGTTCGCCAGAGTGCCGTCCCAATCGAATATCAGCAGCTTGTAATCAGGATGCACTCAACCGCTCCACGGTCTTGGCCCACATGTCATCCACGGGGGCCTGCAATTTCAGCTCGCCGCCGTCCGGCAATGGCACGGTCAGCATGTAGGCATGGAGGAACAGGCGCTTGCCGCCCAGGTCACGGATTTCCTTGCTGAAGTCATCGTCCCCGTACTTGCTGTCACCGGCAATGCAATGCCCGGCGTGCAGGGTATGGACACGGATCTGGTGGGTCCGCCCAGTGACCGGCTTGGCCTCGACCATGGTGGCGAAGTCGCCGAAACGGCGCAGCACCTTGAACACGGTCAGCGCTTCCTTGCCTTCTTCGTTGACTTCCACCATGCGCTCGCCGGAGCGCAGGTTGCTCTTGAGCAGCGGCGCGCGGACCTGCTTGACGGATGTTTCCCAACGACCGCGCACCAGCGCCATGTAGCGCTTGTCGACGCCATCGCCGCGCAACTGTTCGTGCAGATGACGCAACATGCTGCGCTTCTTGGCAATCATCAACAGCCCGGAGGTGTCCCGATCCAGACGATGGACCAGTTCCAGCTCCTTGGTATCGGGACGCAGTTGACGGAAGGCTTCGATCACGCCGAAATTCAGGCCGCTGCCGCCGTGGACCGCGATGCCCGCGGGCTTGTTGACCACGATCAGGGCCTTGTCTTCGAAGACGATGGCGGCTTCCAGGCGTTGCAACAAGCCTTGTGCCAGTGGCACCGGCTCATCGCGCTCGGGCACGCGAACCGGCGGTACGCGCACGACATCGCCCGCCTGGAGCTTGTATTCAGGCTTGATCCGACCTTTGTTCACCCGCACTTCGCCTTTGCGCAAAATGCGGTAGATCAAGGTCTTGGGCACGCCTTTGAGCCGGGCAAGCAGGAAGTTATCAATTCGTTGGCCGGCATATTCCGGCGAGACCTCAAGCAGTTGAACGCCTGGGGTCGAAGGGGCAGTAGTTGTCATGGCGGCGATGATAACAATTTTTTATGGAATTGAAGCACTTAATCATTGCTGCTATAGTCGCGAACGCCGCCAAAAGTGGCTGGACAGCGGACCAGCGGTCAAAAACCGGCCCTGACCAACGCAATTCACGAGGACGAGAGGCCGTCCTACGGGGCTTTTGCTACGTAACGGTAGAGTTTGCAGGTGTAACGAGCGCAGGTGACATGAGGCCTGAAATACGCCGCAAAGCAGAGTTTTGACTCGCCTTGCGCGCCACATTCACGGCCAGTTCACAAAGTGCAGTCACCCGCAGACGACCCCGAGCGAGAGCTTCGGAAACAACGCCTAAATGAGCCATGATGCGTGACCTCCCCTTCCGGAGCTCACGGTAAATGCCAACCCGCTGCGGATTCTGCGCGCGGCAGCACCCGAATTATCAGGGATACGTGTAGGGTGGAGATGTACAACCGTCGGACTGTGTAGCACTAGGCTTATATTTAGACGCTTCATCTCGTCCACAGGCGCCGGTTGATTCCTCCTCCTGACTGAGTGCTTGAGTACCAGCAAGCAGGACGCGTCCGTCGCGACTTCGCCATCATTGGGTCGAACTCGCTGGACACTGGAATGGCCCCGCCATCGCCAGGACGCACCTGACACCGACCGTGAGAAGTCGTGTGTGCCGAACGCCGTTTCCGGCAGCCCGGAAACCGACGGTACTACATGAAAAGAATGCTGATTAACGCAACTCAACCCGAAGAGTTGCGTGTTGCACTGGTAGACGGCCAGCGCCTCTACGACCTGGATATCGAATCCGGTGCACGCGAGCAGAAGAAGGCCAACATCTATAAAGGCCGGATTACTCGCATCGAACCAAGCCTTGAGGCTGCCTTTGTCGATTTCGGCTCCGAGCGCCACGGCTTCCTGCCCCTCAAAGAAATCTCCCGCGAATACTTCAAGAAAGCCCCCGAAGGCCGCGTCAACATCAAGGACGTCCTGAGCGAAGGCCAGGAAGTCATCGTCCAGGTCGAAAAAGAAGAACGTGGCAACAAGGGCGCCGCCCTGACCACCTTCATCAGCCTCGCCGGCCGCTACCTGGTCCTGATGCCGAACAACCCGCGTGCCGGCGGCATCTCCCGCCGCATCGAAGGCGAAGAGCGCAACGAACTGCGCGAAGCCCTGAACGGCCTGGTCGCACCCGCCGACATGGGCCTGATCGTGCGCACTGCCGGCCTGGGCCGCAGCAGCGAAGAAATGCAGTGGGACCTCGACTACCTGCTGCAACTCTGGACCGCGATCAAGGAAGCCTCGCTGGATCGTTCCGCACCTTTCCTGATCTACCAGGAAAGCAACGTGATCATCCGCGCCATCCGCGACTACCTGCGCCAGGACATCGGCGAAGTGCTGATCGATAGCGTCGAAGCCCAGGACGAAGCCCTGACCTTCATTCGCCAGGTGATGCCGCAATACGCCAGCAAGATCAAGCTCTACGAAGACAGCGTTCCGCTGTTCAACCGTTTCCAGATCGAAAGCCAGATCGAGACCGCCTTCCAGCGCGTCGTCGAACTGCCGTCGGGCGGCTCCATCGTCATCGACCCGACCGAAGCCCTGGTGTCGATCGACATCAACTCGGCGCGCGCCACCAAAGGCAGCGACATCGAAGAAACCGCCCTGCAGACCAACCTTGAAGCCGCCGAAGAAATCGCCCGCCAGTTGCGCCTGCGCGACATCGGCGGCCTGATCGTCATCGACTTCATCGACATGACTCCGGCCAAGAACCAGCGCGCCGTGGAAGAAAAAGTCCGTGAATGCCTGGAAGCCGACCGCGCCCGGGTACAAGTCGGTCGTATCTCGCGCTTCGGCCTGCTGGAAATGTCCCGTCAGCGCCTGCGTCCATCCCTGGGCGAAAGCAGCGGCATCGTTTGCCCGCGCTGCAACGGCACCGGCATCATCCGTGACGTCGAATCGTTGTCCCTGGCGATCCTGCGCCTGATCGAAGAAGAAGCCCTGAAGGACCGCACCGCCGAGGTTCGGGCCCAGGTGCCGATCCCGGTGGCGGCGTTCCTGCTCAATGAAAAACGTAATTCGATCACCAAGATCGAACTGCGCACCCGCGCCCGCATCGTGATCCTGCCGAACGACCACCTCGAGACGCCGCACTTCGAAGTGCAGCGCCTGCGTGACGACAGCCCCGAAGCTCATACCAACCAGTCCAGCTACGAAATCGCCGCGGCCGCCGCCGAAGTCGAAGACGTCCAGCCAGCTGCCGCCACCCGCACCCTGGTTCGCCAGGAAGCGGCGGTCAAGACCGCACCGGCCCGTGCCAACGCTCCGGTCCCGACCGAAGCCGCCGCGCCGGTTGCAGCCCCGGCCGCAGCGCCGGAACCAAGCCTGTTCAAAGGCCTGGTGAAGTCCCTGGTCAGCCTGTTCGCCACCAAGGAAGAGCCTGCTGCACCGGCCGTTGTCGCCAAGCCTGCCGCTACCGAGCGTCCGGCCCGCAACGAAGAACGCCGCAACGGTCGCCAGCAGACCCGCAACCGCAACGGTCGTCGCGACGAAGAGCGCAAGCCGCGCGAAGAACGTGCCCCGCGTGAAGAGCGCGCCCCCCGTGAGCCGCGTGAAGAGCGTCAACCACGCGAAGCCCGTGAGGAAGTTCCAGCGGTAGCCCGCGAAGAACGCGCACCGCGTCCGCCTCGCGAAGAGCGCCAGCCACGCGCACCACGTGAAGATCGCAAGCCGCGTGGCGAGCGTGAAGAACGTGTTCGCGAACTGCGCGAGCCTCTGGACGCCGCACCGGCTGCTGCTGCTGCGACTCCTGCGACTCCGGCAGCAGAACGCCCGGCTCGCCAGCCTCGCGAAGAACGTGCACCGCGTCCACCGCGTGAAGAGCGTCAGCCGCGCGCCGAGCAGGCAGCCGCCGAAGCCAGCGAAGAGGAAGTACTGAACACCGAGGAGCAGTTGCAGGAAGACGGCCAGGACCACGCCGAGGGCGATCGTCCACGTCGTCGCTCCCGCGGCCAGCGTCGTCGCAGCAACCGTCGCGAGCGTCAACGCGATGCCAACGGCAACGTGATCGAAGGCTCGGAAGAGTCCGAAGCCGGCGAGAACACCGAAGCGCCTAGCGCTGCCGACCTGGCCGCCGGCCTGGCCGTCACCGCGGCAGTTGCCAGCAGCGCGATCAGCGCCCCAGCCGAGGCCCAGGCACACGAGCAGGCCGAACGGGCCACCGCTGCGGTGGAAGAGGCAGCAGTCGAGGCGCCAGTTGTCGAAGCGACCACTCCGGTAGAAGTTACTGCTTCGCCAGAAGTGGAACTCGCACCGGTTCGTGAAGCCGAGCCGCAAGCCGAAGCCGAAGCCGAAGCCGAGCCTGCCCCGGTCGTCGAGCAGCCGCTGGTAGCCGCTGAACCTGCCGCTGAAGTTTCTGCCGTTGAGATGCCTGCCGAGGAAACCGCACCAGAGCCAGTACGCGAAGAGCAGACCGCTTTCAACTGGAACGCCGAGCCAGCCGCACCAGCGCCGGTTGCTGAACCGGAGCCGGTAGTAGCCGTCGAACCGCAAGTGGTCGAGCCTGCGCCAGTGGTCGAAGCGCCTGTGGTTGCCGAAGCAGTGGTTGCCGAAGCCCCAGCCCCGGTTGAAGCACCTGCACCGGTCAGTGCCCTGACCCCTAACGGCCGCGCCCCGAACGATCCACGCGAAGTGCGTCGTCGCAAGCGTGAGGCTGAGCGTCTGCAGAAGGAAGCTGAACTGGCTGCCGCTCAAGCGCCTGCCGCCGAACCGGCTCCGGTCGTGGAAGAAGTCGCCGAGGCAGCCCCTGCCCCGGTAGCTGAAGCCCCGGCTGAATCGGCCCCGGTGATCGACGAACCTCAGCACGCTGCTGAAGAAGAAGTCGCTCCGCGTCACACTGAAGCCCTGGAAAAAGAGCACGAGCCTAAACCTCACGCCTGATTCCACCGCCCAGTAAAAAGCCCCGCCTGGTGATGCCAGGCGGGGCTTTTTTATGCCTTCGATTTGCAGGTCCCTATGAGCGCCTGGCATGAGATCCATATCCGCTGAAAAACCCATGTGGGAGCGAGCTTGCTCGCGAAGGCGGTGGATCAGCTTGCATCACTGTTGAAATCAGACTGCTTTCGCGAGCAAGCTCGCTCCCACAGGGGAATTGCAACCCCCATAAATTTTACAATCCATCAAGAAATCTATCTGAAGATCAATGCTTCGGGCACATCGATGTCCCAGGTCACACCCGGATCGTCTACCGGCACCTCGGCCACTTGCGCCCCGGCGAATAACACCTTCGCACCACGGTCACCGGACAACGCCATCAACTGCGGGCCGAACCCACGACCAAATCCCACCGGATGCCCATACTCCCCGGCAAAAACCGGCACGCTGATGCCATCCTCGCGAATCCCTGCCACCACCTTTTCGATGCTCGACGGCAGGATAAACGGCATGTCGCCCAGCACGATCAGCCAGCCAGCCACCTCCGGACAGGCCCGGACACCGGCGGCAATGCTGTCGCCCAGGCCAGGCGAATCCAGCTCGACGAAATCGCACCCGTAGGCCTGGGCCATGCGAATGGCCTGCGGACGGTCATTGCGGGTGACCAGCACGCGCTTGTCCAGCGAGGCCGGCAGGTTGACCAGCACGTGCTCGATCACCGAGCGCACCGCGCCGTCACGGCCTATGCAATCCGCCAGCAGCTTGTCCTTGTCGGCCCCGGCGACCTGACGGAAACGGCGGCCCGAGCCGGCCGCGAGAATGATCACGCCAATGGACTCAGACATACCCTTCCCTCCTGGACTACAGCGGTTTCTTTTGACGCAATTCGACGCCATTCTTGATCGCGACGATTTCCGCCAGCAGCGACAGGGCGATTTCCGCCGGAGTGTGACTGCCGATGTGCAGACCGATGGGCCCGTGCAGCCGCTCGATGGCTTGTGCTGACAAGCCTAGCTGAGCGAGGTTGTCCCGGCGCTTCTGACTGTTGACCCGTGAGCCGAGGGCGCCCACATAAAAAGCCCTGGAATCCAGGGCGGTGAGCAAGGCCATGTCGTCCAGGCGCGGGTCATGGGTCAGGGCAACGATCGCGGTGCGCTCATCGGTCTCGATGCTCAGCACCGCCTCGTCGGGCATGCCCGGAACAAAGCGGCCATGCTGCTCTTCCCAACCGTAGACGAATTCCTTGCGCGGGTCGCAGATCAGCACTTCGAAATCCAGCAACCGGGCCATTTCCGCCACGTAACGCGACAGCTGCCCGGCGCCGATCAGCAACAGCCGCCAGCGCGGGCCATAAATCGCCCGTAGCGTTTCGCCATCGAACACCAAGGCATCGCTTTTGCTCGCCGGTGTCAGCACCACGCCGCCGGTCGCGATGGTCAATTCCCGGGCAACTATCTCGTGGGCCTCGCACCGCGCCAGCAACTCGGCGACCCAAGCTGGATCGCCGACTCGCTCCTCCGTCAGGCGCAAGGTGCCGCCGCACGGCAAGCCGAAACGCGCCGCTTCCTCGCGGGTGACACCGTAGGTGATGAGCTGCACGGGCGGGCCATCCGCCGGAATTCGGCCGTCGTGCAGCCGGGCGATCAGGTCATCCTCGACACAACCGCCCGATACCGAACCGATCACCACGCCGTCCTCGCGCAAGGCCAGCATGGCCCCCGGAGGTCTCGGCGCGGTGCCCCAGGTCTGGACCACGGTGAACAGCACCACCCGCTGCCCGGCGCGACGCCATTCCAGCACGCTGCGCAGCACGTTCAGATCAACGCTGTCCATCAGGCTTTGGCCTGTTGCCAGCCTTGCAGCTGGTAGCGCACGGGCAGATCACGGATGCGCTTGCCGGTGGCAGCGAAGATGGCGTTGCACAATGCCGGCGCGATCGGCGGCACGCCCGGTTCACCAACGCCTCCCAGCGGCACTTCGCCCGGCGGAGTGACCAGGTGCACGGCTACTTCCTTGGGTGCCAGGGACATGCGCGCCACTTCGTACATGTGGAAATTGTCCTGCTGGACCTTGCCGTCCTTGAAGCTGATCTCCCCGACCATCGCATTGCCCAGGCCCATCACACAGGCGCCTTCGAACTGCGAGCGGATGCGCTCGGGATTGATCTGCGGCCCACAGTCCACGGCAATGTCCGCCTTGTGCACGATCACCGTGCCGTCATCCTTGACCTCGACTTCAATTGCCGCGGCCACGTAGGTGACGAAACTGTAGTGCACCGCCAGCCCCAAGCCCCGGCCCTTGGGCAATTCACGGCCCCAGCCAGCGGCCTTCGCCGCAGTCTCCAGCACCGTGCGGATCCGCGCCGTATCGATGGGATAACGCTCGGGCGATTCACCGTAGTTCCAGCTGTCATTCTGGCTGTTGGGGTTGATCTTGCGGTCCGGGCCGAGCAACTTCAGATGGTACTTGAGCGGGTCCTGGCCGGCCTTGTGGGCCAGTTCGTCGATGAAGCTCTGGATCGCAAAACCATGGGGAATGTTCGACACCGAGCGGTACCAGCCAACCCGGGCATGGGCCACCGCCTCGGGGTTCTCCAGGCGCAGGTTGGGAATGGCATAGGCCATGTTGGTCACGCCCATGCCCACTTCGAATGGCGCTTCGTGGGTCATGCCCGGCGCGAACAACGCGGTGATGGACGGGGCCACGGTGCGATGCAGCCAACCGGAGGGCAGCCCGTCCTTGTTCAGGCCGGCCTTCAGGTATTCGGCCGATACGGTATGGAAATACGAGTGATGAATGTCGTCCTCGCGGGTCCATTGCACCCGAACCGCCTGGCCGGGGAATTCCTTGGCGAGCACAGCCGCCTCGACGACGAAGTCGGGTTTGGACTTGCGTCCGAAACCGCCGCCCAGCAACGTGATGTTTATCGTGACCTTCTCGAAAGCAATGCCCAGGCGCTCGGCGACGCGTTCGCGGGTGACCTGGGGTGCCTGGCTCGGTGCCCAGGCTTCGCATTGACCGTCCTTGAAGCGGGCGACCGCGACCATCGGTTCCATCGGTGACTGGGACAGGTGCGGCAGGTAGTAGGCAGCCTCCAACGTCGAATCGGCCTTGGCCAGTGCGTCGTCAAGGTCACCAGTGCTATGCAGGACTTTGCCCGGCTTCAGCGCAGCCGCTTGCAGTTCCTTGCGGTAGGCGATGGAGTCATAACCGGCGTTCGGGCCATCGTCCCATTCGATTTTCAACGCTTCGCGGCCCTTGATCGCCGCCCAGGTGTTTTTCGCTACCACCGCCACGCCGCCCAGCGGCTGGAATTCGGAGGGCAAAGGGCGCCCTTCGATCTGCACCACCTTGACCACGCCCGGTACTTTCAACGCCGCGCTGCTGTCCACGCTCTTGATCTTGCCACCGTAGACCCGTGGGCGGGCCACGACGGCGTAGAGCATGCCGTCGAAATGCACATCGGCACCGAACACCGCGCGGCCGTTGACGATGTCCGCGCCGTCGATGGCACGGCTCGCCTCCTTGCCGATGTAACGAAACTCCGACGGCTGCTTGAGGCGCAGGCTGTCGCGGGCCGGAACCGGCAAGGCCGCGGCGGCGGCGGCCAACTCGCCATAACCCAGTTCGCGCCCCGAAGGCTGATGCACCACTTTGTGCAGTTGCGCGCGGCATTCGCCCACCGGCACTTTCCACTGGGCAGCGGCGGCCAATTCAAGCATGGTCCGGGCGGCGGCACCGCAGCGGCGCATCGGCTCGTACCAGTGACGCATGCTGCGCGAGCCGTCGGTGTCCTGGTTGCCGAAGCGCGCCTCATCAGCCGGCGCCTGCCTGACCTTGACGAGCGCCCAGTCGGCGTCGAGTTCGTCGGCCACCACCATGCTCAGGCTGGTGCGCACGCCCTGGCCCATTTCCGAACGGTTGCAGATCACCGTGACGCTGCCGTCAGCGGCAATGCTCACGTAGACCTTGGGGTCGTCGACCGCACCATGGGGCATGCCCTCGGCGCCGAACTTCTTCTCTTCGGCAAAGGCCTCCGGCAGCCCCCAACTGGCGGCAAGCACCAGCACGCCCGTGGCGCTGGCGCCCTTGAGGAAACCCCGACGACTGAGATTGCTCAGCACAAAATCATTCGGCAAGCGGCTCATGCCTTAGCCTCCTTCAGGTGAGTGGAGGCCTGGCGGATCGCGGTCTTGATCCGGTTGTAGGTGCCGCAACGGCAGAGGTTGCCGACCATGGCCTCCTCGATCTGTTCATCCGTCGGGTTGGGATTGGTCTTGAGCAACGCCGTGGCGGACATGATCTGCCCGCCCTGGCAGAAACCGCACTGGGCCACGGCGGTGTCCAGCCAGGCCTTCTGCACAACCTGGCCGACCGGGTCGACGTGAAGCGCGTCGATGGTGCTGATGTTCTGGCCTTTCACCGAGCCGATCGGCGTGATGCAACTGCGCGCCGGGGCGCCATCGATGTGGATCGTACACGCGCCGCACAGGCCCATGCCGCAGCCGAACTTGGTGCCGTTATAGCCGGCCACGTCGCGGATCGCCCACAGCAGCGGCATGTCCTCGGTGACATCCAGTTGATGATCTGTTCCATTGAGTTTCAGGGTAATCATGGGCACGCCCGCATTCGTTTCGAGTTATGGGGGTCGAGCAATCTGCCGTTTGGTGATCGGTTCGGTGTCGCAGACTGGCTCAGGCTGATCCGGCTCTCTTGTGCACACGTCAACAGCGTCTGCACCGGGCCTTGGGGATGCGTATGCTCGCATCGTCAGCCAATTAAATTAACCCAGGAACAAGCAAAACGCCCTGCACAATCCTGCACGAATGAGCGAGTGCCGGTCATGCAGGGCGTTTTTTTGTTCACGCAGGGCCAAGCGCCCGTCAGTACCGATTCGGCTCCATCTCCAGATCGACCTGGAAACGTTCGGCAATGTCCTTCTGGATCCGTTGAGCCAGGTCCAGCAATTGCAGGCCCGTGGCGTTGCCATAATTGACCAGCACCAGTGCCTGCAACTTGTGCACGCCAGCGTCGCCCTCGCGAAAGCCCTTCCAGCCGGCCCGCTCGATCAGCCAGCCGGCAGCGATTTTCATCTGCCCTCCAGGCTGCGGATAAGCCACCAGGTCGGGGTATTGCAGCTTGAGATGGGCCACATGGGTGGCGGGCACCAACGGGTTCTTGAAGAAGCTGCCGGCGTTACCCAATACGGCGGGGTCCGGAAGTTTTTCGCTGCGGATGCTGCAAATCGCCCGGCTGACATCCGAAGGCGTTGCCTGAGCAATGCCTTGCTCGCTCAGGCGCTGGCGGACCGGGCCGTATTCCAGGTGCAGATGCGCGACACGACTGAGGGCAAAACGTACCCGCAGGATCAGCCAGCGCCCCGCCTGCTGCTTGAACAGGCTGTCGCGGTAGGCGAAGGCGCACTCTTCAAGGGTGAAGTCGCGCAACTCGCCGGTATGGCGATCCAGCGCGGTAAGACCGGCAAAGACATCTTTTATTTCCACGCCGTAGGCACCGATATTCTGCATCGGTGCCGCCCCTACCGTACCGGGAATCAGGCTGAGGTTCTCCAGCCCCGACCAACCTTGCGCCAGCGTGTGCTGGACAAAAGGATGCCAGGGCTCCCCGGCCTCGGCCTCGATCACCACACGTTCGCCGTCGTCGCTGAGCAGGCGGACCCCCTGGCTGGCCATGCGCAACACCAGCGCGTCGATGTCGTCGGTCAACAGCAGGTTGCTGCCGCCGCCGATCACCAGCAACGGCAGATCATGCCCGGCGGCATAGGCCAGCGCCTCGCGGACATCGGCATCGCCGTGGGCCTCGGCGAACAACCGTGCGGCGACGTCCACACCAAAGCTGTTGAACGGCTTGAGGCTGACGCCGGCCTGGACATGCAAGGTCATAACCGCCCCTTCAATTCGATGACCAGGCGATCCGTGGCCTGTTCGATCAGGTCGAGCACCTGCTCGAAACCCTGTTCGCCGTCGTAGTACGGATCTGGGACATCATCGAGCTCAGCCTCGTAGCGACGCAGGAACAGATCGAGCTCGGCCTTGCCACTGGCCGGTTGCAATGTCTTGAGGTTGCGCAGGTTGTTGCTGTCCATCGCCAGGATCAGGTCATAGGCGGCGAAATCGGCGCGGCTGACTTGCCGGGCCCGCTGGGCCGACAGATCGTAGCCACGTCGCAGGGCCGCAGCCATGCTGCGTTTATCAGGGGCTTTGCCGACGTGCCAGTCACCGGTACCGGCGGAAGCGACTTCCACTTGCCCCTCCAGCCCGGCTTCGCGCAGCTTATGGCGCAAGATGCCTTCGGCGGTGGGCGACCGACAAATGTTGCCGAGGCAGACGAACAGAACCCGCATCAAGCCTCCAGCAGGCGACGAACGCGCTCGAGGTCTTCGGGGGTGTCTACACCAGTTGGCGGCGCAATCAGCGCATCGGCGACGTGGATCCGCACGCCATGCCACAACGCCCGAAGTTGCTCGAGGGCTTCGGTGTTTTCCAGCCAGCACGGGCCCCAAGCGACGAAGTCCTGAAGAAAACCGGCGCGGTAGGCATAGATACCGATATGGCGACGGTACGGCACGCCTTCGGGCAACACGTCGCGGTCCTGAGCGAATGCCTCTCGGGCCCAAGGCAAGCTGGCACGACTGAACGTCAATGCCAGACCGTTGAGGTCGCTGACCACCTTGACCACGTTGGG
The DNA here is from genome assembly GCF_030687895.1 of Pseudomonas sp. FP198. Classification (NCBI taxonomy): domain Bacteria; kingdom Pseudomonadati; phylum Pseudomonadota; class Gammaproteobacteria; order Pseudomonadales; family Pseudomonadaceae; genus Pseudomonas; species Pseudomonas sp. FP198. The sequence goes on from NZ_CP117452.1 coordinate 4,136,950, forward strand.
ATTGAACAGCGTCTGCACATCCTCGATCGGCTCGGCCAGGGTGGCCATGCGTGCCTCGGGGTGCGCCGCCAGGTTCGCCGCGACCTGATCAATCACGCTCGGCGGGATCAGCGGCTCGTCGCCCTGCACGTTGACGACGATGGCGTCGGGCGCCAGGCCAAGTTTCCCAGCCACTTCCGCCAGGCGATCAGTACCGGAGTTGTGATCCTCGCGGGTCATCACCACTTCGGCGCCAAAGCCCTTGCAGGCCTCCACGATGCGCGCGTCATCGGTCGCCACCACCACACGCTGGGCGGTGCTCTTGCAAGCCTGCTCCCAGACATGCTGGATCATCGGCTTGCCGGCGATCAGCAGCAACGGTTTACCGGGCAAGCGCGTGGAGGCAAAGCGCGACGGAATGACAACAGTAAACGCTGTATTCATTTATCCAGGCGCTCGTCGGTGGTCAGGGTACGGGCTTCGCTTTCGAGCATCACCGGGATGCCGTCGCGAATCGGATAGGCCAGGCCGGCGCCCTTGCTGATCAGCTCGGTCTTGTCGGCACTGAGCTTGAGCGGGCCTTTGCAGACCGGGCAAGCCAGGATATCGAGCAGTTTGGTGTCCATGAAATTCCCCTGGGTATTACGTTTAAGGCAAGAGTCGATCCGGCAACAGGCGCATCAGCTGTGCATCGAACCAGGCCGCGAAGGCCGGCGAAGGCGCGGCGTCAACCGCCAGGTACCACCAGTCGGGCGCGGCGAAGGCACGGCATTTGACCGCGTCCTTTTCCGTCATGACCACTGGCAATGACGGTTCGAAATCGAAGGCCTGGGCACTGTATTCGGCGTGATCGGCAAACCCGTGCGGTATCGGCCGCCAGTGTAGCGTTTCGAGGGTCTTGAAGAAACGCTGGGGGTTGCCGATACCGGCCACGGCATGCAAGGCCTGGCCGGGTGGAAAATGGTCGAGAGGGAGCCGTTCGCCACTGGCCAGGTTGATCAGCGCGGTGGGCCGCAACTCGAACGCGAAGCCGTCCTCGCGATCAGCGCTGGCGCCGTTGAACAGCACGGCGTCGACCGAGCGCAGGCGCTCCACCGGCTCGCGCAACGGGCCGGCCGGCAGGCAACGACGGTTGCCCAGGCCACGGGCGCTGTCGATCAATACCAGTTCGAGGTCACGGGCCAGGCGGTAATGCTGCATACCGTCGTCGGACAGGATCAGGTCCAGTGGCTCGGCGTCCAGCAGCGCCCGGACAGCGCTGCTGCGATCAGGATCGATCATCAACGGCACGCCGCTGCGCTGGACGATGAGCAGCGGTTCGTCGCCCGCGACATCGGCGCCCTGCTCGGCCTCGACTCGCCATGGCAATTGCGGCGGCCTGGCGCCGTAACCCCGGCTGACCACGCCGACCCGCAGGCCACTGCGCTGGCAATGCTCGATCATCCAGAGGATCAACGGCGTCTTGCCGGTGCCGCCAACGGTGATGTTACCCACCACAATCAGCGGCACCGGCGGCTGGTAGATCTCGCCCTCGCCCGCCAGGAAGCGCTCGCGCTTGCCGATCACTACGCGTCGGTACAGCCATTCAAGCGGGCGCAGCAGCACCAGGGCGGGATGCCCCTTGTACCACGCGGCAAGCAATCGATCGGACATGGCCATCAAGGTGCCGGTGCCGCCTCGACCGTGGTCATGCGCAGATGGCTGAAGCCGAGCTTGCCAGCCGCGTCCATGGCGGTGATGACCGATTGATGAGGCGTCTTGCCGTCGGCGCTGATGGCCAGCGGCAGGTTGGTATCACCGCCGGACTCCCTCTGCAGGGCCTCGATCAGGCTCGCCAGGTCGCTCTTGGGCAGCAACTGGTTGTTGACCGAGAACGCGCCCTCGGCGCTGATCGTGACTTCCAGGTTCTTCAACTGCTGGTCCTCGGCCGGCGAGCCACTCACCGCTTGCGGCAGCTCAACCTTCAGCTGGGTTTCCCGGGTGAAGGTGGTGGTCACGACGAAAAACAGCAGCAGGATGAACACCACGTCGATCAGCGACGCCAGGTTGATCTCGATGTTTTCCCGTGGTTTGCGGCGGAATTTCACTTCTTGCCCCCGGCCAGGTCCACGTCACGGTCGCCCTGCACCACCTCGACCAGCTTGATGGCTTCCTGCTCCATGCCCACCACCAGCTCGTCGACGCGGCGCTGCAGGAAGCGATGGAAGAACACGGCCGGGATGCCCACCATCAGGCCCGCGGCGGTAGTGATCAATGCCTTGGAAATACCGCCCGCCAGCACGGCGGCGTTGGTTGTCATGCCGGAACCGGTGAAGGCGCTGAAAATGTCGATCATGCCGAGAACCGTACCCAGCAGGCCCAGCAATGGAGACATGGCCGCGATGGTTCCGAGGGCATTGATATAGCGCTCCAGGTCATGGATGACCCGCGCGGCGGCCTCCTCGATGCACTCCTTCATGATCTCGCGACCATGCTTGGAATTCGCCAGGCCTGCCGCGAGGATCTCCCCCAGCGGCGAGCTGGCTCGCAGCTCCTTGAGCTTGTCCTTGTTCAGCTGCTTGTCCTTGATCCAGACCCAGACCTGCCCGAGCAGATGCTCCGGGGTCACGCGGCTGGCCCGCAGGGTCCACAGGCGTTCGGCAACGATACCCAGTGCCGCGATGGAACTCAGAATGATCGGCAACATCATCCAGCCGCCGGATTTGACCAATTCCCACACAGTGACAGCCCCCTCGAAAAAGTGCGCCACTTTATCATACAGACTCGCTGTGCAGGCCCGCCCTGCCGACAACACGGCGAGAACGCTGCGCCAGATCAATGCTCCGACGCTGGCCCCGCGGGCGGCGGATCGCGCCAGTAACGGCGGATGCCCGCCTGGCCAAGCGCAGGTGTAAAGGCGCCGAGTTGCAGACGAATGGCACCTTGTTCAGCACTGTCGTAGATCGCCATGCCCAAGCGTCGATAACGCTCCATCACCCACGGATGGGGATGGCCGAACGCATTGTTACGTCCTCGGGAAATCAATACCGAATGGGGCTCGAGGCGCGCCAGCAGCGCCATCGACGATGAGCTGCGGCTGCCATGGTGCGGCGCTGCCAGCCACTGGGTCGGCATCGCCAGGGGACTGTCGAGCAAGGCCCGTTCGGCATGGGTATCGATATCGCCGGTCAGCAGCAACCGCTCGCCACCGGCCTCGACCAGCAAGACACAGGATTTCTGGTTGCTCTCGACAGCCGATGTCCAGCGCCACAGTTCGAACCTGACCCCGTCCCATTCCCAGCGTTCGCCGCTATCGCACGCCCCTGCCTGCAGATCGACGGGCAGCGCCTCGGGATCGCCGCTGACCACCCGACGGGTCGGCAATCCGTTGCGTACGGCTTGTGCACCGCCGGCGTGATCGGCATCGGCGTGACTGAGCAGCAGCATGTCCAAGGTACGCACACCGAGCCTGTGCAAGGTCGGCACCACCACGCGCTCGCCCGCATCGGCGTCGCCAAACCGCGGCCCCGCGTCATAAAGCAAGACGTGCCGCTGGGTACGCACGAGGATCGCCAGCCCCTGGCCGACGTCCAGTTGCCAGATTTCGGCTTGCCCGTGGGGTACTTCTTCCCGTGGGGGAAAAACCATCAGCATCAGCATCGGCCAGCCGAGGATCCGCAGCGGTACGCCCTTGGGCAGCAACAGCAGCGCAGTGCCGAGCGCCGCCATGCACAAGGCCCACAGCGGCACCGCGGGAGGCACCCAGGCTGGCACCTGCCCGGCTGCCAGCGCGAGCGCCTTGAACAGCAGATCGAGCAAGCCGCCGGCAATCCAGAGAAGGCTCTCGCCGATGAAAGGTATCGGTAGCAACGCGGTGCCAAGCAAGGCCGAAGGCAACACCAGCAGACTGACCCAGGGCACCGCCAGCAGGTTGACCAACGGACCGCTGAGGCTGACCGGCAGCCCGAGGATCAAGAGTAGCGGGCACAGCCCGAGAGCAATCAGCCACTGGGCGCGGGTCCAGGTCTGCCACCAGCGCCAGGGGCCCAGGCGACCGCCGAAGGTAAACAGCAGAATGGCCACCGCGGCGAACGACAACCAGAACCCCGGCCGCAGGCTCGCCAGCGGATTGAGCAGCAGCACTGCCAGGAGCGCCAGCAGCCAGGCCGTCCAAGGATCGGCCTGGCGAAAGCGCAAGCGCCACAGCAGCACCAGCCCGATCATCACACAGGCCCGCCGCACCGGCACTTCGAAACCGGCGAGCAGGCCGTAACCCAGCGCCGCGGTGAACGCCAGCACGCAGGCCCAGGGCAGCCATGGCAACCGCGCCGGCCAGACACCATGACGCGCCGCGCCGGCGACCAGCAGGTATACGAGGCCGGCGAACAGGCCGATGTGCTGCCCGGAAATGACCAGCAGATGGATCGTGCCGGTGTCTTGCAGCACCTGCCAATCTTCGCGACTCAACCCGGAGCCATCGCCAAGGACCAATGCCATCAGCGCCCCGGAACGCCCTTGGGCATCGACTTTCGCCAGTGCCTGGCGCACCCCGTCGCGCCAGGCGCCCTCGGCCGGTTGCAGGAGTCGCCCGTGCTTGACGCTGCCGGTCGCGCCAATGCCGCGGCTCAACAGCCACGCCTCATAGTCGAAGCCATGGGGATTGAGCAGCCCCGCGGGGCGCTTGAGCTTTACCGCCAGGCGCCATCTTTCACCGCTACTGACCGGCGGCCCGCCATACCAGGCCAGGCGCATCGAGGTTGGCAAGCGCGTGCGCCTTGACTGGATATCGGCCAATTCGAAACGCACCGTACCATCGCCGTTTTGCGGCAAACCGACGACCCGCCCTTCGACCCAGCGCGTCTCGCCGTCCAGTGCGGAGGGCAACCGTCCGTCCAATGCATGATGTGCGGCGAGGCTCGCCCAGACCAGCCCGAAGAGAAAGCAACCCGCCGGGTACAGGCGAAACGGCAGTACCATCAACGCCAGCGTCGCCATGGCTGCGATCACCCATGGCGACGGCAGTACCGGTAGAAAAACCGGGGCCACCAGCCCCAGTGCAAGCGCGACCATTGCCGTGCGCATAAGCCCATCCTTGAGAGTCCCTCTCCAGGCTTAGCCGGTGCGGGGCATCGTGGGCGTTAACAATTGTCACAAAGTCTGAATCTCCCGGTTGTAGAATCCGGACATACTTGCGGCCTTACTGCTTTGACCCGACCGAGAAGCCTTATGCCCCGGCGATTATTCAAACGTTACATGCCTGACCCCGCGAGCATTCGGGAACATAAATCCTTACGCTTTCTCGGCACCCTGCTGCACGATCCCAACCTCTGGCACCTCAATCGTCATTCGGTGGCGCGGGCGATGGCCGTTGGCCTGTTCGCCGCTTTTCTGCCGATACCGCTGCAAATGCTCCTGGCCGCCGCGCTGGCCGTCACGGTTCGCGGCAACATCCCGATCGCGGTGAGCCTGGTCTGGCTGACCAACCCCATCACCATGCCCGCGGTATTCTTCTGCACCTATCAGACCGGCGCCTGGCTGATGGACGTTCCAGCCCGGACACTGCCGGAAGAATTGACCTGGGAGTGGATCACCAACCAGCTGTCAACGTTGTGGCAGCCATTTTTGCTGGGGTCGGTGGTCACGGGGTTGGTGCTTGGAGTCTTGGCTTATTTCGTCACCATGGCGTATTGGCGATGGTGGGTTGCCAGGCAGTGGCGACGGCGCAAGCGCAGTCGGATGAGAGAAAAACTGGACTGACCGAGTTGCCCCTCCAGACACGAAATTCGGGTTTAATCCAGACTCCTGTGGGAGCGAGCCTGCTCGCGAAGAGGCCATCACAGCCAACATCCGCATCGGATGAAGTTCAGTCTTCGCGAGCAGGCTCGCTCCCACAGGTACGACACTTCAGGCACAGACAGTGTCAGGTACGCATCCCGCGCCCACTCACCAGCAACCGCGCGCAGCCCACATAAAGCACCACGGTTGCCACCAGCATGAAGGTAATCGCAATACTGATGCGAATGTCCGAAACGCCAAGGATCCCGTAGCGGAAAGCATTGACCATATGCAGCACCGGGTTGGCCAGCGATACGGTCTGCCAGAACGGTGGCAGCAGGGAAATCGAGTAGAACACCCCACCCAGGTAGGTCAGCGGCGTGAGCACGAACGTCGGGATGATGGAGATGTCATCGAAGTTGCGCGCGAACACCGCGTTGATGAAGCCCAGCAGCGAAAAGATCGTCGCAGTCAGGACCACCACCAGGATCGTCACCCCCAGGTGATGCACCTGCAGATCGGTGAAGAACAGCGACAGCAGCGTCACGATCAGGCCGACCGCCAGCCCGCGCAGCACGCCGCCCAGGGTGAAGCCGATCAGGATCGTATGGGGCGAAACCGGCGAGACCATCAGCTCTTCGATGGAGCGCTGGAACTTGCTGCCGAAGAAACTCGATACCACGTTGCCGTAGGAGTTGGTGATCACCGACATCATGATCAGCCCCGGCACGATGTAGTCCATGTACGTGAAGCCGCCCATGTCGCCGATCTGCCGGCCGATCAGGTTACCGAAAATCACGAAGTACAGGACCATGGTGATCGCAGGGGGCAGCAAAGTCTGCGGCCAGATCCGCATGAAGCGCCGGACTTCACGATAGACAATGGTATTGAGGGCGATGAGGTTGGGGCGCAGTTCCGAACTCATACTCATACCGCCACCTTCGCCAGGTTTTTTTCCACCAGGGACACGAACAACTCCTCAAGGCGATTGGTCTTGTTGCGCAGGCTCAGCACTTCGATGTTTTGCACGGCCAGCTGGGTGAACAGCCCGGTGATACCGGCGGACTTGTCGACCTGGACTTCCAGGGTATGGCCGTCGAGCAGGCGAGCCGGATAACCCACAAGCTGCGGGGCGGCGCTCAGGTCATGCTTGAGATCCAGCAGGAAGGTTTCCACATGCAGCTGGCTCAGCAACTGCCGCATGCTGGTGTTCTCGACGATGGTGCCGTGGTCGATGATGCCGATGTTGCGGCACAGCTGCTCGGCCTCTTCCAGGTAATGGGTGGTGAGGATGATGGTAATGCCTTTCTGGTTCAGCTCGGTGAGGAAGGTCCACATCGAACGACGCAGCTCGATGTCCACGCCGGCGGTGGGTTCGTCGAGAATCAGCAGGCGCGGTTCATGCACCAGCGCGCGGGCAATCATCAGGCGTCGCTTCATGCCGCCGGACAACGAACGGGACGGCACATCGCGCTTGTCCCACAAGCCGAGCTGGGTCAGATACTGCTCGGCGCGCTCGTTGGCGATCTTCGGCGGGATGCCGTAGTAGCCGGCCTGGGTCACGACGATGTCGAAGGTCTTTTCGAACTGGTTGAAGTTGAATTCCTGGGGCACCACGCCAATGCAGCGCTTGAGCGCGGCGGGCTCGCGGTCCAGGTCATGGCCGAAGACGTTCACCGTCCCGCCGGATTTGTTCACCAGCGTGGAAAGAATGCCGATGGTGGTGGATTTGCCGGCACCGTTGGGGCCCAGCAAGGCAAAAAAATCACCTTCGGCGACATCCAGATCGATACCACTCAGGGCCTGGAAACCGTTGCCGTAGGTTTTGGTTAGCTGCCGTATGGACAGAGCGGAACTCATATCGGATTACGCACCAAGAAGGGGAGGAAGAAGAATAGATAAGGGCCGGCGGCGAGCAATACAACCACGGCGCAGGAAGGCAATGGTGCGTGGCGTCGCCGCACAAGTACAGTGAAGTGTGTCGATAGTAAGTATTAAGTCAACGCGGTCATGACGGCCTTGCGATAAGCCGGACGCTGCTGGAGCCGTGCGTACCAGGCCTCCAGCCGGGGCAATGCGGCGCGCTCGATGGGCATCTCGAACCAGGCATAAATGAAACTACCCAAGGGAATGTCGCCCATGCCGATTTCCTCACCGCAGAGGTAAGGCTGTTCGCCCAGGGCTTGCTCCACCATTGCCAGCAACTGGTCGCACTCCTTGATTGCCGCGTTGATGGCCGGCCAGTCCTGTTGCTCGGCCGGGGTGCGCAGCACGCCCCAGAACACCGTGCGAAACGGAGCGGCAAAGCTGGACGTGGTCCAGTCCATCCATTTTTCAGCGCTGGCGCGGGCCTGTATGTCATCGGGGTACCAGGCCGAGCCTGAGGCATGGCGAGCCGCCAGGTAACGCACGATGGTATTGGATTCCCAGAGCACGAAGCCTTCGTCTTCTATCATCGGAACCCGGCCGTTGGGATTTTTTGCGCGGTACTCGGGTGTGTCCACCACACCGAACGCGCCGCCCGCGTCGATGGCCTCGTAGGCCAGCCCCAGCTCTTCGGCACACCACAGCGCCTTGCGCACGTTCGACGAATTCTTCCGACCCCAGATCTTCAGCATCACGGCTTCCTCAATGGATAAATGCCGCAGCAGCATACGCCGGATCAACCGCGACTCAAATCACCTGCATATCGCCGAGCGATAACGGCGTTTCAGCCAAACAATGGCGTTTTCTCACCTGACCAACGAACGATTTCCTACCGGTGTTGCCAACCAGACTGGCGTTATGCATCCAAGGTTTCCCACGAAATCAATCACATCGCGCCGACCGCCGGTTTTACAGAGGCCGTCTAAGCTCTGAGGGTCGGTCTTGCCCTGGTTCACGGAGGATTATTTATGCTGTTGTTGTGGATACTGGTTCTGGTCGTCGGGATAGCCTGGCTGGCGCACCGCCGCACCGCCCCGCTGCCAGCGCTGGGCATCGTTGCGGTCTACCTGTTGGCGATGGGGATCTTCAGCCACGCGCCCGGATGGCTGCTGCTTGTCCTATGGCTGGTACTTGCCGCCGTTGCAGCCCCGCTGTTGCTACCTGACCTGCGCCGCAGATATTTCAGCGCGCCGATGTTCGACTGGTTCCAGAAAACCTTGCCACCGATGTCCGAGACCGAGCGCGATGCCATTGACGCTGGCACGGTGTGGTGGGACGGGGAATTATTCAGCGGCCGGCCGGACTGGAACATGCTGCTGGCCTACCCCAAGGTGAAACTGACGGAAGAAGAGCAGGCATTTCTTGACGGCCCTGCCGAAGAACTCTGCGCGATGGTCAGCGACTGGCAGATCGGCCAGGCCATGGACCTGCCGCCCGAAGCCTGGGCCCATATCAAGGAACATGGTTTCTTCGCCCTGATCATTCCGAAGGAATACGGCGGCAAGGGATTTTCCGCCTATGCCCACTCCCAGGTGGCGATGAAACTGGCCACCCGCAGTGGCGACCTGGCATCCACCGTGATGGTCCCCAACTCCCTCGGCCCGGCGGAACTGCTGCTGCACTACGGCACCGATGAACAACGCAACCATTATCTGCCTCGACTGGCCCGGGGCGACGATATTCCCTGCTTCGCCCTGACCGGGCCGCTGGCCGGCTCCGATGCAGGGGCGATGCCCGACACCGGGATCATTTGCAAAGGCGAATGGCACGGCCAGGAAACCATCGGCCTGCGCTTGAACTGGGAAAAACGCTACATCACCCTCGGCCCCGTCGCCACCCTCCTCGGCCTGGCCTTCAAAGCCTATGATCCCGACCACCTGCTGGGTGAAGAAGAGGACCTGGGGATCAGCCTGGCGCTGATCCCCACGGATACGCCCGGGGTCAATATCGGCCGCCGTCACCTGCCTCTTGGCGCCGCCTTCATGAACGGACCGAACTGGGGCAAGGACGTGTTCATCCCGCTGGACTGCCTCATCGGCGGCCAGGCCATGCTCGGCAAGGGCTGGATGATGCTGATGAATTGCCTGTCGGTCGGGCGCTCGATTTCCCTGCCGGCGGTAGGGACCGGCGCGGCGAAGCTCACCAGCCTGGTCACCGGGCAGTACACCCAGGTAAGGGAACAATTCAACGTGCCGTTGTCCGCCTTCGAGGGCATCCAGGAAGCCATGGCCCGCATCGGCGGCAATGCCTGGTTGATGGACGCGGCACGCATGCTGACCGCCAACGCGGTGGACCTCGGCGAAAAGCCTTCGGTACTCTCGGCCATCCTCAAGTACCACCTGACCGAGCGCGGCCGCGAGTGCATCAGCCACGCCATGGACGTGCACGGCGGCAAGGGCATCATCATGGGGCCGAACAACTACCTGGGCCGCAGTTGGCAAGGCGCGCCGATCTTCATCACGGTCGAAGGCGCAAATATCCTCTCGCGCAACCTGATGATCTTCGGCCAGGGGGCGATTCGCTGCCATCCGTTCGTATTGAAGGAAATGGCCCTGGCAACCCGAGAAGACAAAGACCAGGCATTGGTCGAATTCGACGGGTTGCTGCTCAAGCACATCGGTTTTGCCATCGGCAACGCCGCCAGCACCCTGGTCCTGAACCTCGGCCTGGGGCATTTCGACAACGTGCCGGGCAACGCCCTGAGCCAAGGGTATTTCCGTGCTCTCAACCGGCAGGCGGCAGCCTTCGCCCTGCTGGCGGACCTGAGCATGATGCTGCTGGGTGGCGAACTCAAACGTCGCGAACGCCTGTCGGCACGCCTGGGCGATGTATTGAGCAACCTTTACCTGGCCTCGGCGGCGCTCAAGCGCTATCACGACCTTGATTCGCCAGACCATATGGCGCCGCTGTTTCGCTGGGCCATGGAGGAAAGCCTGGGTCAATCGGAGCGGGCACTGGACGAACTGCTGGTCAACTTCCCGAATCGGCTACTGGGCGGCCTGTTGCGAGTGGTGGTGTTTCCTTTCGGCCGCCGTCACAAGGGACCGAGCGACAGGCTGGACGCCGAGGTGGCTGCCGTTATCGGCCGCGCCAAGGGCGATCCTACTCTGGAAGAGCTGCTCCAAGGCTGTTATCGCCCGCAGTCGGAAGAGGACCCGGTGGGTGCGCTGCAACATGCCGCTGACCTGCTGGCCGCCGCTCAACCGCTCCACAAAAAGCTCCATGGAGCGCTCAAGCAGGGTCAACTCAACCCCGCGCCAGGCGAACACGTCATTGATGCGGCCCTGGAAGCGGGGGTCCTGCAAGCCGCTGAGGCACAGACCCTGCGCGCAGCCGAAGCGGCACGCCGCAAGGTCATCGATGTCGATGATTTCGACAAGGAGGAACTGACGCTCGCCGAGGCCAAGGTCCGGTGATCCTGACAGCGATCTGATCGATAGCATGTAAAAGCGGGCGCAGGAGCTTTATACTCCTGCGCCCGTTTTGCTCTTGAGGACTTATCTCGTGTCCAACGTCGTTGCCGATCACCTCGTCTTGCTTGACCACTTGCGCAGCATCCTGGTCGCCGTGGGTGAGGCCGAACAGGTTCCTGAAGAAAGCCATGCGCTGTTCCTGGAGCGCTTTGACGAATTGCGCGCGCAGCTGCCAGTCGACCCGATCGAAAGCCAGTACCTGGGCCAGGACCTGCTGTGCCAGGTGATCGTGCGTTATCCACAGATCGCCCACCTGGTGCCTCGTGACCTGCTGTGGTATTTCGGCGGCGATTGCCTGCACTACATGCCCGACGAAGAGATCGCCCTGTACCAGGCCCTCGAGGAACGTCGTTTCGAAGCCGAGCAAAACGACGAGCCGTTCGACTGGAACCAGGAAAAACAATTGCTGGCCATGTCGGATCAGGACAGCAAGCACTGATTGCAAGCAGCACGACCAAGACCCGCATGGCTTAAAAACTCTGCGGGTCTTTTTTTGCTCTTTTATCGAGCCAGGTTTGGCAGTGCGCGCGCGGTACTTAGCCTTGAGGGCTGAAAAAGACTTTTTTCACGCGCATAAAAAAAACGCCGCTCAATGAGCGGCGTTTTCTTGAATTTGGAGCGGGAAACGAGACTCGAACTCGCGACCCCGACCTTGGCAAGGTCGTGCTCTACCAACTGAGCTATTCCCGCAAATGGCGTCCCCTAGGGGACTCGAACCCCTGTTACCGCCGTGAAAGGGCGGTGTCCTAGGCCACTAGACGAAGGGGACACGCTAACTGGAACACATGGTGTGTATTCCAGTGCCCAAATCCGCATCCAAAGATGTCGGCTCTGGCTTCACTCAGCCCTGCCCGAAAGCAACGCTGTTTAAAATTGGAGCGGGAAACGAGACTCGAACTCGCGACCCCGACCTTGGCAAGGTCGTGCTCTACCAACTGAGCTATTCCCGCATTGGCGTCCCCTAGGGGACTCGAACCCCTGTTACCGCCGTGAAAGGGCGGTGTCCTAGGCCACTAGACGAAGGGGACACACGTACAACATTCACTACTTAATCACGTTTGGCTGAGTGCTTTACGCTGTAAGTGGCGCGCATTCTATGGATGGATTGAAGGGTCGTCAACCCCCGAATATAAATTTATTTAAATCAATGACTTCGCCCGGTTTGAGGAGGATTCGCGGATTTTCCCTGTCCGCTCTCTGGCGCCTATATTCTGTCACCCGCCAAGGGGTTATAGTCGCGCCCGACAAATAGTGGCAATGTGCAGCTACTCCGCTACGCGCCGCGTGAACAGTACGTCGCCCGTCTAATCGCGTCGCTCGGGCCTATGCGCTTAAAAGCCAAGCCACTACACTCATGACATGCGAACGCTAATAAAGAGGTCTTACCGGTGACACCACTCATGATCACCCTGCTCGTCGTAGCCGGGATCGCACTGTTGATCGCCATTGGCTACATGAACCATGTGGTGGAAAACAACAAGCTGGAAAAGGCCCGCACCAAAGTCGAACTCAACGACCGCTTGCGGCGTTGTGGCGAGCTCACGGAAACCTTCCCCGGCCAGTTGATGACCCCGGCCCTGAAATTGCTGATGACGCGCCTGGAGATGAATGTCTGCCAGCGCTTGCTCAATCTTGAAAAGTCCAACGCTGCGGTCAAGGCTCGCCTGGATGAACTGTCCGCATTGGCGGCCCAGGGTGAGTCGATTCCGGTAAGCAACCCGCCGGCACCGATACAAACCGAGGCCAAGGCCAAGGATGTGCGGTTTCTGCTCGAAGCGTTGCACGGCCAGATCACCCGCGCCGCGCAGGATGGCTTCCTGCCGCCCAACGAGGCCAAGCGCTGGATCCGTGAAGTGCGGCACCTGCTGGTGCTGCTGCACATCGAGTTCTTCAACAATCTCGGTCAGCAAGCCTTGCAACAGGAGCAGCCGGGGCAGGCCCGCCTGGCCTTCGAGCGGGGCGTGCAATACCTGCGCAAACAGCAGGAGCCGCAGGTCTATGCCGAACAGTTGGCCTATCTGGAGAAGCTTCTGGCCCGCGCCAATGCCCAGGTCCTGGCCAGCACCCAGCCGGTCGAAGGTGAGGTCAACCAGTTGACTGAAGGGTTGAAGGAAGACGAAGCGAACGACGAGTGGAAGAAGAAGAAGGTCTACGATTGAGCCTGGGCTGATAGCCGGCCCGTTTCTCCTGTGGGAGCGAGCCTGCTCGCGAAGACGGTGGGTCAGTCAGCATTGATAGTGACTGACACGCCGCTTTCGCGAGCAGGCTCGCTCCCACACGGTTTCGCGGCGTGCATTAACTCTGTGACTGATGAAGATCCAATGTGGGAGCGAGCCTGCTCGCGAAGGCGCTCAGTGCAGCCCCACACTCACAACCTGAAATGCCCCACCATCCCCTTCAACTCGCTCCCCAGCTGTGCCAGCTCAATGCTTGAAGCGGCATTGCCCTGCATGGCCATGGACGATTGATCGGCGCTGGCACGGATACTGGTAACACTGCGGTTGATCTCTTCAGCCACCGAGCTCTGTTGCTCGGCCGCCGCCGCGATTTGCTGGTTCATTTGCTGAATCAACGACACCGCCGCCGCGATGCTGCCCAATGCGCTTTCGGTCTGCAGCGCATCGCTGACGGCCATTTTCACCAATTCGCCGCTACTCTGGATCTGTTGTACGGACGTCTGGGCGGCCGAGCGCAGGGCGCTGACCAATCGCTCGATTTCTTCGGTGGACTGTTGCGTACGCTTGGCCAGGGCTCGCACCTCATCGGCTACCACGGCAAAACCCCTGCCCTGCTCGCCCGCCCTGGCCGCCTCGATAGCGGCGTTGAGCGCCAGCAGGTTGGTTTGTTCGGCGACGCTCTTGATCACGCTCAGTACCGTGCCGATGTTCTGTATCTCGGCGCTGAGACTTTCGATGCTGGTGCTGGCCGACGTGGCCGAATCAGCCAGTTGTTCAATACGCGCCATGCTCTGGCGCACCACCCGCTGGCCACTTTCAACCTTATCGTCGGCGGTCTGGGCTGCTTGCGCGGCCTCTTCGGCGTTGCGCGCCACGTCATGCACGGTGGCGGTCATCTGGTTCATGGCCGTGGCCACCTGCTCGGTTTCCTCCTTCTGGCTGCTGACTTCAAGGTTGGTCTGCTCGGTCACGGAAGACAGCGACTGTGCCGAGCTGGCCAATTGCTCGATGCCGGCCTGCAAACCGCTGACGATGCTGCTCAAGCCGGCCGCCATCTGCTGCATGGCCAGCATCAACTGGCCGATCTCGTCCCGGCGTGTCACATCGACCTTGGCACTCAAGTCACCTGAAGCAATCTGTTGGGCGACGCGAATGACACTGCGCAGCGGCGTAACGATCAGCCGGGTGATGAGCCAGGCAGCGATCAATCCCACCAACAGGGCCAGGGCCGACGAACCGACGATCATCAGCGAGTTTTTCTTCAGTTCCGCCTGCATTGCAGTGTCTTCGGCGTTGTAGGCCTGGTCGACCCGCGCCACAACCTGGTCGGCACGCTCATGTAATTGCTGGTAGACGGTTTTCTCCTTGGCCAGCAAACCGGTGTATTCGGCCAACTGCTGGTTGAATCCGCCGATGTGCCCGGCCACTTCGTTGAGTACGGTCTGGTAACCCGGATCCTTGACCGCGTCCTTGAGTACTTCGGCCAGTTTCATGGCCTGCTCGGCCTGTTCGATGTTGCCTTGCCCGGCGTTCTCTTCGCTGCCTTTACGGCTCTGGTCCAGGCGAACCCGCGCTTCGTTCATGGCCTGCAGCATCAGCCGCGAGACCTCGCTGACCTGGTTGGCCTGCTCGATGAATTCCGCACCTTCCTTGCCTTCGGACTCTTTCAAGGTATAGGCGCCGTCATCGGCCAGACCCGCCTGCAATACATCCAGGTTGTTGGCGACACTGGAAACCGACCAACTGGCCATTTCCAGGGCCAGGTCCTTGCTCTGGCTCAGATCGACAAACTCATCGAACGCCTTGCGATACGCCGCCAGCGCCTGCTCCACATCATTCATCACCGGTACATTGGCAGCCGATTGCGCCTTGAGCTCATTCGCCAGGGCAGCCAATGCATCGACACCCTGGCGCAAGGCATCGGCGGTCTTGGGGTCGGAGCGCGAGGCATATTCCTGCTCGAGCAACCGGACCTTGAGCAACCCGCTGTTGAGCGATGACATCTGTTTCAAACCATCGAAACGCTGACTGATGGTTTGCAGGGACCAGACACCGATGGCTGCCACCACCGCAGTGAGCAGCAACACCAGGACAAACCCGATGCCCAGTTTTTTCGCCATACCGAGGTTGGCAAAACGTCCTTGCACGGCCGAAATCATTGCGCCAGTCCTCTGCCAGTGTGTGTTGTTTGCAGATTCGCAACGAGACACCTCGCAACACAAGATGCCTGCGTCGGAATAATGGCAAAAAGCTACAGCCGCGTCGTTTTCAGAACACTTGAGGTCGATCCAGAGCCGTGGCATGGAAAAACGCCAGCGCCTTGGGATCTCGGGCATGGGCCACGTTGATCCGCAACCAGTCAGTGTCGGTGCCTGAAGGACTGAACGCCGTACGCGAGGACAACTGGATGCCGGAGTACCTGGCCAGACGCTGCAACCTGCCGTAGTCGCAAATGGGCGGGCGCGCCCAAATGAACAGCCCCCCTGCCGGTTTGCCAAAAATTTCCCAGTCGGCCTCGTCGAGCAACTGCAACGTCATGGCCATATCGGCATTCAGCCGCTGCCGCTGGCGCTGGACCAGTTTTCGGTAGGCACCGTTGGCCAACAGATGGGTCAGTACCGCTTCAGAGAATCGCGACCCGCCCATGCTGGTTATTCCCTTGACCTCGCTCAATCGCGCGATAACGCAGGGCCCGGCCACCACGAAGCCGACTCGCAACGAACTGCTGAGGGTTTTCGAGAAACTGCCGAGGTAGATCACATCAGCATCCAGAGCGGCCAGGCGGACTAGCGTCGAACCCTGGAAATCGGCATAGACATCGTCCTCGATAACCAGCATGGCGTGCTCTTTCGCCAACTCAAGCAACCGCTGGGCGACAGCCAGGGACAGATTGCTGCCGGTCGGGTTGTGGCAGGCACTGTTGATGAACAGGGCGTTGGGGCGATGCGTCGCCAAGAGACATTCGAGCGCAGCGATGTCCGGGCCGTGGGGCGTCCTGGGCAGCTCGATCATGTTGATCCCATGCAGCCTGAGCAGGTCGAACAGTTTCGAATAACCCGGGCTTTCCACCACGACGCAGCTCCCTGGCAGCAGAAGTGTACGCACGACCAGGTCCAGCCCGTGGCTTACCCCCGTCGTGGTCAGGATCAGGTTTTCATCGGCATCGATATCGAACTGTTTCAGGCGCCTGGACAATTGCTCGCGCAAGGCCGGCAGCCCCATCGGCGTGCTATAGTTGAACAACCCCGCCATATCGGTGCGGGTAACCTGGCGGATCGCATAACCAAGGTCGTCGCTTTCACGCCAGCTCTCGGGCAACCCGCCGCCCCCCAGTTCCAGAGCCCCTGGCGAACCGTCCCCCAACGCCGCGTGCTGATAAGAAATGCCCGGCGGCCAACATTGATCGACCGGCTCATGCCATCCCAAAGGGCCTGAGGCGACCAGAAAACCTGAGCCATGACGAGAGGCCAGCACCCCCTGGGCCACCAGCCGCTGGCAGGCTTCGTGGACACTCGCCTGGCTTAGCAGGTTTTCCCGCGCGAGCCGCCGGATCGATGGCAGACGGGCCCCTGGCGGCACCGCACCCTGGCGGATCCCGCTGGCCAGCGCGTCGACAATTTGCTGCACGACGGGCACCAGGGCCTGCCGGTCGATTCTCAACTCCATGAGTAACCAAGCTCCTAAGCGAATGTTTTACGTTCGAAAGAGTTAAGCACAGGGCCGAGTCGGACGATGTAAGCCAAAGACGTGAAAACGCCTGCTGCTCATCCTTTGAAATACATTGGCCGGTCAATCGAGCGCACCTGCCTTCAAAAAACGAAGCCCGCATCCATTGCGGGCTTCGTCCTGCGTGCCGGGTTGCAACCATGACGGTCAGAACGCCGTGACCCCGCCGTCCACGGCCAGTGAATGCCCCGTAGTGAATGCCGCCCCGTCGCTGCACAGGTACAGCACCGCGCTGGCGATCTCCTCGACCTTGCCAATACGCCCCACGGGATGCATCGCATTGGCGAACTCGCCTTTCTTCGGGTCCGCCTCGTAGGCGCGCCGGAACATATCGGTGTCGATGACCGCCGGGCAGACCGCGTTCACCCGGATTTTTTTCTTGGCGTATTCGATGGCAGCCGACTTGGTCAGCCCGATCACCGCGTGCTTGGAGGCTGCATAGATGCTCATTTTCGGCGCGGCCCCTAGCCCGGCCACCGAGGCCGTATTGACGATAGCGCCACCCCCTTGGGCCAGCA
Organism: Pseudomonas sp. FP198; assembly: GCF_030687895.1. Taxonomy (NCBI): domain Bacteria; kingdom Pseudomonadati; phylum Pseudomonadota; class Gammaproteobacteria; order Pseudomonadales; family Pseudomonadaceae; genus Pseudomonas; species Pseudomonas sp. FP198. The sequence goes on from NZ_CP117452.1 coordinate 4,154,503, forward strand.
GCAACGGCAATTGATACTTCATGCACAGCCAGACGCCTTTGACGTTGACCCCCATGATCGCGTCGAACTCGTCCAGCGTGCCATCGGCCAGCTTGCCCTTCTCGATCTCGATGCCGGCGTTGTTGAACGCGTAATCCAGGCGACCGTAGGCACTGATCACCTGGTCCATCAGACGTTGCACATCGCTTTCCACGGTCACGTCACAGCGCACGAAAACCGCCTCGCCACCGGCATCGCGAATCAACTGCACCGTACCCTCGCCGCCCGCCACGTCCAGGTCCGCCGCGACCACTTTCAGGCCTTGCGCCGCGAACGCCTGGGCGGTGGCCCGGCCAATGCCTGCCGCCGCGCCCGTGACCACGGCAACCTGTCCGGAAAACGTCATGCTCATCGTCAATGCCTCGAAGAATTACGGGAGTCACTGAATATAGTCATCGCCCGCACTACTACGGCAGCACTATGCAAATGCCGGTTGGATATTCATGGATGCCAGTGATAACAGCCCCGTCCGCATCATCACCGGGTTGGATCGACGTGCATTCGCTGTGTCGGCAAACCTTGCGGTCAACCCGCCGAGGGTCTATCAACAAGGCTTCATTCATCTTGAGTCCCAGCCATGACTGCTCAGATCAATCGCCAGTTCCTGCTCGCCAAACGCCCGGTAGGCGCCGCGACCCGCGAGACGTTCACTTATCAGCAAGTGCCAGTCGGCGAACCGGCAGCCGGTCAGATCCTGGTGAAGAACGAATACCTGTCTCTGGACCCGGCCATGCGTGGCTGGATGAACGAGGGTAAGTCCTATATCCCGCCGGTCGGCATCGGTGAAGTCATGCGGGCCTTGGGCGTAGGCCAGGTGGTCGCGTCGAACAATCCGGGCTTTGCGGTCGGGGACTACGTCAACGGTGCATTGGGCGTGCAGGATTATTTCCTCGGCGAGCCACGAGGTTTCTACAAGGTAGATCCGAAACTGGCGCCGCTGCCACGTTATTTGTCCGCGCTGGGCATGACCGGCATGACCGCCTATTTCGCCCTGCTGGATGTCGGCGCCCCCAAGGCCGGCGAAACCGTAGTGCTCTCGGGAGCCGCCGGGGCGGTGGGCAGCATCGCCGGGCAGATCGCCAAGATCAAAGGCTGCCGCGTGGTCGGCATTGCCGGCGGTGCCGATAAATGCCGGTTTCTCATTGATGAGCTGGGCTTTGACGGCGCCATCGACTACAAGAGCGAAGACGTCCACGCCGGCCTCAAGCGCGAATGCCCGAAAGGCGTGGATGTGTATTTCGACAACGTCGGCGGCGACATCCTCGATGCGGTGCTCAGCCGCCTGAACATGAAGGCCCGCGTGGTGATTTGCGGTGCGATCAGCCAATACAACAACAAGGAAGCGGTGAAAGGACCGGCCAACTACCTGTCGCTACTGGTCAATCGCGCACGCATGGAAGGCTTCGTGGTCATGGACTACGCCGCGCAATTTGCCGCCGCCGGGCAGGAAATGGCCGGCTGGATGGCCAAGGGGCAGCTCAAGAGCAAGGAAGACATCGTCGAAGGGCTGGAGACCTTTCCCGAGACGCTGACCAAACTGTTCAGCGGGGAGAACTTCGGGAAGTTGGTGTTGAAGGTCTGACGCTCGCGGAGCTACCGCAAAACAACTGTGGGAGCGAGCTTGCTCGCGATGGCGATCGATCAGACACATTTTAGTTGGCTGAAACACCGCTATCGCGAGCAAGCTCGCTCCCACAAGATTTGTTGCCGTCTCGATCAGGCCAGCTCGGCCGCCACCGCCGCCAAGGCCTTGGCCGGATCGGCGGCCTGGCTGATCGGACGGCCGATCACCAGATAGTCAGAACCGGCATCCAGTGCCTGGCGCGGAGTCAGGATACGACGCTGGTCGTCCTGGGCGCTGCCCGCTGGACGAATCCCCGGGGTCACCAGTTGCAGCGACGGGTGGGCCGTCTTCAGGGCGCCAGCTTCCAGGGCCGAACAGACCAGACCGTCCATACCGGCCTTCTGCGCCAGCGCCGCCAGACGCAACACCTGCTCCTGGGGCTCGATGTCCAGGCCGATTCCCGCCAGGTCCTCACGCTCCATGCTGGTCAGCACGGTCACGCCGATCAGCAGCGGTTTCGGGCCGCTGCGCTGGTCCAGCACTTCCCGGCACGCCGCCATCATGCGCAGGCCACCGGAGCAGTGCACGTTGACCATCCACACGCCCATCTCCGCAGCGGCCTTGACGGCCATGGCGGTGGTGTTGGGGATGTCGTGGAATTTCAGGTCGAGGAAGACCTCGAAGCCCTTGTCCCGCAGGGTGCCGACGATTTCCGCAGCACAACTGGTGAACAGTTCCTTGCCGACTTTGACCCGGCAGAGCTTGGGGTCCAACTGGTCGGCCAGCTTCAGGGCGGCGTCACGGGTAGGGAAATCCAGGGCGACGATGATAGGCGTCTGGCAGGCGGACATGAGCGGGCTCTCAGGCAAGTCGAAATCGGCGCGCATTGTAGCGGAACCAGCGCCTGTGCGGGACCCGATGATCGGTAAATCGTCGTCAGCCCTGGCGCCCTTTGTGTCCGTGCCGATACATTCATGACACGCGTGCAACACGCCGCCACGTTAATCTCCGCCGCCGCACCCGGTTATTCCGGCGCTTCACGGCCCACCGGCCGAAGCTTATGCTCTAACCACGCCTCGCCGCCTCTCTGCGGTTGGCAGTCAACCTGGCAGATGATGCACCCATGCAGAACACCCCTGTTGCAAATTCTGGCGATCCAAGAGTACTCGACGACGATAGGCGTTGGAGCACCCACGCACTGATCGTCGATGACGACGTACCGATCCGAGAACTGCTGATCGACTACCTGGCCCGCTTCAGCATTCGCGGCATCGGCGTGACCGATGGCGCGGCCATGCGCCAGGCGCTGCAGGCCGGGCATTTCGATGTGGTCGTCCTGGACCTGATGTTGCCGGGCGAGGACGGCTTGCAGCTGTGCCGCTGGCTGCGGGCCGAATCGGACATCCCGATCCTGATGCTGACTGCCCGCTGCGAACCCACCGATCGCATCATCGGCCTGGAACTGGGCGCCGACGACTACATGGCCAAGCCCTTTGAACCCAGGGAATTGGTGGCGCGAATCCAGACCATCCTGCGCCGCGTGCGTGATGATCGCACCGAGCAGCGCGCCAATATCCGCTTCGACAACTGGCGGCTCAACAGCGTACTGCGCCAACTGGTTTCCGCCGACGGCCTGGTGGTGCCGCTATCCAACGCCGAGTTCCGGCTGCTATGGGTGTTCATCGAGCGTCCGCACCGAGTGCTCAGCCGTGAACAACTGCTGGACGCGGCCCGCGGTCGTTCGATCGAAGCTTTTGATCGCAGTATCGACCTGCTGGTCTCGCGCTTGCGTCAAAAGCTGGGCGACGACCCAAAGGCCCCGCAGTTGATCAAGACCGTACGCGGTGAAGGCTACCTGTTCGACGCGCGAGCCATCAGTTGATGCGCATGCGCCTGGACACCCTGTTCGGCCGGCTGTTCGGCGTGCTTTTGCTGGCGATCGTCCTGGCGCACCTGCTGGCTTTTGCCTGGTTTTTCTACTACGGCCCGCCACCGCCTCCGGGACCACCACCCGAGTCTTCCCGGCCAATCGAAGGCGGCCAAGGCTCGGCGCCACCAACCGATCGTCCTTTGCGCCCGCGGTTCGGCGGTCCCGTGGTGCCGCTGACATTTCAGCTTGTGTTCCTGATCGTAGCCGCCTGGTACGGCGCCAAGCTGTTGACCCGGCCGATCCAGCGCCTGAGCGAGGCCGCCGAACGATTAAGCGAGAACCTCGACAGCCAGCCGTTGGATGCAAGCGGCCCCAGGGAGGCACGCCAGGCGGCCCATACGTTCAACTTGATGCAGCAGCGGATCCGTGAGCAGGTACAGCAGCGCTCGCGGATGCTCGGCGCGGTCTCCCACGATTTGCGAACGCCGCTGTCACGGCTCAAGTTGCGCCTGGAACAGATTGACGACCCCAAGCTGCAAAACCAGATGCGCCAGGACCTGGACGACATGATCGGCATGCTCGACGCCACGCTTTCCTACTTGCACGAACAACGCACCAGCGAAGCGTTGCAATGGATGGATGTGCAAGCCTTGGCGGAATCACTGAGCGAGAATGCCCAGGATCAGGGTGCCGATGTCCAGGTCAGTGGTGCCTGCGCCCCGCTGCTGGTGCAACCCATGGCGCTGCGCTCGTGCATCAACAACCTCATCGACAATGCCTTGCGCTACGCCGGTCATGCCTCGATCGTCCTGGAAGATCAGCGCCACCAATTGCTGATCCGGGTGATCGATCACGGCCCCGGCATCGCCGCAGACAAACGCGAAGCTGTGTTCGAGCCGTTCTTTCGCCTGGAAGGCTCGCGCAACCGCAACTCCGGCGGCGTAGGCCTGGGCATGACCATCGCCCGGGAAGCCGCCGAACGTCTGGGTGGACAATTGAGCCTGGAGGAAACTCCCGGGGGCGGATTGACGGCGGTGATCGGCCTGCCCCGTCGTTGATTTCAGGCAATCGAAAATCCGTGGCGGTAGCCTTACCGCGCGTGGCTCTTGCTCCAATCCGTCAGCAAGCTGTACGCCACCGCCAACAGCGTCGGACCGATGAACAGGCCGATGAAACCAAAGGCGATCAACCCGCCGAAAACCCCCAGCAGCACGATGACCAGCGGCAGGTTTCCGCCGCGGCTGATCAGGTAAGGCTTGAGCACGTTATCCACCCCGCTGATGATGAAGGTGCCCCAGATACCGAGGAACACCGCCATCCCGTATTCGCCCTTCCACGCCAGCCACGCCGTGGCGGGGATCCAGACCAGCGGCGGGCCCATGGGGATCAGACTGAGCAGGAAAGTGACAATACCAAGCACCAGTGCTCCCGGCACGCCTGCGATCAGGAAACCGATCAGCGCGAGCACGGCCTGGGCCGCCGCGGTACCAATCACGCCGTTGACCACCCGCTGCACCGTACCGGCCACCAGGTCGACGTAGTACCCGGCACGGTCACCAATCAACCGCTCCAGCAAGCCTTGGACAAAAGCCGCCAGGCGCGGGCCGTCACGGTAGAAAAAGAACACGAACACGATGCTCAACGTCAGTTCGAGAATACCGCCGCCTACTTGCGCGCTGCGGGCCAGCAACCAATTGCCGACCCTTCCGAGGTACGGCTTGATGGACACCATCATCGCCGCGCCCTGTTGGTCGATGCTGTCCCAGAGCGTCACCAGCCGCCCGCCTACCAGCGGTACACCAGCCAGCCATTCCGGCGCTGCGGGCAGGCCGTCGACCTGGACATCCCTGATGAACGCCGTAGCATCGCGCACATGATCGGCCAGGTTGAACCCCAGCCACACCAGCGGCACAGCCACCAGTAACATCCAGCCGACCATCAGCAACGCCGCGGCGAGGGATTCACGCCCGTTGACCCAGCGGGTCAGCAAGCGCATCAGCGGCCAACTGGCGAAAGCCAGCACGGCGCCCCAGAACAGCGCCGACCAGAATGGCGCCATCACCCAGAGGCTTGCGCCGAACAACACCAACAGCAGAATCTGCACCAATAGCCGATCGTTATTGAGCATGAAAGGTCTCGAAAAATTAACCGGGCCGGTCACGGCGTAGGGTGCATCCCTGAAACAGCTTATCGCAACAGTTCAAGGTGCAGACCCTTCGCGTCATCACTGGCCGTCTCCATGCGCGCGGCCCGCACACCCTGGCCAATGAGGGCCTGGCGCCACACCTCGGCCTGCGGGCCGGCGATGCTGACCCGAAGGCCGGTGTCCAGGTTCAGCGCCCGGGAGAGCAAGCGCAGCCAGGCGTCGTCCGGCTCGCCGGCAAGACGCGGCAGATCCAGCACGCCGGTGTCCTTGAGCTGGCGCAGCAACGTCGCCGATGTCGGCAGCAGATCCCCCAGGGGAGCGTTCGCTTCGAACTGTTCGACGTGCAGGTAGGCCTTGCGGTTGCCACGGGTGATGGCATACAGCGCGATCAGCGTGTTGTCCGCCGGCGGCGCCAGGCGCAACAGCAGATAGGCCTGGCCGCTGTCGGCACCATAGAGCTTGGCATTGCCGAACACCTGGTTGGCCCACAGGCTGCTTTCACCGCAATCACGCGCCTGGCACCAGAAAAGCAGCTCGGCGTCCTGCTTCTGCAGTGCTTCGCGAGCAGCGGTAAAAGCCTGGGTGGCGGTGTGCTCCGGCGGTAATTCATAGGTGACCGACGTGGCGTTGCCGCGGGCGTCGACCTGCCCATCGAAGCGCAGCTGGCCGCTGATCCTGCGGATCGAGCCCATCGGGTAGATACGCTCAAGGTCGCTGGTTTGCTTGTAATCGACGATTTGCGCGTCGGGCATCCGCGGCACGCGCGCCAGGTCCTGACTGCCGGGCACATCGGCGGCCAGGGCGGCCGGACCGAAAGCGGCCAGCGCCAGCAGGGCGAATGAATACATGGATAGTTTCATCGGATCGACTGTGCCTGGACCCGCGCGACGCGAAGGCGTCTTTTAATGCTGATGCGCAGCAAGGCGAATGTACGGTTTTCTGTCATGGTTGGCTCCCTTTCCACCCGCCAAGCCTCGACAGTTGACCGGCGCAAGTCAAGAAACGCTGAAGAACCGATTGAAACAGTCTGCTACAAGAGCCGCACCGACCTCATCATTCAGGTGCAAATGATGACCGCCAGGCAACCGCTCATGACTGAAGGGTAGCCGTTCCAGCAACTCCGGATGCTGGGCCAGCATGCCGTCAGCGGCCACCACCAGGTGCGCTGGACAGGCGACTCGGGCCACGAACGCCATGGCCTGTTCATCGGTCAGGCGCAGTGGCGATGGCAAGGTCAGGCGGTTGTCGGTGCGCCAGGTGTAGCCACCCGGCACTGGCATCAGGCCGCGCTGGGCGAGCAACTCGGCGGCCTCGCGACTGACCGCCACCAGCCCTTTCATACGCGCTTCGATGGCTCGGTCGAGGGTTGTGTAGACCGGTTTGCGCTTTTCCTGCAAATCCAGCTGCGCCTGTAGGGCCATGCCCATGCGTTCCGCCGCATTGTCGCCCTTGGCTGTAGGAGGAATCACGCCATCGATCAGGCCCAGATGCGTGATCCGCTCCGGCAGGGAGCCGGCCAGCACCAGCGAAACGATGGCACCCATGGAGTGCCCCAACAGCGCGAAACGCTTCAAGCCCAATTGCTCGGCCACTTGCAGTACATCATGGGCGTAGTCCCACAGGGCGTAACCGGCCCCGGGCGGGCGGTGTCCGGAATGACCGTGGCCGGCCATGTCCAGGGCAATCACCCGCACACCCTCTAGCCGTGGGGCGAGCCGGGCGAAGCTGTTGGCGTTGTCCAGCCAGCCATGCAGCGCGATCACCGGCCGCCCATCTTCCGGCCCGAACAGATGGGCGGCGAGTTCGATATGGGGCAAGCTCAGGCGAACCTCTTCGACGGCGTTCATGCGTCAAGCCCTTGCCAGCGCTGGAGCAGGTCCTTGAGCAGGTTGGCCGTGTCCTGGGGATATTCGAGGGGAAACATGTGGCCACCGGGCATGGTCAGGGATTCACCCTGCGGCATGCGCCCCACCACACGCGTGTGATGACGCATCACCACGCGACTCTGCCGGCCCCGTACTACCGCCAGCGGAACCTGGAGTTTTCCAGCCCTCTCGGGGCGGGTATGGGGCACGCCACGGTAGATACTGATCTCCGTGGCCGGGTCGAAGCGCAGCCGCAACCGGTCACCGACGGGTTGCAAGCCATGTTGCAGATAAGCTTCAAAGCATTCCGGATCGAAACCGCGAAACAGCGTCTTGCCGGCAAAATAGGCCCGCGCCGACGCCAGGTCGCTGAATTCCTCGCGCCGTCCCAGGGTCCGCCCGGCCGGGGTCAGGCGATCAATGAACCCCATGCGCTTGGCGGCCAGGATCAGCCATCGGTCGGCGCGGGTCAGCACCGGGGAATCGAGCATGACCACGCCGCGATACAACCGAGGACAACGCAACGCCGCGTGCAAGTGCAACACACCGCCCAGGGAGTGCCCGACGCCCCACACCGGTTCAGGTTGCTGTTCCAGGTGATGAATCAGCTCGTCCACCAGGTTGTTCCAATTGTCGTCCACCGGAAACCGTGGGTCGTGACCGTGCAGTTCGAGGTGCGCGACCTCATATTGCGGCGCCAGCGCGGCGAACAGCTTGCCGTAGGTGGCCGAGGGGAAACCATTGGCGTGGGCGAAAAACACCTGTTGCGACATGTTGGCCGATCCGTTGCGAGAACTGCCACCGATTGTCCGCAGAACCCGATAGCGCGGCAATGACCGTAACTGACAGGAATGATGACAGTCGGGGTTGGGATATGGCGCTGCGAGCTGAATGAGCAGCGAAACCCGTGGCGAGGGGATTTATCCCCGCTGGGATGCGAAGCAGCCCCAAAATCAGACCACTCGGTGTACCAGACTAATCGAGTCGGCAAACCTTGGGGCGCTTCGCACCCCAGCGGGGATAAATCCCCTCACCACAAAAGCCTGCTCCAGCCCCGTAGGCATTACCGCGCCGGCGGCTGCTCGCCCAGCGGCACCACCGCCATGGTCAGGCGCGATACACAGTTGACCTTGCCGTCATCGTTGACCAGGCGAATGTCCCAGACCTGCGTGGTGCGGCCCAGGTGAACCACGCGCGCCGTCGCGGTGACCCGCCCGCTGCGCACGCCACGCAGGTGGTTGGCGTTGATTTCCAGGCCGACGCAATAGAACTTGCTGGTGTCCACGCACAGGTAGGCGGCCATGGATCCGACCGTTTCGGCCAACACCACTGACGCGCCGCCGTGCAGCAACCCGAACGGTTGGTGGGTGCGGTGATCGACCACCATGCTCGCGGTCAGGGATTGGTCATCGAAGGATTCGAAACGGATGTCCAGCACTTCGCTGATCGTGTTCTTACCGGCGGCGTTCAGTTGTTCGATGTTGGGGGTGGTGCGCCAAAGACTCATCGTGCCCTTCCTTCGTGATTTTTTTGTTTTGCCCGCCCGGAAGCGGTTTCTCAGGGATGCCTGAGGCTCTTGAGTTTCATCGAGCCGGCCAACGGCAGGTCGCCTTCCAGCTCGGCCAGGCCGGCCGTCTGCACCTGTTCAGGTTGTTGCAGGTGGCCGTGCTGCAACAAGCCCAGCAGGCTGCCCACCAGCGGATTGTGGCTGACCAGCAGCACGTCGTCCTGGTCCTCCAGATGTTTCAACACATCGGCCGGCCGGGTCTCCGGGGTGAGCCAGTCGACCGTGATCAACTCAGGCTCGAACCCCAGGGCCTCACGCATCAGTTGCGCGGTCTGCTGGGCGCGCACGTAGGGACTGGCATAAATGGCCCGCAACGGCTCGGCCATCAACTGACCGGCGCTGCGCAGCACCTCTTCGCGCCCATGAATCGTCAATACCCGCTCCGGATCAGGGCGGACCCCGTGCGGCTCGGCTTCGCCATGACGCAAGACCCACAGTTTCATAGTTTCGGCTCCTCGTCACGGACCGGGTGCGGCGCTGGCGCCACGGCATGAGGCGCTTCGCCTTCCGGGGTCCGCGGGGTCGGCCAGTCAGCGAATGGCCAGGGTTTCTGGTCGCTGTGGAAAGTGCCGAAGCGGCCGATCTGTGCGAGGAACTGGCTCAGGCTGTCGCCAAAATTCATCAGGCTGGCGCTGGGTGCGCCGTAGATCAGCCGATAAACCAATTGCACCAGCACCACGGCACCGAGAATGAATTGCGCCACCTGCCAGACCAGCAGGTAAATCACCATCCACAGCACGCGCAGCAGGATGGATTCGTATTGGGGCTGCCCTTTCGGATCGTTCATGGTTCGCTCCTGCTTGCGGTCGATACGGAATCAGTTGAAACCGCTGGTGGAAATGAAATCGACATCGGTCTTCGGTTCGCCACGCATCAACAGTTCGATGACCTGCTCCAGCGTGCGCCCTTCAAACAGAATGGCGTGCAGGCCCGCGACCAGCGGCATATACACCCCAGTCTCCTGGGACTTGGCCTTGAGGACCTTGAGGGTATTGACCCCTTCCGCCACTTCGCCCAGGCGCGACACGGCCTCGTCCAGGCTCAGGCCCTGGCCGAGGGCGAAGCCGACCTGGTAGTTGCGACTCTTGGGCGAAGAGCAGGTGACAATCAGGTCGCCTACCCCGGCCAGCCCGAGGAATGTCATCGGGTTGGCGCCCTGGCTGACGGCGAAACGGGTCATTTCCGCCAGCGCCCGGGTGATCAGCATGCTCTTGGTGTTTTCGCCCATGCCCAGCGCGACTGCCATGCCGGCGATGATCGCGTAGACGTTCTTCAGCGCCCCGCCCAGCTCGACGCCAAAACGATCGGCGCTCGCATAGACCCGGAAGGTTCGGCCATGAAGGGCGGCCTGGACCCGCTGGCAAAGCTCCTCGTCTTCACTGGCGACCACGGTGGCGGTCAGCGCATGCTCGGCGATTTCCCGCGCCAGGTTCGGCCCGGAAATCACGCCGATGCGCGCCTTGGGGGCGATTTCCTCGAGAATCTCGCTCATCAGCTTGAAGGTCTGCGCCTCGATGCCTTTGGTCAGGCTCACCAGCAACTTGCCGCTCAGGCGTTCGGCGTGGGACGCCAGCACCGAGCGCAGGGCGCTGGAAGGCAAGGCAACAAAAAACAGGTCGCTGCCGTCGAGCGTGGCCTGCAAATCGGTGACCGGCTCCACTTCAGGGCGAACCTTGATGCCTTTGAGGTAACGCGGATTCTCCCGGTTGAGCCGGATGGCCTCGGCCTGCTCCGGGTCACGCATCCACTGGCGCACCGCGTGGCCGTTCTCCGCCAGCAGGTTAGCCACGGCGGTGCCGAAACTCCCGCCTCCCAGGACCGCGATCGGGCGCTGTTCAGTCATATGCAATCCGCTCTTCCATACCAAGTGGCAATGCCCGGCATTATACGGAGCAGCCGAACCGCGACCAGCCCCGTCAGCAATTACCGATGGCAGTAGCAAGCTGACAATCAATTCCGAGGAAAATGCTGCCAACGTGAATGGAAAAGTCGCACGGCTCGGTTAACATGCCCGCCATCCCTCCTTCAATCAAAGGCTGTGCCGTGTTCGTTGGCCCTTCCCGTCCAGGCTCATCACTGCTGTTGGCGCTGGTCATCAGCCCCTCCGTGGTGGCCGATGATCTGTTCGTGGACAACCAGCCCCTGCCCCAGGTACTCACCGCCACGCGCCTGAAACAGTCGCCGGCGGCGGTGCCGGGCAGCATGACCGTGCTTGACAGCGAGTTGATCAAGGCCAGCGGTGCCCGGGACATCAGCGAACTGTTGCGCCTGGTGCCGGGCATGATGGTCGGCAACCTCAGCGGCAACCAGGCCACGGTGAACTACCACGGCACCAACGCCAGCGAAGCGCGACGCATGCAGGTGCTGATCGACGGCCGCTCGGTGTACCGCGCCGGCCTCGCCACGGTGGACTGGAGTGACATCCCGGTCGCCATGGAAGACATCGACCGGATCGAAGTCTTCCGCGGCCCCAACACCGTCAGCTACGGCGCCAATGCGCTGATGGCAGTCGTCAATATCATCACCCGCGCCCCGGCGGGTAGCCACGGCACCCGGTTGAAAATGACCCGGGGCCAGCGTGGCATCAGCGACTGGTACGCCAGCCAGGGCAGCGGTTGGGAAAATGGCGACATGCGCCTGTCCTTGTCCGGCCAGGAAGATGACGGTTTCGACAGTGACCGCAACGGCGCGGACTACCGCGACAGTCGGCGCCTGAATCGCATCAACCTCTCCGTCAGCCAGGCCCTGGACGAATGGCAGAGCATCGATTGGCAACTGAGCGCCAAGGAGGGCAGCAACCAGCGGCCCTATACCTATCGCCCGGTTTTCGCCGGGATAACCGCGGCCGGGGACAACTCCGATGTCATCGCCAAGGACTACGCCGGTTCGTTGCGCTGGAACCTCGACCTGGACCCCAACCACAGTCTTTATGTACAAGGCTCGATCCAGCATTGGGATCGCCAGCAGACCTGGCGCGCCTGCGATGCCGAGGTGTCCTTCAGCCCGCAACTGACCGACCTCTGGCAGCTCAACCCGAATTACGCCGAGAAGCTGGCGCGCAATATTCCAAGCTTCCTTGGCACAGGAGCACCTGCCGGCACGGTCCAGGAACAGGCGCTGGCCAACCAGGTGATCGATCAATGGCGCAACGGTGCCTCGCGAACCCTGTGCGGCGACATCGACCAGAGCGCCCGGGAGTCACGTTACGACCTGGAAATCCAGGACACCCTGAGCCTGTCCGATAGCCTTCGCCTGGTCACCGGGGCGAATTATCGCTACGACCGGGCCGACTCCGAGACGTACTTCAATGGCACGCTGGACGACACCACCTGGCGTCTGTTCGGCCAGCTCGAATGGCGCGCCAGCGAGCATTGGCTGCTGCAGGGTGGCGCGATGTTCGAAGACACCCGCCTGACCGGTAGCTCACTGACCCCGCGAGTCGCGGTCAATTACCTGATCAACCCGCGACACGGGCTTCGGGCGGTGTACTCCGAGGCGGTGCGCTCGCCGGACATGTTCGAGAACAACGTCAACTGGAGCTACCAGGTCACCAACCTGCAGCCCGCCGCGTTCGGCCAGGACAGCGCGCGCTATTTCGTCCGCACGCGCGGCCCGGGGAACCTCGAGCAGGAGCACATGCGTTCGCGAGAGCTGGGCTACAACGGTTATTTCATGGACCTGGGCCTGACGGTGGATGTGAAGCTGTTCCATGACGAAATCACCGGCATGATCAGCGAACCGCTGCGCAACAACCAGTACATCGCCAGCAATGCCAACGACTCGCAGTTCGACGGTGCCGAGACCCAGCTCGACTGGCGCCTGACCAGCGCCGATCGCCTGCGCCTGACCTATGCCTACGTTGATGCCCAGGCCAGCAATCCTCTCGACGAACAACTGACCGCCCGCAACAGCGGCTCGGCCGGATGGCTGCACGACTGGGGCCAGGGCTGGAACAGCGCGGTTTTCTATTACGGGGCCGACGGTCTCAACGGCTACCGCTACGAGCGGGTCGATACCCGCGTCGCCAGGCGGATCCCCCTGGGCAAGGCCAGCCTGGAGCTGGCGGGTATCGTGCAGCAGCGCCTCGATAACCAGCCGACCACGTTCGCCGACAATCGCTACGACGCCCGTCACGTCCTCTATTTCAGCGCGGAGCTGTCGTTCTAGATGTCTGCGGACCAACCGCGCAAGACGCCCCTCCGTGGCCGCCTGCCGCTACTCCTGTGCCTGGCGTTTGTCAGTCTGCTGACGACCCTCGATGCCCGGGCCGCCGAGATTCTCCTGACCGGCGCCCAGGATAGCCCCGGCGTGCAATCGTTCACCCAGGCCCTGCAAGCCCGACGCCCGCAAGACAACGTGCGGTTCGCGCCATTGGCCAGCCTGCCGTCGCCGGACCGTTTGCCCGGCGATGTGCGCCTGGTCCTGCTTGATCCGCCAAGCCTCGACTGGCGCCTGCAAAAAAACCACGGCCCGGCCACGCTGGTCTTGCGCATCAGTCGCTTGCAGGCATACGAACGCCTGGGCGAGGCAACGCCTGAGCGTCTGAGCCTGCTGTGGAGCGATCCGCCCATGGCGCGGCAACTGCAACTGATCCGCAGGGTGCTGCCGCAAGTGCGGCGGGTCGGCGTGCTGTTCGACCGGCACAGCGAATTCCTGCTCAAGGACATCCAGCAGGCAGCCAGGCCGCTGGGCCTGGAAATCGTCAGCGAACGCTGGGACGACAGCAGTGACAACCGTCCCTTGCAGAACCTGCTGGGCCGCAGCGACGTACTGCTGGGCCTCGATGACCCCGACCTCTACAACCCCAAGACCGTGAAGAACCTGCTGCTCAGCAGCTACGCCCGGCAACGCGCGCTGATCGGGCCAAGCGCCGCTTTTGTCAGGGCCGGCAGCCTGGCCAGCACCTACAGCGACCAGGACGACTGGCTGGCGATCCTCGACGAATTGCTCGACCGTCCCACCGCCAGCTGGCCGCGCACGCTGTATCCGGTCCGTTTCAAAGTCATGAGTAACCAGCAGGTCGCCCGCTCGCTGGGGATTGAACCGATTGATGCCGAAGCCGTCGCTGCGCAGTTGGCAGAAGGAGAACACCGCCCATGACCTTGCGTCGACGTTGGGATATCAATACCCGCACCCAGCTCATTGCCCTCGGCCCGGCATTGTTGCTGACCGTGCTGTTGATCAGCTTCTTTACCTTCGTGCGAATCCAGGACTTGCGCCAGGAGCTCAACCACACCGGGCAACTGATCGCCAACCAACTGGCTCCGGCAGCGGAATACGGGGTGATTTCCGGCAACAACGAAGTGCTGGAAAGCTTGCTCACCGCCACCCTGGCCACCCCTCACGTGCGCTTCCTGGAAGTCCAGGACCGCACGGAGCGGATCCTGGTGTACGTCGAGCAACCGGCGCAGACCCGCAGCCACTCGCGGCAGGTGGAGGTGTTCCAGGCTCCGGTTCGCCTGCAACGCATCGCGCTGAACAATGATTTCCTGCAGGGCACCAGCCCGTCCACCGAGGCGCCCGGCGAAGACTACCTGGGCCGCGTGATCGTCGGCATGTCCAGTGACGCCTTCAGCGAGCGCCAGCAGGAGATCCTGCTCAAGGCCGCGATCCTGGCGCTGTTCGCCCTGCTCTTTACCTTCCTGGTGGCGCGCCGCCTGGCCGCCAGCCTGTCACAGCCGATCCGCGACATCGGCGACGCGGTCAAGGCGATCCAGCAAGGCGACTACAGCACCCCGTTGCCGATCGTCGACGACGGCGAACTGGGCGCTCTGTCGCGGCACATCAACAATCTGGCCGACGGCCTCGAGCAGGCCAGCCGCGAACAGCAGCAAGCCATGGCGCAGTTGATCCAGACCCGGGAGGAAGCGGAAAAGGCCAACAGCGCCAAATCGGAATTCCTGGCCATGATGAGCCATGAACTGCGCACGCCCATGAATGGCGTCCTAGGCATGTTGCAGTTGCTGGAAACCACGCAGATGACCGACGAGCAGCACGAGTACACCGCGCTGGCTTCGGAATCCACCGAGCACCTGCTGAAGGTGATCAACGACATTCTCGACTTCTCGCGCATCGAGCGTTCGGCCCTGGAACTGGAACATATCGCTTTCAACCTGGCGGAACTGGTCGGCAGCTGTGCCCAGTCATTCCAGCACAGCGCCGCGCAACGCAAGCTGGGCCTGGACCTGCTGATCCCCGACGACATGCGCGCCCTGCAAGTGCAAGGCGACCCGACGCGGATCCGCCAGATCCTGGTCAACCTGATCGGCAACGCACTGAAGTTCACCGACCAGGGGCGCGTCACCGTGCAATGCCAGTGGCAGGCGCTGGATCATGAACTGCTGTGGTTCACCTGCACGGTACGCGACAGCGGGATCGGCATCCCGGCCGACAGCCTGGAGCGCATGTTCGATGCGTTCCAGCAGGCCGACAGTTCGATTTCCCGGCGTTATGGCGGCACCGGCCTGGGCCTGCCGATCGCGCGTACCCTGGCCGAACGCATGGGCGGCACACTGCGGGCCCAGAGCGTGGAAGGCCAAGGCTCGGTGTTCACCCTGGAAATCCCGCTCGCGCTGTCCCGGCAGTCCCCACCGACCGTGGCCCCGCGCGCGCCCGGTAGCGGCAGCGATGGTGAGGGCCGCAACGTCCTGCTGGTGGAAGACAATCCGGTCAACCAGACCGTGATCGAAGCCATGCTGCGCAGCCTGGGCTTCACGGTTAGCGTCGCCACCGATGGCGCCCAGGCCGTGCGCAGCGCCGAGAGCCTGATTTTCGAAGTGATCCTGATGGACTGCCGGCTTCCGGTGATCGATGGCTACGAAGCCACACGACAGATCCGTCAGTTACCGGGCTGCGCCGAGGTGCCCATCATCGCCCTGACGGCCAACGCGTTGCAGGGCGACCGTGAAGCCTGCCTGGCCGCAGGCATGAACGATTACCTGGCCAAGCCATTCAAAAGAATTGACCTGCAGCAGATTTTGCAGCGCTGGGTGCGTTGATCCGGGGCCTTGGACCATCTGTGACTGGCGTGAAAGGCGAAAGTGCGGCAGTCTTAAGCACCCGGACAAGTCTCGATCGGGAAACGAATAACAATTTCAGTGCACAGGTGTACATTCATTTTCCCGTGTGCTGTGACTTTCACTACAACGCAATAGTCTATGAGTAGGCTGCCGACTCGAGGCATGAACGCTTCGATCGGCCGGGAAGATTTGCCCCACCCTGCCGCATGGGACTATTGAGGAGCTCGCATGACCAAACAAAACGCCTTTACTCGGGAAGATCTGCTGCGCTGCAGTCGCGGTGAGCTGTTCGGCCCAGGTAACGCGCAACTGCCCGCCCCGAACATGCTGATGGTGGATCGCATCACCCATATCAGCGACGAGGGTGGCAAGTACGGCAAAGGTGAATTGGTCGCCGAGCTGGATATCACTCCGGACCTGTGGTTCTTCGCCTGCCATTTCGAAGGTGACCCGGTGATGCCGGGCTGCCTGGGCCTGGATGCCATGTGGCAACTGGTCGGCTTCTTCCTTGGCTGGCAGGGCCTGCCGGGTCGCGGTCGCGCCCTGGGTTCGGGCGAGGTGAAGTTCTTCGGTCAGGTGCTCCCGACCGCGAAGAAGATTACCTATAACATTCATATCAAACGCGTCCTCAAGGGCAAGCTGAACATGGCCATTGCCGATGGTTCGGTGGCTGTCGACGGTCGCGAGATCTACACCGCCGAAGGCCTTCGGGTCGGCGTTTTCACCTCCACTGACAACTTCTAAGGGTTATCCGCATGCGCCGCGTCGTTATCACTGGTCTGGGCATCGTTTCGTGCCTGGGCAATGACAAAGAGACCGTCTCCGCTAACCTGCGTGCAAGTCGCCCTGGCATCCGGTACAACCCGGAATACGCCGAAATGGGTCTGCGTAGCCAGGTTTCCGGCTCCATTGACCTCAATCTCGAAGAGCTGATCGATCGCAAGATCTACCGTTTCGTCGGCCACGCGGCAGCTTATGCCTACCTGGCCATGAAGGACGCAATCGTTGATTCCGGCCTGACCGACGAGCAGGTTTCCAACGTGCGCACCGGCCTGATCGCCGGTTCCGGTGGCGCGTCGACCCTGAACCAGATGGAAGCGCTGGACATCCTGCGCGAGAAAGGCGTCAAGCGTGTCGGCCCGTACCGCGTCACGCGGACCATGGGCAGCACCGTGTCGGCCTGCCTGGCCACGCCATTCAAGATCAAGGGCCTGAACTACTCGATCTCCTCCGCTTGCGCCACCAGTGCCCACTGCATTGGCACCGCGGTCGAGCAGATCCAGATGGGCAAGCAGGACATCGTCTTCGCCGGCGGCGGCGAAGAAGAACATTGGAGCCAGTCGTTCCTGTTCGACGCGATGGGCGCCTTGTCCAGCAAGCGTAACGACTCCCCGCAGACAGCTTCCCGTGCCTACGATGCCGACCGTGACGGTTTTGTCATCGCCGGCGGTGGCGGCATGGTCGTGGTCGAGGAGCTGGAACACGCCCTGGCACGTGGCGCGAAAATCTATGCGGAAATCGTCGGCTACGGCGCCACTTCCGACGGCTACGACATGGTCGCGCCAAGCGGCGAAGGTGCCGTGCGCTGCATGCAGATGGCCATGTCCACCGTCGATACGCCAATCGACTACCTGAACACCCACGGCACCTCGACTCCGGTCGGCGACGTCGCGGAGATGAAAGGCGTACGTGAAGTGTTCGGCGACAAGGCTCCGGCCATCAGCTCCACCAAGAGCCTGTCGGGTCACTCCCTGGGCGCCGCCGGCGTTCACGAAGCGATCTACTGCATGCTGATGATGGAAGGCAACTTCATGGCCGGTTCGGCCAACATCGACGAGCTGGACCCGGAAGTGGCCGACCTGCCGATCCTGACCAAGACTCGCGAAAACGCCACCATCAATACCGTGATGAGCAACAGCTTCGGCTTCGGTGGCACCAACGCTACCCTGGTGATGAAGCGCTGGCAGGGCCAGTAAGCCCCGCTGCTACGCCGCACACAAAAACGCCCCGACTGGTTCGGGGCGTTTTTTTGTCTGCTCACAACACAAAATCTCTGAGTGAACTCCCCTGTGGGAGCGAGCTTGCTCGCGATGGCGCCGGGCCAGTCAGTATCGAAGTTTGCTGATCCACCGCTATCGCGAGCAAGCTCGCTCCCACAGTTAACCCGACTTAGCGCACGACAAACCGCTGCTGCGCCAGCAGCCGATCACCCTGGAACACCATGAATCGCCACTCCCCCGGCACCACTTCGTGGCTTTCGGTGAATTCGTAGGCCATCACATCCTGCGGCGCGCCAGGCACCAGCTTCTGGATGACTTCGAATTTGTCATGGCGCACGCCATCGGGGGTACGGATGCCCGGGGTGAAATACAGCAGCGTCAACGGCTGGTCATCCGCGACCTTGCCGGCCAGCTGGTAGCGCATGCCAAATTTGGTGCCCAGCTTTGCCGGTACGCTCTCGGTCTGGCGGATCTGCTCATTGCTGCGCCGCAAGACCCGCTCGCCCGATTGCAATTCGGCTTGCGGCCCTTCGAAGACACCGTATTCCACCAGACCTTCGACACGAACTTCGGCCTGTGCCAGGCCGCAGGTCAACAACAGCGCGACCAGTGCGCTTGAACGGGTGAGATGCATAGTGCGCTCCTTGATTGAGATGAGCGCGAGGGTATGACGCGGGAGTGACAGCCTGATGACAAAGCCAATGCACTCCCATTCTCTTGTGGCGAGGGGATTTTCCCCGCTGGACTGCGCAGCAGGCCCAAAACTGACGAACATGATAGGCCTGATACACCGGGATCCGGACTATGGGGCCGCTTCGCGACCCAGCGGGGATAAATCCCCTCGCCACAAAAAGCGATCTCAGCGTGGGGCGGTACGGGGCAACACCGCCAGAAAGTTATCCCGCGCGACTTTCCTCGCGACATCTTCCGGCAAGGCATCAAGGAACAGGTCGAAGCTGCGCAACTCCTTGCCCAGCTTGTTGAAGCGTCCGACCACATCAGACCCGACCATGAAGCGCTCCGGGAAGCGCTCCACCAGTTTTACCCACTCCTCGCGGGGCTTACCCGCCTCGTCGAGCAAATACGGCGTGAGCATGCTCCAGGACAGGTCGATGTACAGATTGGGGTAAGACTCAAGCATCCGCGTCAGGGTGGGCAACAGGAAATCCAGCCGAGTCTGGTGCCGATGGATTTCCATGCTGGTGCCGGCATGGGCCCAGATGAATCGCGTATGGGGATGATTACGCAACGGCTCTTCGACCTCCGCCAGGTACAGCGGATTTTTCTCACGCTTGGAGGTGATGTTGGAATGCAGCATCACCGGCAGGTCATTTTCAGCCGCGAGGTGATAGATCCGCGTCATCGCTTCGTTGTTGGCGCGCGGTGTGTCGCCGGAGGTCAGCGCCGTCAGGTCGTCATGGCGAGTGAAGACTTCGCCGATGCCTTGCCACAGCCCCGGATACAGGTCGAGCATGCGCTGGATATGGGCGTCGGAGTTCTTGTCATTGGGATTGAAGCCGGACAGGAACGGATGGAAGTACTGCCGCTGTTCGGCGGGCAGTTTGTTTACCGCTGCGGCGACAATCACATCGGTGGCGCTGTACCAATAGGCGTCGGCATCGTCACCGGCGTAATAGCGCGGGCGCTTGGGTTCGTCTTCATGCCATTTCTTGGCCACCGGCACGCCGGAAATCATCACGTGTTCGATGCGATTGTCCGCCATGGCCTTGAGCAACTTGGGCATGCCGGCCGTTTCCTGGAAGAAATCGACGTAGTGCAGGTGCGCATCGCTGTAGGTGTATTCGCGAGCCACGGCGCCGGTGCTCGGAACAGCCAGCAGCCAAATGAAGATCAAACGGGTCAAGGGCACAGGCAGTCTCCGAAAAGCCATAAGCAGCATAGACCCATCCGTCCCGCCTGGGTTCAGCCAGCGCTGCCGTCCGCTGTAGCCTCGGGTTATGCTTTGCGCATTCGTCGTTCAACCTGGAAGACACCATGACCGCTCCCCTGATCGTTCGTCCCCGCGCAGAAGACGTGGAAGGCCAGCCGATTCTTCGCCCGCTGCCGTCCGCCAAATGCCGCAGCGTCGGGCCTTTCGTGTTTTTCGACCATATGTTGCAAACCACCTACCCGGCGGGCAAAGGCATGAACATCCGCCAGCACCCGCACATCGGGTTATCCACCCTTACCTACCTGTTCGAAGGAAAACTCCAGCACAAGGACAGCCTGGGTTCCGACCAGGTGGTGAATGCCGGGGATGTCAGCTGGATGACGGCGGGCAGCGCGATCGCCCATGTCGAGCGCACTCCGCAAGCGTTGCTGGGCAGCGCTTTTGTCATGCATGGCCTGCAAGTCTGGCTGGCCTCGCCCCAGTCTCATGAGCAGGGCCCCGGACACTACAGCCATCATCCGGCACCGACCCTGCCGGTCAGCGAGAACCTGGGCGTCAGCATCCGCATGATTGCCGGGTCAGGCTTTTGCCTGGAGTCGCCAGTACCGGTGCTCTCGCCTACGCTGTATGCCGAATTGAACCTGCAAACCGCGACGACATTGTTGATTCCCACCGAACATGAAGAGCGTGCACTGTATGTATTGAGCGGCGAGGCACAGCTGGACGGTGAGCCGCTGGAGCCTCATTCGCTGGTCATCCTGCCGGCCGGAGAAGAGATGGCCCTGTTCGCCAGCAGCGACTGCCATGCCGTGCTGTTCGGCGGCGCACCGCTGGACGGGCCACGGCGGATGAACTGGAATTTCGTTGCCAGTGACCCGGCCCGTATCGATGAAGCCCGCCAGCGCTGGGCGGCCGGGGAATGGCCGACTGTGCCGGGGGAAAGCGAGCGAATCGAATTGCCCTGATTTCAGGGATGTCTCATATGCAGCCATCGCGAGCAGGCTCGCTCCCACACTGGATCGGCGCGGTTCGCAGATCTCGCGTACAACTCGGTTCAATGTGGGAGCGAGCCTGCTCGCCAAAGCAATATGACAGAAGCCAGGGCAATCAGCCCTTGAACACCTCATCCAGCAAATTATGCATCGACCGGAACGCCCGCCCGGCGACCTTGGCGTTGTACATCATCTTGCCCGGCACATTGGCCTGTGGATCGGTGAAGGAATGCACCGCGCCGCCATAACTCAGCAATTGCCAGTCCACCCCGGCGGCGTTCATCTCGTCCTCGAAGGCCGGCAGCTGTTCTTTCGGCACCAGCGGGTCGGAGGCGCCATGCATCACCAGGACGGCGCCCTGGATATTCTGCGCATCGGCCGGGTTCGGCGTATCCAGGGTCCCGTGGAACGAGATCGCAGCCTTGAGCGGTGCGCCGCTGCGCGCCAGTTCCAGTGAACAGCAACCACCGAAGCAGAAGCCGAACGTGGCCAGTTTGGCCGTGTCGACCTGCGCTTCGCCCTGGTTCTGCAATTGCTCCAGCGCTACCTGCATGCGCTTGCGCAACAAGGCCCGATCGTTCTTGAGCGGCATCATTGCCGCTCCCGCCTCATCGGCGTTGGTCGGGCGCAGCGTCTGGCCGTACAAGTCGGCGATCAGCACCACGTAGCCGTTGGCGGCCACCGACCTGGCGATCTCCTCGGCCCCCGCCCCCACGCCCATCCAGTTCGGCGCCATCAGCAAACCCGGACGCGGGCCCTGCTGGTTGACGTCGAAGGCCAGGCGACCCTCATAGCTTTGCCCATCGATCTGATACACCAGTGAACGAACCGTAACCTGACTCATGACGGACTCCTCTTGATGAAACATTCAAGAAGCCCTTGTGGGAGCGAGCTTGCTCGCGATTTCGGTCCGACATTCAACAGATGCGTTGACTGGTCTACCGTCATCGCGAGCAAGCTCGCTCCCACAGGGGACTTTCTTACGTCAGATCAAGCTGACAGTTCAACCAGCAGCTTGTTCAAACGCCGGACATAGGCCGCCGGGTCCTTCAGGCTGTCGCCGGCCGCCAGGGCCGCCTGGTCGAACAGGATGTGCGAGAGGTCGCCAAAACGCTCTTCGCTCTGCTCGTTGTCGAGCTTTTCCACCAGCGGGTGAGCCGGGTTGAATTCGAAGATCGGCTTGGAATCCGGAACCTTCTGGCCGCTGGCCTCAAGGATCTGGCGCATCTGCAGACCGAGGTCCTGCTCGCCGATGGCCAGGATGGCCGGGGAGTCGGTCAGACGGTGCGAAACCCGCACTTCGCTGACGGCATCGCCCAACGCAGTCTTGATCCGCTCGACCAGGCCTTCCTTGCTCTTGGCGACTTCTTCGGCGGCTTTCTTGTCTTCTTCCGAATCCAGGTTGCCAAGGTCGAGATCGCCACGGGCCACATCGACGAAGCTCTTGCCGTCGAACTCGTTGAGGTAGCTCATCAGCCACTCGTCGATGCGGTCGGTCAGCAGCAGCACTTCGATGCCTTTCTTGCGGAAGACTTCCAGGTGCGGGCTGTTCTTGACCTGCGCATAGGTTTCGCCGGTCAGGTAGTAGATCTTGTCCTGGCCTTCCTTGGCGCGAGCCAGGTAATCGGCCAGGCTGACGCTCTGCTCGCCGTCGTCACTCTGGGTCGAGGCGAAACGCAGCAGGCCGGCGATCTTCTCTTTGTTGGCGAAATCTTCGGCCGGGCCTTCTTTCATCACCTGGCCGAAGTTCTTCCAGAAGCTCTTGTATTGCTCAGGCTCGCTCTTCGCCAGCTTTTCCAGCATGTCGAGGACGCGCTTGGTCAGCGCCGACTTCATGGAGTCGATGATCGGATCTTTCTGCAGGATTTCCCGCGAAACGTTCAGCGACAGGTCGTTGGAGTCCACCACCCCCTTGATGAAGCGCAGGTACAGCGGCAGGAACGATTCGGCCTGGTCCATCACGAACACGCGCTGCACGTACAACTTCAGCCCGCGCGGTGCTTCGCGCTGGTACAGGTCGAACGGCGCTCGGGCCGGCACGTACAGCAGCGAGCTGTATTCCAGCTTGCCTTCGACCTTGTTATGGCTCCAGCTCAGCGGGTTCTCATAGTCGTGGGCGATGTGCTTGTAGAACTCCTGGTATTCCTCGTCCTTGATCTCGGTACGAGGACGGGTCCACAGGGCACTGGCGCGGTTGACGGTTTCCCATTCCACCTCAGGTTTTTCTTCGCCTTCGGCAGCGGTGACTTCCTTCGGCAACTCGATCGGCAGCGCGATATGGTCAGAGTATTTCTTGATGATGTTGCGCAGGCGCCAGCCATCGGCGAACTCTTCTTCGCCGGACTTCAGGTGCAAGACGATGCGGGTGCCGCGCTCAGCCTTGTCGATGGTCGCGACTTCGAATTCGCCCTCGCCCTTGGACGACCAGTGCACGCCTTCGCTCGCAGCGAGGCCGGCACGGCGGCTGAACACTTCGACCTGATCGGCAACGATGAACGCGGAATAGAAACCGACGCCGAACTGACCGATCAGATGGGAATCCTTTTTCTGGTCGCCCGACAGGTTCTTCATGAAATCGGCGGTGCCGGACTTGGCGATGGTGCCCAGGTGCGTGATCACCTCGTCGCGGCTCATGCCGATGCCGTTGTCTTCGAGGGTGACGGTTTTCGCGTCCTTGTCGAAGCTCACACGGATTTTCAGCTCCGCGCCGCCTTCCAGCAGTTCTGGCTTGGACAGCGCTTCGAAACGTAATTTGTCGACTGCGTCAGAGGCGTTCGAGATCAGCTCGCGAAGAAAAATTTCCTTATTCGAATACAGCGAGTGAATCATCAGGTGCAGCAGTTGCTTCACCTCGGTCTGGAAGCCCAGGGTTTCCTTTTGAGTTTCCACGCTCATGGTCATCAAACTCCAAGTGGATGGTGGTGTCCGCCTCGCTGAGATTGGCGGCGGGATGTCCACAAGGTGGGGGCACCGGTGATGATTTCAAGGGGCGGTCGGCCTGGAGGGTGCAGGGATCTTGAAATGGGCCCGGGCCGTGGCAATCGGTTCGGCTTCGGATTCCTGCCAGGCGGTGATCGCCACATTGGCCACGCGCCGGCCCTGGCGCCAGACCTGACACCGGGCATAGGTGTCACGAAACTGCCCGGCGCGCAGGTAATCCAGGGAAAAATCGATGATCTTCGGCACCCCGCTCGCACGGGTCGCGATCAGCAGATGAACGGCGGCCGACAGCTCCATGAAACCGGCAATCACCCCGCCATGGATCGCCGGCAGCAAAGGGTTACCAATGTTGTCCTTGTTGGCCGGCAGGCAAAACAGCAACTCGTCGCCCTGACGCGAACATTCGACGCCGATGAGGCGCGCATAGGGAATCGAGGCCAGCAGCAGCTCGCAGTCGCCATGCTCGCAGGCCTGGCGCAGGTGTTCCTCGGTGATATCGGTCATGGCTTTTGCGTTGCAGCCGTCAGGCCACCCTTTCTCATTCCCCGGGCGCTATCGCCCAGGCGCATGAAAGTGCCCACCACATGGGCGATGGGTTGCGCGGGATCATCCTGGTAGGCAAAACCCCGGCTGAAAATCACGTCCGGCGTGACCCTATAACACTGTGCGAAACCATAGATGGCTTTATCGGGCATGGCCGCGTGCATGTAATCGATGCGCAGATCCAGGGTCGGGCAGACCTCGAATTGCGGCAGCACGCACAGGGTCGACATGCCGCAAGCGGTATCCATCAGTGTCGTCAGCGCTCCACCGTGGACGATGCCTGTCAGCGGATTACCAACGATAGATGGGCTGTAGGGCAACATCACGGTCAAACCTTCGGAGTTGGCGCTGTGCAATGTCAGACCCAGCACCTGACAATGCCTTAGCGCGGATAAGAAGCGTGTCGCACGCTCAAAAACGGAATCCTCAGCCATTTGTATTAATGCCCTTATGTATGAAGAAGCCCAACAACCACCGTGGGCCATAAAGTTCCGCTGCGCTGCAAAGTTATATATCTAACGCAAAAGAGGAACTTAACCCGAGGGGGCGCGCTCAAAAGGCCAGTAGTTATATCCATAAGGAGAAACACCCCATGCGTAAGACTTTTGCTATTGCCTTGATGTTGGCCGCCTCCCTCGGTCTCGCTGCCTGCGATAAAAAATCCGAGGACAAGGCTCAAGATGCCAACCAACACGCTGAACAAGCTCAGCAAGACATGAACAAAGCACAGGATAAAGTGAACGACGCGGCGAAAGAAAACGCCGAAGCTGCCAAAGCTCAGTCTGAATCGAACAGTGCCGCCCAGCAGGAACAAGCCCCTGCTACCGCGCCTAAAACCAACTGATACGGTTTCAGTGGTAAAAGAAAACCCGCCTGGTGCGGGTTTTCTTTTGCCTGCGATTTGAGAAAGCTGCGGTCAAGCCGCTTCCTTGCCGGTTTCGGGCCCCGGCGCTTCGGTAGGTGTATAGACCATCACGTCCAGCACATCCGAATGGAACTCGCGTTGATACAACACAAACACCACGCCGGCGCTCATCAGCATGAACAGCCAGGGGCTGACGAACCACGCCAGCATGGTCATGCCGAAATAATAGGCACGCAAGCCGAAGTTGAACTGGTTGGCCGCCATCGAAATGACCCGCGCCGCCCTCGAAGCAAAGGCCTTGCGCTCCAGCTCGGACACATGCCGCTCGCCGATCATAGGCGCCGAACCTACCAGGACCGCGGCGAAGTTGTATTGGCGCATGCACCAGCTGAACGTGAAGAACGCGTATACGAACACCAGCGCAAGACACAGCAGCTTCACTTCCGCCATGCCTTGAGAGGCCTGTTGTACCAACGGCAGGTCCGCAAGCAGCGATACCGCGCGGTCAGACGCCCCGAGCACGGTCAGGATACCGGCCAGGATGATCAGCGTGCTGGAGGCGAAGAACGACGCGTTGCGCTCCAGGTTGCCGATCACGCTGGCATCGGCAATGCGGTTATCGCGCAGCAGCATGCGACGCATCCAGTCTTCACGGTACAGGTGCATCACGCTGGCCAGGCACGCCGTGTCGCGGGCCTTCCAGGAAGCATAGCGGGTGTAGCCGGCCCAGCAGATGATGAACCAGACGGCGGCGAGCAGATGGATCAGGTTGGCTTGGATGAAGGACATGCAGTTCCCTGTGATGAAACAAAACCTGCGGCAATAATATCAGCGAACCCTGTGGGAGCGAGCCTGCTCGCGATAGCGATATAACTTTCGCTTCTATGTCGGCAGTTCGGGCGCTTTCGCGAGCAGGCTCGCTCCCACAGGCCCATGGAAAGACACTATTCCCATAAAAAAATGCCCCGTATCGATTGATACGGGGCATTTCGTTTTTACCGATGGGCCTGTTGGAAGCCGCTTACGCCAACGCTTCGCTGCGCTTGCCCAGCAGTCGATCGCAGACCACCGCAACCACCAGGGTCATGACCGAAGGCACCAGCCAGGCCAGGCCCTGGTCGCTCAGCGGCAGGTGGGCCAACTGCGTCGGCAGCCAATCCGCCAGCCCGGCGCCCTTGAGGGCGTCGATCAAGCCGAACAGGAACGACACCAGCATGACCGGGCCGACGATGCGCCCCTGCTCATGCCAGAAGTCCTTGCAGAAGCTCAGGGCGACCAATGCGATGCAAGGCGGATAGATCGCGGTCAGGACCGGAATCGAGAAAGCGATCAGCTTGGTCAACCCGAGGTTGGACACCAGCAGCGAAAACGCCGCCAGGATGATCACCAGCGTCTTGTAGGACAGCGGCAGGACGCGGCTGAAGTACTCGGCGCAGGCGCAGGTCAGGCCAACCGCCGTTACCAGGCACGCCAGGGAGATCAATACCGCAAGGAAGCCGCTGCCCAGGCTGCCGAAGGTATGTTGCACGTAGGCATGCAAGACGGCCGCGCCGTTGGTCGCGCCCGCGGCGACTTCATGGCTGCCCGAACCCAGGCGGAACAGGCTGACGTAGACCAGCGCCAGCCCTACCCCGGCGATCAGCCCGGCGATGATGGCATAGCGGGTGATCAGGGCCGGTGACTCGACGCCCCGGGAACGGATGGCGTTGACGATGACGATGCCGAATACCAGCGCGCCGAGGGTATCCATGGTCAGGTAGCCATTGATGAAGCCCTGGGAAAACGGCGCCGCGACGTATTCGGGAGTCGCCACGCCGATATCGCCCGCCGGCAAGGCGAACGCGGCGATGCCCAGCACGGCAAGGGCAATGATCTTCAGCGGCGCGAGAAAGCGCCCGACGGTGTCCAGCAAGCGGCCCGGATAAAGCGAGATGAAGAACACCACCAGGAAGTACACCGCGCTGTACAGGAACAACGCCAACGGGCTCTCGCCGGTCAGCGGGGCCAGGCCGACTTCGAACGATACGGTAGCGGTTCGCGGGGTGGCGAACAGCGGGCCGACCGCCAGGTAGCACACCGCTGCCAGCAAACCACCGGCGATCTTGCCGATAGGGCTGCTCAAGGCGTCCATCGCGCCACCGACCTTGGCCAGCGCAACGACCGTGATCACCGGCAGCCCGACCGCGGTGATGAGAAAGCCCAGCGCCGCCATCCAGACATGAGGCCCGGACTGTAAACCGACGATAGGCGGGAAGATGATGTTGCCGGCCCCGACAAACAGGGCAAATGTCATGAAACCAAGCGCCAGGATGTCCTGGCCTTTCAACACTTTCATTAAGGAAACCACACTACTGAATCGGAATTTAGAGAGGGATTTCCCTTATGGGTGAGGGAAATGCTGCCGATCCGTATGAGACCGACCCGTTTGGCGCGTCGCTTCCTTGTGGGCAGCGGTCGCAAAAATGGCTGCTAGCCTAACGAATTCAAGTGAAAAACGCACTGTTACAGGGCGAACTATCCGATACACGACATTGCTGTGTCGCATTTACGTATCTATTTTTCCAACAGGCCGCAGCAATGCCCCCCCTGGGCAAGGGAGCTCGCTCCCACTGGGCTGCGCAGCAGCCCCCTACAGAAGACCGGACCTATTCAGGTAAAACGGTGCTGTCTGGTTTACGACTGCTGCGCAGCCGAGCGGGAGCAAGCTCCCTCGCCACAAGAGCGAACCAGAAACGACAAAGGCCACCCGAAGGTGGCCTTTGTTGCTGGAACGAAGGGTCAGCCGAAGCTTACTTCTTCATTTCCCAGCCGGTCAGCTCGGCCAGGGCCTTGCCGATGTCTGCCAGCGAACGCACGGTTTTCACGCCGGCGTCTTGCAGCGCAGCGAACTTCTCGTCCGCAGTGCCTTTGCCGCCGGAGATGATTGCGCCCGCATGGCCCATGCGCTTGCCCGCAGGGGCAGTCACACCAGCGATGTAGGAAACGACCGGCTTGGTCACGTTTGCCTTGATGTAGGCAGCGGCTTCTTCTTCAGCGGAACCGCCGATCTCACCGATCATGACGATCGCTTCGGTCTTCGGGTCTTCCTGGAACAGCTTCAGGATGTCGATGAAGTTGGAGCCTGGGATCGGGTCACCGCCGATGCCGACGCAAGTGGACTGACCGAAACCGGCGTCAGTGGTCTGCTTCACGGCTTCGTAGGTCAGGGTGCCGGAACGGGAAACGATACCGACCTTGCCTGGCAAGTGAATGTGACCTGGCATGATGCCGATCTTGCATTCGCCTGGAGTGATCACGCCTGGGCAGTTAGGGCCGATCAGGGTAACACCCAGCTCGTCGCACTTGACCTTGGCATCCAGCATGTCCAGGGTAGGAATGCCTTCGGTGATGCAAACGATCAGCTTGATGCCGCCGAATGCTGCTTCCAGGATGGAGTCCTTGCAGAAAGGAGCTGGAACGTAGATCACGCTGGCGGTGGCGCCAGTGGCAGCTACAGCGTCTTTCACGGTGTTGAACACTGGCAGGCCCAGGTGCTCGGTGCCGCCTTTGCCCGGCGTTACACCGCCGACCATCTGGGTGCCGTATTCGATGGCTTGCTGGGTGTGGAAGCTACCTTGCGAACCGGTAATGCCCTGGCAGATAACCTTGGTGTCTTTGTTGATCAGGACGCTCATTATTTGCCCTCCGCAGCTTTGACGACTTGTTGAGCAGCGTCGGTCAGGCTGGTAGCAGCGATGATGTTCAAACCGCTTTCTGCCAGTACTTTAGCGCCCAGTTCAGCGTTGTTGCCTTCAAGGCGCACAACAACCGGGATTTTCACGCCGACTTCTTTCACGGCGCCGATGATGCCTTCGGCAATCATGTCGCAGCGAACGATGCCGCCGAAGATGTTGACCAGTACTGCAGCGACGTTGGAGTCGGACAGGATGATCTTGAACGCTTCGGTAACGCGTTCCTTGGTAGCACCGCCGCCCACGTCGAGGAAGTTGGCTGGCTTGCCGCCATGCAGGTTGACGATGTCCATGGTACCCATGGCCAGGCCGGCACCGTTGACCATGCAGCCGATGTTGCCTTCCAGCGCTACGTAGTTCAGTTCGAACTTGGCAGCGTGCGCTTCGCGCGGATCGTCCTGCGACGGATCGTGGAAAGTCTTCAGCTTAGGCTGACGATACATGGCGTTGGCGTCGATGTTGATCTTGGCATCGAGGCAGTGCAGATCGCCGTCGGCCTTGATCACCAGCGGGTTCACTTCCAGCAGGGCCAGATCGTGATCCTGGAACAGTTTGGCCAGACCCACGAAGATCTTGGCGAACTGGGCAACCTGCTTGCCTTCCAGGCCCAGCTGGAAAGCCAGCTCGCGACCCTGGAATGGCTGTGCGCCAACCAGTGGATCGATGGTGGCCTTGAGGATTTTCTCAGGGGTGTCGTGAGCGATTTTCTCGATGTCCACGCCACCTTCGGTGGAAGCCATGAACACGATGCGGCGGCTCGAACGGTCAACGACAGCGCCCAGGTACAGCTCTTTAGCGATATCAGTGCACGATTCAACCAGGATCTTGGTGACTGGCTGACCGTTGGCGTCAGTCTGGTAAGTCACCAGACGCTTGCCCAGCCACTGCTGTGCGAAGGCTTTGGCGTCTTCTTTGCTGCGAACCAGCTTGACGCCGCCCGCTTTACCGCGACCACCGGCGTGAACCTGGGCTTTGACAACCCATTCGCTGCCGCCGATCTTGTCGCAAGCTTCTGCTGCCGCTTCCGGGGTGTCTACCGCGTAACCGGTGGATACTGGCAGGCCGTACTCAGCGAACAGCTGCTTACCCTGATACTCGTGAAGATTCATGCTTATTACCGTCTTCGTTAGGTACTGCGCATTCGGTGCTGCACCGTTGTGGTGCCGCACCACCTGTGACTGCTGCTTGCGTAGCGTTCCGGTTAACCGGTGCCGCTACGCAAGACTGCGTCCAGCGGACATTCCGCGGTGAGTCTTGCACGCAAGGCTCGCGACGGGCCGCACCGCCGTGGTTTCTTATTATCCGTTAACGCTTCTTGCGGTTGGCCACGTGGATGGCGCCGCCATTCACGGCCAGGGCCGCTTCGTGCAAGGCTTCGGACAGGGTCGGATGGGAGAAGACCATCATGCCCAGGTCTTCAGCGCTGGTGCCGAATTCCATACCGATCGCGCCTTGCTGTACCAGCTCGGCAGCGCTTGGGCCAATGACGTGAACGCCCAATACGCGGTCGGTCTTGGCGTCGGCGATGACTTTCACGAAACCACCGGTGTCGTTGGCTGCCATGGCGCGACCGCTGGCGGCGAACGGGAAGGTGCCGACGTTAACTTCAACGCCTTCGGCTTTCAAGGCCTGCTCGGTTTTACCAACCCATGCGATTTCCGGGTGGGTGTAGATAACCGATGGGATCAGGTCGTAGTTCATCTGGGCCTTGTGGCCCTTGATGCGCTCGACCACCATGATGCCTTCTTCGGACGCCTTGTGCGCCAGCATCATGCCGCGAACCACGTCACCGATGGCGAAGACGCCCGGTACGGCGGTTGCGCAATGGTCATCGACCGCGATGAAGCCGCGCTCGTCGATTTCCACGCCGCAGTCGGCGGCCAGCAGGTCAGTGGTCACCGGACGACGGCCGACCGCTACGATCAGCTTGTCGAAAGTGATGGTCTGTTCGCCGTTGGCGTCGGTGTAGTTGACCACGACTTCTTCGCCGTTGACCTTGGAGCCGGTCACGCGAGCGCCCAGCTTGATGTCCAGGCCTTGCTTGGTCAGGGTCTTCAGCGCTTCCTTGGAAACCGCGGTGTCGGCGGCCATCAGGAAGGTGTCGAGGGCTTCGAGCACGGTCACTTCAGCGCCCAGGCGCGACCATACCGAACCCAGCTCCAGGCCGATCACGCCAGCGCCGATCACGCCCAGGCGTTTTGGCACGGTCTGGAATTCCAGGGCACCGGTGGAGTCGACGATGACGTTCTGGTCGACCGGAGCCGGCGGGATGTCGATCGGACGCGAGCCTGGCGCCAGGATGACGTTTTCGGCTTCGATCACTTCAACCGAGCCGTCCGGCTTGGTCACTTCGACTTTCTTGCCCATCAGCAGCTTGCCGTGGCCTTCGATGGAAGTCACGCCGTTGGCCTTGAACAGGGTGGCAACACCGCTGGTCAGGTTCTTGACGATGCCGGCCTTGCGGCCAACCATCGCGGCGACGTCCATTTTCACTTCACCGGTAGAGATACCGTGAACGTTGAAGCTTTCTTTCGCTTCCTTGTATTTCCAGGAGCTGTCCAGCAGCGCCTTGGAAGGAATGCAACCGACGTTCAGGCAAGTACCGCCCAAGGCTTGCTTGCCTTCCTTGTCGGTGTATTTCTCGATGCAGGCAGTGGTAAGGCCCAGTTGCGCAGCCTTGATGGCCGCTACGTAGCCGCCAGGGCCCGCACCAATCACTACCACGTCGAATTTCTGAGTCATGAGTCATTCCTTTTCGAATCAAACCGGACGGTCACTTGTGGTGACCGTCGAGGGACGAAACCGGTTGTTTCAGCAAGAGGCCGGTCAACAGACCGGCCCTCGCGGCGAAAATCAGATATCCAGCAGCAGACGAGCCGGATCTTCAAGCAGGTTCTTGATGGTGACCAGGAACGTCACGGCTTCTTTGCCGTCGATCAGGCGGTGATCGTAGGACAGTGCCAGGTACATCATCGGACGAATCACGACTTGACCATTGATCGCCATCGGACGCTGCAGAATGTTGTGCATGCCGAGGATAGCCGCTTGTGGCGGGTTGACGATCGGGGTCGACATCATCGAACCGAATGTACCACCGTTGGTGATGGTGAACGTACCGCCGGTCATCTCTTCGATGGACAGCTTGCCGTCACGGGCCTTCTTGCCGAAGGTGGCGATGCCGCCTTCGATTTCGGCCAGGCTCATCAGCTCGGCGTTGCGCAGTACCGGAACCACCAGGCCACGGTCACTGGAGACCGCGACACCGATGTCGGCGTAGCCGTGGTAGACGATGTCGGAACCGTCGATCGACGCGTTGACGGCCGGGAAGCGTTTCAGCGCTTCGGTGGCAGCCTTGACGAAGAACGACATGAAGCCCAGGCGTACGCCGTTGTGGGACTTCTCGAACAGATCCTTGTACTTCGAACGCAGGGCCATGACTTCGGTCATGTCGACTTCGTTGAAAGTGGTCAGCATCGCCATGTTCGACTGGGCTTCGACCAGACGCTCGGCAACCTTGGCGCGCAGGCGGGTCATCGGTACGCGTTTTTCCACGCGGTCGCCGGCAGCGAACACTGGCGCGGAAGCGGCAGGTGCGGCTGGCTTGGCGGGTGCTGCGGCCGGTGCGGCTTTCTTGGCGGCAACGGCGGCAACCACGTCTTCCTTGGTCACGCGACCACCCTTGCCGGTGCCGGCAACGGAAGCGATGTTGATACCATTTTCTTCAGCCAGCTTGCGAGCAGCCGGGGCAGCGACTGGATCGTCTTCGCCCGATGCAGCAGGAGCCGCGGCCTGAGCGGCAGCCGGTGCAGCGGCAGCGGCTGGAGCGGCGGCGGCAGCGCCGCCCTCTTCGATCGAGCCCAGGACCTGGTTCGACAGAACGGTAGCGCCCTCTTCGGCGATGATTGCGCCCAACACGCCGTCGGCTTCGGCCAATACTTCCAGCACGACCTTGTCGGTCTCGATGTCGACGATCAGGTCGTCACGCTTGACGGCCTCGCCTGGTTTCTTGTGCCAGGTGGCAACGGTGCCATCGGCAACCGATTCCGGGAATGACGGGGCTTTGATTTCGATAGCCATTATCTGTGGGTCCTTAAAATTCGGTTTCAGTCAGCACGAAGGCGTTAAACAGTGAAGGCATCTTGCAGCAGTTTTTCCTGCTGCTCGGCGTGCATCGACGCATAACCACACGCAGGGGCAGCAGAAGCGTCACGACCGGCGTACTCCAGGCCCAGGGCCTTGTTATGGTTGCCGATGCTGCGACGCAGGTGATGCTGGCTGCTGTACCACGCGCCCTGGTTCATCGGTTCTTCCTGACACCACACCACGTGGGTGAGGTTGGTGTAAGGCGCGATGGCCTCCATCAGGTCGTCTTCCGGGAACGGGTAGAGCTGCTCGATACGCACAATGGCGATGTCTTCGCGGCCTTCGGCACGACGTTTTTCCAGCAGATCGTAGTAGACCTTGCCGCTGCACAGGATCAGGCGAGTCACCTTTGCCGCGTCCAGGGTATCGATTTCCGAGATAACGGTCTGGAAGGAGCCTTCGGCCAGGTCTTCGAGCGTGGAAATCGCCAGCTTGTGGCGCAACAGCGACTTGGGCGTCAGCACGATCAGCGGCTTGCGCAGCGGACGGATGACCTGGCGACGCAGCAGGTGGTAGATCTGCGCCGGGGTCGTCGGTACGCAAACCTGGACGTTGTGCTCGGCGCACAATTGCAGGTAACGCTCCAGACGTGCCGAAGAGTGCTCCGGCCCCTGCCCTTCATAACCGTGTGGCAGCAGCATGGTCAGGCCGCAGAGACGACCCCACTTGTGCTCGCCGCTGGTGATGAACTGGTCGACAACCACCTGGGCACCGTTGGCGAAGTCGCCGAACTGGGCTTCCCAGATCACCAGCGCATTCGGCTCGGTGGTGGAATAGCCATATTCGAACGCCAGGACGGCTTCCTCGGACAACAGCGAATCGTACAGGTCGAAACGTGGCTGGCCTTTGTACAGATGTTGCAGCGGGATGTAGGTGCTGGCGTCTTTCTGGTTGTGCAGCGCCGCGTGGCGGTGCGAGAAAGTACCGCGGCCTACGTCCTGGCCGGTGATGCGAATCGGATGACCTTCGAACGCCAGGGTCGCGTACGCCATGGTTTCGGCGTAACCCCAGTTGATCGGCAGGCCGCCGGCTTGCATCTTCTGGCGGTCTTCGTAGATCTTCGCGACCTGGCGCTGG
The DNA here is from genome assembly GCF_030687895.1 of Pseudomonas sp. FP198. Lineage (NCBI taxonomy): Bacteria > Pseudomonadati > Pseudomonadota > Gammaproteobacteria > Pseudomonadales > Pseudomonadaceae > Pseudomonas > Pseudomonas sp. FP198. The sequence goes on from NZ_CP117452.1 coordinate 4,188,755, forward strand.
ACCACGAAGCCTTCCGGGATTTCCAGCAGCTTGGCGGACAGTTCCTGCAAGGTCTTGAGGTCGAAGCGCGTGTCGTGACGCGCGGTCCAGGCGTGGCCCAGGTAAGGACGCCAGTCCACGAACAGTTCCTTGTTCGGTTCCTTGACCAGGCTTTTTACGACGTGCAGGCCGTTGTCCAGAGCGTTGCGATATTCATCGACTTTTTCCTGGACGCGCGCGGCATCCAGAACGCCGCTCTGGGTCAGGCGATCGGCGTACAGCTCGCGGGTGGTGCGCTGCTTGGCGATCTGCTGGTACATCAGTGGCTGGGTACCGCTTGGCTCGTCGGCCTCGTTGTGGCCGCGACGACGGTAGCAGACCAGGTCGATCACCACGTCGCGCTTGTACTGCATGCGGTAGTCGATGGCCAACTGGGTCACGAACAGCACGGCTTCCGGGTCATCGCCATTCACATGGAGAATCGGCGCCTGGATCATTTTCGCGACGTCGGTTGCGTACTCGGTGGAACGCGAGTCCAGCGGGTTGCTGATGGTGAAACCAACCTGGTTGTTGATGACGATGTGAACCGTACCGCCAGTCTTGAAGCCGCGGGTCTGCGACATCTGGAAGGTTTCCATGACCACGCCCTGACCGGCGAATGCCGCGTCACCGTGGATGGAGATCGGCAACACCTTCTCGCCAGTCGGATCGTTGCGACGATCCTGGCGGGCACGGACCGAACCCTCGACCACCGGGGAAACGATTTCCAGGTGGGACGGGTTGAAGGCCATGGCCAGGTGGACTTCGCCACCGGTGGTCATCACGTTGGACGAGAAGCCCTGGTGGTATTTCACGTCACCGGAACCCAGCTCGACCTTCTTCTTGCCTTCGAACTCGTCGAACAGCTCGCGCGGGTTCTTGCCGAAGGTGTTGACCAGTACGTTCAGGCGACCACGGTGGGCCATGCCGATGACGACTTCCTTGGTACCGTAGGAGCCGGAACGCTGGATCAGCTCGTCGAGCATCGGGATCAGGCTTTCGCCGCCTTCCAGGCCGAAACGCTTGGTGCCCGGGTATTTGGTACCCAGGTATTTCTCCAAACCTTCACCGGCGGTGACGCGCTCGAGCAAGTGGCTCTTGATGTCGGCGGAGTACGTCGGACGGCCACGAACGCTTTCCAGACGCTGCTGGAACCACTGGCGCTGCTCGGAATCGGTGATGTGCGTGAATTCAGCGCCGATGGTGCGGCAATATGTCTGCTGCAACGCTTCGTGAATTTCGCGTAGGCTCGCTTCCTCTTTGCCGATGAACAGGTCGCCGGCACGGAAGGTCGTATCAAGATCGGCATTGGTCAAGCCGTAATGAGTGATCGACAGGTCTGCAGGTGCAGGACGCTGCCACAGCCCCAGCGGGTCCAGCTGGGCTGCCTGGTGGCCGCGCATCCGGTAGGCCTGGATCAGTCGCAGTACTTCAACTTGCTTCTTCTCATGCTCGGAGCTCACGCTGCCGGCAGACACCGGTTGAGCGCGGCGCTGGTTCTTTGCCAGCAGCACGAAATGATCGCGAATCGTCGAGTGCGAAACATCGGTGGCAGAGTTACCGTCAGCCGGCAACTTCTGAAAGTAGGTGCGCCATTCTTCTGGCACAGCGTTAGGGTCGTGCAGGTAGAGCTCGTAGAGCTCTTCCACATAGGCAGCGTTACCACCGGAGAGGTGGGCACTGTTCCACATGCGCTGCATCACGCTTTCTTGCATGCTTGGTCACCCTCGATTAGGGGAACACCACCGGCGAAAACACCGAGCAAACTTGCAGAAGTCCGAGTGCAGCGACTAAAACAAGCCACTTAGGATCACGCTGATAGTCCGGGTACCAGCCCGGATGCCCCTGCTTGTCTCATTTCTTCAAAATAAGAACGGCCGCTTTGTGAGTGGCTGTTCTGGTTATAGCCAGGACGTGGGTTGAAGCCCACGCCCTCGCCTTTACGGGTACAGCGGTTCTACGGGTACAGCAGCTGAATCACACGCCGTTTTGCAGCAGCATGTTACGTACGTGACCGATGGCCTTAGTCGGGTTCAGGCCTTTCGGGCAGACGTTGACGCAGTTCATGATCCCGCGGCAGCGGAATACGCTGAACGGGTCATCCAGTGCGGCCAGACGCTCGGACGTCTTGGTGTCACGGCTGTCTGCCAGGAAGCGATACGCTTGCAGCAGGGCGGCCGGGCCCAGGAACTTGTCCGGGTTCCACCAGAACGATGGGCACGAGGTCGAGCAGCAGGCGCACAGGATGCACTCGTACAGACCGTCGAGCTTTTCACGCTCTTCAGGAGACTGCAGACGCTCGATGGCCGGAGCCGGCGTGTCGTTCTGCAGGAATGGCTTCACCTTCTCGTATTGCTTGTAGAAGATGCTCATATCGACGACCAGGTCACGGATGACCGGCAGACCTGGCAGCGGACGAACGATCAGCTTGTTGCCCTTGACCACCGCCGACAGCGGCGTGATGCAGGCCAGGCCGTTCTTGCCGTTGATGTTCATGCCGTCGGAGCCGCAAACGCCCTCGCGGCACGAGCGACGATAGGAAAAACCTTCGTCCTGCTCTTTGATCAAGGCCAGCACGTCCAGCACCATCAGGTCTTTACCACCGGTATCGACCTGGAAGTCCTGCATGAACGGCGCGGCGTCCTGATCAGGGTTGTAGCGATAAACACTGACTTGCAACATAGCGGTCACCCTTAATAAGTCCGGACTTTTGGTTCGAAAGTCGGAACAGTCTTCGGCGAGAAGTTCACGGCACGCTTGGTAACGCGCTTATCACCCGGGAAGTACAAGGTGTGGCACAGCCAGTTTTCGTCGTCACGGTCTTCATAGTCTTCGCGGGCGTGGGCACCACGGGACTCTTTACGCACTTCAGCCGCGATGGCGGTGGCTTCGGCCACTTCCAGCAGGTTCTGCAATTCCAGCGCTTCGATACGGGCAGTGTTGAACGCCTGCGACTTATCGTTGATCTTCACGTTGGCAATTCGTTCACGCAATTGCGCCAGCTGGGCAATACCCTTCTGCATGTATTCGCCGGTACGGAACACACCGAAGTAGTTCTGCATGCAGCTTTGCAGCTCGCGACGCAGGGTGGCGACGTCTTCGCCTTCGGTACGCTCGTTGAGACCGGCCAGACGCTTGAGGGCCACGTCGATGTCGGTGTCGCTGGCGTCGCGGTATTCGATACCGTCGGTCAGCGCTTTTTCCAGGTGCAGGCCGGCAGCGCGGCCGAATACCACCAGGTCGAGCAGCGAGTTGCCGCCCAGGCGGTTGGCACCGTGCACGGATACGCACGCCACTTCACCCACTGCAAACAGGCCAGGGATGATTTGGTCCACGCCTTCGGCGTTCTGGGTGATTGCCTGGCCATGAATGTTGGTGGCAACGCCGCCCATCATATAGTGGCAGGTTGGAACCACTGGAACCGGCGCAACGACTGGATCGACGTGGGCGAAGGTCTTGGACAGTTCGCAGATACCTGGCAAGCGGCTGTGCAGCACTTCTTCGCCGAGGTGGTCGAGCTTGAGCATCACGTGGTCGCCGTTCGGGCCACAGCCGTTACCGGCAATGATCTCTTTAACCATCGAACGAGCCACGACGTCACGACCGGCAAGGTCCTTGGCGTTCGGAGCATAACGCTCCATGAAACGCTCGCCGTGCTTGTTGATCAGGTAACCGCCTTCACCACGGCAGCCTTCGGTGACCAGTACACCAGCGCCGGCGATGCCGGTCGGGTGGAACTGCCACATTTCGATGTCCTGCACCGGCACGCCGGCACGCAGGGCCATGCCGACGCCGTCACCGGTGTTGATCAGGGCGTTGGTGGTGGACGCGTAGATACGGCCCGCACCGCCGGTCGCCAGCACGGTGGCTTTGGCGCGGATGTAGGTGGTTTCGCCGGTTTCGATGCAGATCGCGATCACGCCGACGAAGGCGCCGTCCTGGTTCTTCACCAGGTCAACGGCGTAGTACTCGTTCAGGAACGTGGTACCGGCCTTCAGGTTGCCCTGGTAAAGGGTGTGCAGCAGTGCGTGACCGGTACGGTCGGACGCCGCGCAAGTACGCGCAGCCTGGCCGCCCTTGCCGTAGTCCTTGGACTGGCCACCGAACGGGCGCTGGTAGATGCGGCCGGTTTCGGTACGCGAGAACGGCAGACCCATGTGGTCCAGCTCGAACACTGCGGCCGGGCCTTCCTGACACATGTATTCGATAGCGTCCTGGTCGCCGATGTAGTCGGAACCCTTGACGGTATCGTACATGTGCCAGCGCCAGTCATCGTTCGGGTCGGCCGAAGCGATGGCGCAAGTGATGCCACCCTGGGCGGAAACGGTGTGCGAACGCGTCGGGAAAACCTTGGTGATCACGGCAGTCTTGTGACCGCCCTGTGCCAGTTGCAGCGCTGCGCGCATGCCGGCACCGCCACCACCAATAATGATGGCGTCGAAAGAAATCGTTGGAATGTTAGCCATGAATCAGATACCCCAGAGAATCTGCACACCCCAGACGAAGTAAGCGAACATCGCAACGCCGCATACTGCCTGGAAGAGGAAACGTACGGCAGTCGCCGACTTGCCGAACGCCATCTGCGTCAGGTAGTCGGTCGCGATGGTCCACATGCCGACCCAGGCGTGAGCGCCGAGTGCGACAAGTGCCAGCAGACTGAAGATACGCATCCAGTTGTTTGCAAACAGTTCGTGCCATTGGGCGTAGCCCAGGCCGGGGTTGGCTACCACATATCCGATCAGGAAGATGAAATAAGCCGCGAGAACGACCGCAGAGACACGCTGCGCCATCCAGTCATAGAGGCCCGAACGCGAGAGGTTCGTGACGTTGGTTACCATATCCAGACTCCTGCCAGAACGATTACCACCACGGAAACGGCGATAACGATTTTCGAGCCCAGCTTGCCGCCTTCCAGCGTCTCACCGATGCCCATGTCCATGATCAAGTGGCGCACGCCGGCTACCAGGTGATACAGCAAGGCGGACAGGATGCCCCAAATCACTAGCTTGGCTAGCGGACTGGTCAGACACGCTTTCACCTGACCGAAGCCTTCTTCCGAATCGAGCGACTTGTCCAATGCATAAAGCATGATGGCCAGGCTGACGAAGAGGATGACACCGGAAATACGGTGAAGAATGGACGTGTAAGCAGTGACTGGGAGTTTGATGGTCCTTAGGTCTAGGTTTACAGGTCGTTGGCTTTTCACGGCTTTTTTTTCACACTGAAGAGCCCCTAACAATCAGGGCAAAGTTGTTGGGGCGCGCACTGGTCAGGTACTCACCACCCAGGGAGTGACGACCCCCAAGAAAGCAGGCCCAAAAGCCCCTGGCGGTCGGTGGCCGAGTATAGACAGTTAGGCTACTAATGACAACGCGTTCACCTTCCCCTAATAGCGCATTGCACATGCAGGGCAAAAGGCGTAAACGGCAGGCAATTTCGCGGAAAAAGTCCGGTTAAAGCCTTCTGGAGCAAGACTTTAGGCAAATTGACATTCGGATTTATCTCACTATAGTGGTGCGGGCCCTGCGTGGGGGGTCTGTCTGATGATTCCAAGCATTAATAGGAGGCCACATGGCTGACAAAAAAGCGCAGTTGATCATCGAGGGCGCAGCCCCCGTCGAGCTGCCCATTTTAACCGGCACCGTTGGTCCCGATGTAATCGACGTACGGGGCCTGACGGCCACGGGCCGTTTCACCTTTGACCCAGGTTTCATGTCGACCGCCTCGTGCGAGTCGAAAATCACCTATATCGACGGCGACAACGGCATCCTGCTGCACCGCGGCTACCCGATCGAGCAACTGGCTGAAAAATCGGACTACCTGGAAACCTGCTACCTACTGCTCAACGGCGAACTGCCGACCGCAGAACAGAAGGCCCAGTTCGTCAGCACCGTGAAGAACCACACCATGGTTCACGAGCAGTTGAAGACCTTCTTCAACGGCTTCCGTCGCGATGCCCACCCGATGGCCGTCATGTGCGGTGTTGTCGGCGCCCTCTCGGCCTTCTACCACGACTCCCTGGACATCAATAACCCCCAGCATCGCGAAATCTCCGCGATCCGCCTGGTGGCGAAGATGCCGACCCTGGCAGCCATGGTCTACAAGTACTCCATGGGCCAGCCCATGATGTACCCGCGCAACGACCTGACCTATGCAGAGAACTTCCTGCACATGATGTTCAACACCCCGTGCGAGATCAAACCGATCAGCCCGGTGCTCGCCAAGGCCATGGACCGCATCTTCATACTCCATGCCGACCACGAGCAGAACGCCTCCACGTCCACCGTGCGCCTGGCCGGCTCGTCGGGTGCCAACCCGTTCGCCTGTATCGCCGCCGGTATCGCCGCGCTCTGGGGCCCTGCCCACGGCGGCGCGAACGAAGCGGTACTGACCATGCTCGATGAAATCGGCGATGTCTCGAACATCGACAAGTTCATCGCCAAGGCCAAGGACAAGAACGATCCGTTCAAGCTGATGGGCTTCGGCCACCGGGTCTACAAGAACCGCGACCCGCGCGCCACCGTCATGAAGCAGACCTGCGACGAAGTGCTCAAGGAACTGGGGATCAAGAACGATCCGCAACTCGAACTGGCCATGCGCCTGGAAGAGATCGCCCTGACCGACCCGTACTTCATCGAGCGCTCGCTGTACCCGAACGTCGACTTCTACTCGGGGATCATCCTCAAGGCGATCGGCATCCCGACCAGCATGTTCACCGTGATCTTCGCCCTGGCGCGGACCGTCGGCTGGATCTCCCACTGGAAGGAAATGCTCTCCAGCCCGTACAAGATCGGCCGCCCGCGCCAGCTGTACACCGGCTATGAGTCGCGTGACATCACCAAGCTGGAAGACCGCAAGTAAGGCTTGCCTTTCAGTAAGTCTCAAGCTGCACCGGAACAGCCCCTGCTTCTTATAAAGAGCAGGGGCTGTTTTGTTTATGCCTCTTTATCATCTGATCCAGGAGTTGCTTTGGCAGACCCGACGCCATCGCGAGCAAGCTCGCTCCCACAGTTGGCCTGTTGTGCACCCCGAGCTTGTGTTCACTGGAGATTCCCTGTGGGAGCGAGCTTGCTCGCGATGGCGGCAGGCCTACCCCCATAAATCCCACACAAAAAAATACCCCGGCCTCTCGACCGGGGTATTTCTTCAAACACTACGCTTGCAATTTACCGCCTCAATGATTCACCGCCCCACTCGCCCCCAGGCCAGTCTGCGAACGCACGAACTGCGGGAAGAACAGCGCCCGCTCGTTGGCGCCTTCAGCCGACTTGTCGGTGATGGAGAAGAACCAGATGCCGACAAACGCAATGATCATCGAGAACAGCGCCGGGTATTCATACGGGAAGATCGCCTTCTCGTGACCCATGATCTGCACCCAGATGGTCGGACCGAGCACCATCAGACCCACGGCACTGACCAGACCCAGCCAGCCGCCGATCATGGCGCCACGGGTGGTCAGCTTCTTCCAGTACATCGAAAGCAGCAGTACCGGGAAGTTGCAGCTCGCCGCGATGGAGAACGCCAGGCCCACCATGAACGCGATGTTCTGCTTCTCGAACAGGATGCCCAGGCCGATTGCCAGCACTGCCAGGGCAATGGTGGTGATCTTCGAGACGCGAATCTCGTCCTTCTCGTTGGCCTTGCCTTTCTTGATCACGCTGGCGTACAGGTCATGGGACACCGCCGAGGCACCGGCCAGGGTCAGGCCCGCTACCACCGCCAGGATGGTCGCGAACGCCACCGCCGAGATGAAGCCCAGGAAGATGCTGCCGCCAACCGCGTTGGACAGATGCACCGCCGCCATGTTGTTGCCGCCCAGCAAGGCACCTGCCGCGTCCTTGAAGGCCGGGTTGGTGCTGACCAGCAGGATCGCGCCGAAGCCGATGATGAAGGTCAGGATGTAGAAGTAGCCGATGAAGCCGGTGGCATACAGCACGCTCTTGCGAGCTTCCTTGGCGTCGCTCACGGTGAAGAAGCGCATCAGGATATGTGGCAGGCCAGCGGTACCGAACATCAGCGCCAGGCCGAGGGAGAAGGCCGAGATCGGATCCTTCACCAGGCCGCCAGGGCTCATGATCGCTTCACCTTTAGGGTGAACCTTGACCGCTTCGGCAAACAGCATGTTGAAGTCGAAGTTGACGTGCTTCATCACCATCAGCGCCATGAACGAAGCACCCGACAGCAACAGCACGGCCTTGATGATCTGTACCCAGGTGGTGGCCAGCATGCCGCCGAACAGCACGTACAGGCACATCAGGATACCGACCAGGATCACCGCAACGTGGTAGTCCAGGCCGAACAGCAGCTGGATCAGCTTGCCGGCACCGACCATTTGCGCGATCAGGTAGAACGCCACCACCACCAGCGAGCCGCAGGCGGACAGACTGCGGATCTGGGTCTGCCCGAGGCGATAGGACGCCACGTCGGCAAAGGTGTATTTACCCAGGTTACGCAGACGCTCGGCGATCAGGAACAGAATGATCGGCCAGCCCACCAGGAAGCCGATGGAGTAGATCAGGCCGTCATAACCGGACGTGAATACCAGCGCGGAGATACCCAGGAAGGACGCCGCCGACATGTAGTCGCCGGCGATTGCCAGGCCGTTCTGGAAGCCGGTGATCTTGCCGCCGGCCGCATAGTAGTCGGCCGCCGAGTTGTTTTTCTTGGACGCCCAGTAGGTGATGTACAGAGTCGCGCCGACGAAGGCCACGAACATCAGGATAGCCGCGACGTTGAGGGGTTGTTTCTGCACAGCCCCCGCCACGGCATCAGCTGCCCAGACGCTCGGTGCGAACGCAGCGATGCTCAAAAGAGCCAGTAGACGCCGGATCATTGCTGAGCCTCCTTGAGAATCGCATTGTTCAGGTCGTCGAACTCGCCATTGGCGCGTCGTACATAAATGCCCGTCAGGACAAAAGCCGAGAGAATCAGGCCGATCCCGATGGGAATGCCCCAGGTGATCGTTCCCTCAGGCGTGATCTTGGCGCCGAGAATATGCGGCCCGTAGGCAATCAGCAGGATGAATCCCGAGTAAAGCCCTAGCATGATCGCCGAGAGAATCCAGGCGAACTTTTCCCTTTTACTCACCAGCTCCTTGAAGCGCGGGCTGTTTTGTATCGAGAGGTAAATGCTGTCGTTCATTGTTTTTATCCTCGCAGCACAGATTTAAGTTGGAACGAGCCTACTCTATGCGGCTCAAGGCCAGGTTCCAGACGACCTTAGTATTAGAACGACATGACGGTTTTGCCAGTTTCCCGCAGTTTTCCGCAGTTTCCCCTCCTGTGGGAGCGAGCTTGCTCGCGATAGCGGCGTGTCTGCTTGCATCTTTATTGAATGTTGCGCCGTCATCGCGAGCAAGCTCGCTCCCACAGGGTTATGTGGAGAAGTCAGGAATCACGGGTACAAAAAAACCGCATGACACACCGTCATGCGGTTTTTCGGAACAGTCAGACCAGGCCGATTACTTGCCGGTCCACTCCTTCACGCGGTCCGGGTGCTTGGCAACCCAATCCTTGGCGGCGGCGTCCGGCTTGGCGCCTTCCTGGATCGCCAGCATGACTTCACCGATTTCGTCTTTCGAGGCCCACTGGAATTTCTTCAGGAACGCGACCACTTCCGGCGCCTTGGCTTCCAGGCCTTTGCTGCCGATGCTGTTTACGGTTTCAGCCGCGCCGTAGACACCCTTCGGATCTTCCAGGAAACGCAGTTTCCACTTGGCGAACATCCAGTGCGGCACCCAACCGGTGACGGCGATGGACTCGTTCTTCTTCTCGGCACGAGTCAGCTCGGCAATCATGCCGGCGCCGGAGCTGGCCTTGAGTTGATAACCGGTCAGGTCGTAGTCCTTGATGGCCTGTTCGGTCTTGATCATCACGCCCGAACCGGCGTCAATGCCAACGATGCGCTTCTTGAAGGAATCGTCGGTCTTGAGGTCTTCCAGCGACTTGGCCTTGACGTACTCCGGCACGATCAGGCCGATCTTGGCGTCCTTGAAGTTCGGGCCGTAGTCGACCACCTGGTCCTTGTTCTTCGTCCAGTAGTCACCGTGAGTCACCGGCAGCCAGGCGGAAAGCATTGCATCGAGCTTGCCGGTGGCCACGCCCTGCCACATGATCCCGGTCGCCACCGCTTGCAGCTTCACGTCATAACCGAGTTTCTGCTTGATCACTTCGGCCGCCACATGGGTGGTCGCGACGCTGTCGGACCAGCCGTCGACATAACCAATGCTCAGGGTTTTGGTTTCGGCGCTGGCCAGGGTGGAGCTGATCGCCAGTACCAGTGCGGCACCTGCGCCCAAGAGTCGTCGCATCTTCATCGTTACTTCCCCGAAAGTGCTGCGCCCGACGGATGCCGAGCAGCGTCAACGTATTGTTATGGTGCACAGCGCCCCCATCACGCTCACCTGCAAACCGGTTCGAACGCCAGTGGAGTACTGACAGGCTGATCATCAACCTGCGCCGATCTGGAACCTGCTCTGTCTGCGACGCTGAGGCAGCGAGAAACGACATCAGAAAGCCAGCAAGCCATTCCGGGCGTTTCAGACCACGGATTTCGATCAAATCTTGCATGTCTGAGCCAGGCGAGCCGCCGGGTCACTAGCGGTCACCACGTCGCACCGTGTATCGTCCCGCTACTATCGCGACCCGTCCGCGCTTGTTTTGCAGCCGTCATGGCACTTGGCTTCACTTCGGTGGTCATAGGCAGCGAACTTCATTCGGCACCTTCCTCTAAGGGATCCAGACATGCTCCGTTCCTTGCGCTTCGCTGCCTTCGCCGGCGGCCTTATCCTGAGTGCGTCCGCGCTGGCGGTGGATGTCGACGCCGCCAGCTATGGCTACCCCTTGACCAACCCGTTCGAGGCGACCATCGCCACCACGCCGCCGGACCTGCGCCCGGAGCTGCCGCTCGACGAGGACATCAACCAGTCGGACCAGAGCCTGACCCTGCGTCCGGAGCGCGAATTCATCCTGCCGGACAATTTCTGGCCGGTGAAAAGCCTCACCTACCGCATGGCCACCCAGGACAAACCCGCGCCGCTGATCTTCCTGATCGCCGGCACCGGCGCGCGGTATGACAGCACGCTCAACGAGTATTTGAAGCGCCTCTACTACAAGGCCGGCTACCACGTGGTGCAGTTGTCCTCGCCCACCAGTTTCGACTTCATGAGTGCCGCTTCGCGCTTCGCAACGCCAGGCATCACCAAGGAAGACGCCGAAGACATGTACCGCGTGATGCAGGCCGTGCGCGCGCAAAATCCGAAAGTGCCCGTCACCGAGTACTACCTGACCGGCTACAGCCTCGGCGCCCTGGACGCGGCCTTCGTTGCGCACCTGGACGAGACCCGGCGCAGTTTCAACTTCAAGAAAGTCCTGTTGCTGAACCCGCCAGTGAACCTCTACACCTCGATCACCAACCTGGACAAGCTGGTCCAGACCGAGGTCAAGGGCATCAACAGCACCACGACATTCTATGAACTGGTGCTGAACAAACTGACCCGCTACTTCCAGCAGAAAGGCTACATCGACCTCAACGACGCCCTGCTCTATGACTTCCAGCAGTCCAAGCAACACCTGAGCAACGAGCAGATGGCAATGCTGATCGGCACCTCGTTCCGTTTCTCGGCGGCCGACATCGCGTTTACCTCGGACCTGATCAACCGTCGCGGCCTGATCATCCCGCCGAAGTTCCCGATCACCGAAAGCACCAGCCTGACGCCCTTTCTCAAGCGCGCGCTGCAATGCGATTTCGACTGCTACCTCACCGAACAGGTGATCCCGATGTGGCGTGCGCGCACCGATGGCGGCAGCCTGTTGCAACTGGTCGACCAGGTGAGTCTCTACGCGCTGAAGGATTATCTGCAGGCCAGCACGAAAATCGCGGTGATGCACAACGCCGACGATGTGATTCTCGGCCCGGGCGACCTCGGCTTCCTGCGCAAGACTTTTGGCGACCGCCTGACCGTTTATCCACTGGGCGGCCATTGCGGCAACCTTAACTACCGCGTCAACAGCGACGCCATGCTGGAGTTCTTCCGTGGCTAAATACCTCCTGCTTATCGCCGCGTTAATGAGCGCGGGCATGGTCCACGCCGATGACAGCAAGGCCAATGCGCCCGTGGTGGTGGATTCGGACGGCTTCAAGGAGCCGCTGACCAAACTCAAGTTCAACCCGGGCCTGGACCAGCGCGAATTCGAACGCTCGACGCTCAACGCCCTGAACGTCTACGACCCGCTGGAATCGTGGAACCGCCGCGTCTACCACTTCAACTACCGCTTTGACCAATGGGTCTTCCTGCCAGTTGTCGACGGCTACCGCTACGTCACCCCGAGCTTCGTGCGCACCGGCGTCAGCAATTTCTTCAACAACCTGGGGGACGTGCCGAACCTGATGAACAGCCTGCTGCAATTGAAGGGCAAGCGTTCGATGGAAACCACGGCGCGCCTGCTCCTCAATACCACCGTAGGCATCGCCGGCCTCTGGGACCCGGCCACGGCCATGGGCCTGCCGCGCCAGAGCGAGGACTTCGGCCAGACCCTGGGCTTCTATGGTGTGCCCGGCGGCGCGTATTTCGTGCTGCCGATCTTCGGTCCTTCGAACCTGCGCGACACTTCGGGCCTGCTGGTGGACTACACCGCAGAATCGGCGATCAACTTCCTGAACGTCTCGGAGGTCAGCTCCAACCACCCGGAACTGCTGCTGTTGCGCGGCGTGGACAGGCGCTACCAGACCAGCTTCCGCTACGGGCAACTGAACTCGCCGTTCGAGTATGAGAAGGTGCGGTACGTGTACACCGAGTCGCGCAAGTTGCAGATCGCCGAATAACTTTCGGCAACCACAAAACCCATTGTGGGAGCAAGCCTGCTCGCGAATGAGGCCTGACACTCAACATTAATGTTGCCTGTCAGGCCGCTATCGCGAGCAAGCTCGCTCCCACATTTGTTTCGTATTGCCAGTTTTAGCCTTTCAGCGCTTTCCAGATTTTGCCCACGACGAGCACACCCGCCAACACCGCTGCCCCCGCGACAATCCCCGCCACCGCATTCAGCAGCATCGGCACGATGAACCCGGCGCCGCCGGCACCAGCCGCCACGGCTTCGATCCAGTGATGAACCGCCGGTACGCCATGGGTCAGGATGCCGCCGCCCACCAGGAACATCGCCGCCGTACCGATCACCGACAGGCTTTTCATCATGTAGGGCGCGGCGCGCAGGATGGCGCCGCCGATGCTTTTGGCGGCCTGCCCTGGCTTTTGGGTCAGCCACAAGCCCAGGTCATCGAGCTTGACGATCCCCGCCACCAGGCCGTACACGCCGACGGTCATGACAATCGCAATGCCCGACAGCACGATGACCTGCTGGGTCAGCGGCGCATCGGCGACGGTGCCGAGGGTGATGGCGATGATTTCCGCCGAGAGAATGAAGTCGGTGCGCACCGCGCCTTTGATCTTGTCCTTTTCGAAGGCCACCAGGTCCACCGCCGGGTCGGCCACCGCCTCCACCAGTTGCGCATGCCCGGCCTGGTCTTCAGCCTTGCTGTGAAGGAACTTGTGGGCGAGTTTTTCGAACCCTTCGAAACACAGGTAGGCGCCGCCCACCATCAACAGGGGTGTCACCAGCCAAGGCACGAAGGCACTGATTGCCAGCGCCGACGGCACCAGGATCAGCTTGTTGATGAAGGAACCCTTGGCCACCGCCCAGACCACCGGCAGCTCCCGCTCTGCCCGTACGCCGGAGACTTGCTGGGCATTGAGCGCCAGGTCATCGCCGAGCACGCCGGCGGTTTTCTTGGCGGCCATCTTGGTCATCAATGCCACATCGTCGAGCACGGTGGCGATGTCATCGATCAAAACCAGCAAACTGCTTCCAGCCATGGAGGGGCTCCTTGAACAATAATGCTGCGCAGCATACCGCGAGCGGCGCCGCCTTGGGGCATTCTTGAGCGTCTCGCGAGGCCGGTGCTACCATGCGCCACCGCCAGAACCGGCAAGGAACCCCAGGGTTTATGAGCACTATCCGCGAGCGCAACAAAGAACTGATCCTGCGTGCCGCCAGCGAAGAGTTTGCCGACAAGGGCTTCGCCGCGACCAAAACCAGCGACATCGCGGCCAAGGCGGGCCTGCCCAAACCCAACGTCTACTACTACTTCAAATCCAAGGAAAACCTCTACCGCGAGGTCCTGGAAAGCATCATCGAGCCGATCCTTCAGGCTTCCACGCCCTTCAATGCTGACGGCGAGCCGGGCGAAGTATTGAGCCACTACATCCGCTCCAAGATCCGCATCTCCCGCGACCTGCCTTTCGCCTCGAAAGTCTTCGCCAGTGAAATCATGCACGGCGCCCCGCACCTCAGCGCCGACCTGGTCGAACAACTCAACGCCCAGGCCCGGCACAACATCGACTGCATCCAGACCTGGATCGACCGCGGCCAAATCGCCCCCATCGACCCCAACCACCTGATGTTCAGCATCTGGGCCGCCACCCAGACCTACGCCGATTTCGACTGGCAGATCAGCGCCGTGACCGGCAAGGCCAAGCTCGACGAAGCGGATTACGAAGCGGCGGCGCAGACGATTATCCGGTTGGTTTTGAAGGGGTGTGAGGTGGGCTGATTGACCGGGTTGCCCTTATCGCAAGCAAGCTCGCTCCCACAGGAATCCATGTTGCCAGCAGAACCTGTATTCACCACAAAACCCTGTGGGAGCGAGCTTGCTCGCGATGAAGGCCACTCGATTTCAAGTCAAAGCCAGATGGCGTCCCACAGCGGATAGTCGCCGAGCCGCTTGACCAGGCCTGCCCGCAGTGGGTTAGCGACGACATAGCGCGCCATAACTATCAATCCATCCTCCTGCCTCAATGCTCGGTCATGGTATCCCGGCTGCCAAAGGCTGCCTCTATAGCCGGTGGATATGTTTACTGCCCGAGCGCTCAAGGACTTAGTCTTTTGCATCAATTCGTTCAGTGAGCTTTGTTGCAACTCAACCAGCCAATGAAAATGATCCGGCATGACCACCCAGGCTAATGACTTTGCCCATCGTTTATCCTCAGCACATCGAAATTGTTCAACGACCAATCTGCCTAAAGCGAAATCATGGAAGACGGGCTTTCGATCAGCCGTGTTAGTGGTCAATAAATAGATTCGATTCAACTCACCGTAGCGGCCGGTTCGCAAGCGATGTGAAGCGGGTAGATCAGACATTCCTGCGCCTCCAATGATCAGGTCATCAAAGGCTAGGCCAGTGAATTTTGAACGCCGGACAGACTCTTCGCAGGATGTGTCGGGTAGATCGTCATCGCGAGCAAGCTCGCTCCCACATTGGATTTGCGCATTTCTTAAATTATGTGTCCAACACCCAATCCTGTGGGAGCGAGCCTGCTCGCGAAATGGCAGGCTCAGTCAGAACACATCAAGACCCCGCATCCGCCCTCAACCCCGACACCTCCACCGCCCTGACCGCTACCCGTTCATCCACATCCGAAACATCCCCGCTGACACCAATCGCTCCCATCACCTTCCCGTCCTGATCCCTGATCAATACTCCGCCCGGTGCCGGCACGATGTTGCTTTGGCCCAAGCCATTCAAAGCGGCAAAGAACGCCGGGCGTTGCTGGGCGTCCTGGGCCAGCAGGCGTGAGCCCTTGCCCAGGGCGATCGCGCCCCAGGCCTTGCCGATAGCGATTTGCGGGCGCAACAGGCTCGCGCCGTCCTCGCGCTGCAAGGCTACGAGGTGTCCGCCGCTGTCCAGGATCGCGACGGTCAAGGGGGCTGCGCTGATCTCGCGGCCTGCGGCAAGGGCTTGCCCCGCCAGGCTGACGGCGATTTTCAAGGTGAGATCGCTCATGGGTGCTGTCCTTCTTTGGTCATGGAAGAGCCTTGAGGCTTTACTTTCAGCAAAACCGAATCAAGCAAATAGAGCACAACAACAATCTGTTTTGTATACAATATTTTTCTCAATTCACCTTAAACGACAAAAGGCATCAGCGAAATCTGGTATCTGACGAACCAAACAGCTGCTTGAGAAAATCAATTGACCTTAGCCACCGGCCATGAATAAACTCCGACCCACAGCCACTTGTATACAATTACAAAACGTAAGAGGCACAAAACAATGAGCAAAATGAGAGCAATCGAAGCCGCCGTCCTGGTGATGCGCCGTGAAGGCGTGGACACCGCCTTCGGCATTCCGGGTGCCGCGATCAACCCGCTGTACTCTGCCCTGCAAAAGGTTGGCGGCATCGATCATGTCCTCGCTCGCCACGTTGAAGGCGCCTCGCACATGGCCGAGGGCTACACCCGGACCAAGGCCGGCAACATCGGCGTGTGCATCGGCACTTCGGGGCCGGCGGGCACCGACATGGTCACTGGCCTCTACAGCGCTTCGGCCGACTCGATTCCGATCCTGTGCATCACCGGACAAGCGCCCCGCGCCCGTATGCACAAGGAAGATTTCCAGGCGGTGGATATCACCAGCATCGTCAAGCCGGTGACCAAATGGGCGACTACGGTGCTGGAGCCGGGACAGGTGCCCTACGCCTTCCAGAAGGCCTTCTTCGAGATGCGCTCCGGCCGTCCGGGCCCGGTGCTGATCGACTTGCCGTTTGACGTGCAGATGGCCGAGATCGAATTCGACATCGACGCCTATCAGCCGCTGCCCTTGGCCAAGCCGGCCGCCAACCGGGTGCAGATCGAGAAGGCCCTGGCGATGCTGAACCAGGCCGAGCGCCCGTTGCTGGTGGCGGGTGGCGGCATCATCAATGCCGATGCCAGCGACTTGCTGGTGGAGTTTGCCGAGCTCACCGGCATCCCGGTAATTCCGACGCTGATGGGCTGGGGCACGATCCCGGACGATCATCCGTTGATGGTCGGCATGGTCGGCCTGCAAACCTCGCACCGCTACGGCAACGCAACCTTGCTCAAGTCGGACGTGGTGCTGGGCGTCGGCAACCGTTGGGCCAACCGCCACACCGGTTCGGTGGACGTCTACACCGAAGGCCGCACGTTCATTCACGTCGACATCGAACCGACCCAAATCGGCCGGGTCTTCACCCCCGACCTGGGCATCGTTTCCGACGCAGCCTCGGCCCTGACCGTGTTCATCGAAGTGGCCCGCGAATGGCAAGCCGCCGGCAAGCTGAAGAACCGCAGCGCCTGGCTGCAGGATTGCCAGCAACGCAAGGCCAGCCTGCAGCGCAAGACCCATTTCGACAACGTGCCGGTGAAGCCGCAGCGCGTCTACGAGGAAATGAACCAGGTGTTCGGCAAGGACACCTGCTATGTCAGCACCATCGGTCTGTCGCAGATCGCCGGGGCGCAGTTCCTCCACGTCTACAAACCACGCCACTGGATCAACTGCGGCCAGGCCGGTCCTCTGGGCTGGACCATTCCGGCCGCGCTGGGAGTGGTCAAGGCCGATCCGGATCGCAAGGTCGTGGCACTGTCGGGCGACTATGATTTCCAGTTCATGATCGAAGAACTGGCGGTGGGCGCACAATTCAAGCTGCCCTACATCCACGTCGTGGTGAACAACTCCTACCTGGGCTTGATCCGCCAGGCCCAGCGCGGTTTCGACATGGACTACTGCGTGCAGCTGTCGTTCGACAACCTCAACGCCCCGGAGCTCAACGGTTATGGCGTGGACCACGTTGCCGTGGCCGAGGGCCTGGGTTGCAAGGCATTGCGGGTGTTCGAGCCGTCAGGTATCCAGCCAGCGCTGCGCAAGGCCCAGGAGATGATCGAAGAGTTCAGGGTGCCAGTAATCGTCGAGATCATCCTTGAACGGGTGACCAACATTTCCATGGGCACCGAGATCAACGCCGTCAATGAATTTGAAGACCTGGCGCTGGTGGGCAACGATGCACCGACCGCGATTTCATTGCTCGATTGACCGACCGGCGTCCCTGTGGGAGCGAGCTTGCTCGCGATGACGGCGCTACATTCAATAGGAATGCAAGCAGGCACACCGCTATCGCGAGCAAGCTCGCTCCCACAAGGGAGGCCTGCCAACTATTTACAGGAGACCACCATGCCGCGTTTCGCCGCCAACCTGTCCATGCTGTTTACCGAGCAGGATTTCCTCGCCCGTTTCGAAGCGGCCGCCAAGGCCGGTTTCAGTGGTGTCGAATACCTGTTTCCCTACGACTACAGCTCCGCTGAACTCAAGACCCTGCTCGATGCCCATGGCCTGACCCAGGTGCTGTTCAACCTGCCGGCCGGCGACTGGGCCAAGGGTGAGCGCGGTATCGCCTGCCTGCCGGATCGGGTCGAGGAGTTCCGCGCCGGGGTCGACCTGGCGATTGCCTATGCCAAGGTATTGGGCAACACCCAGGTCAATTGCCTGGCCGGGATCCGTTCGCAGAAGTGCGACGAAGCGCTGGCGGAGAAAACCTTCGTCGCCAACCTGAAGTACGCCGCGGAGAAGCTCCAGGGCGCCGGCATCAAGCTGGTGATGGAAGCCATCAACACCCGCGACATCCCGGGTTTCTTCCTGAACAACACCGCCCAGGCCCTGGCGATCCGCGAACAGGTGGGCAGCGCCAACCTGTTCCTGCAATACGACATCTATCACATGCAAATCATGGAAGGCGACCTGGCCCGGACGCTTTCGGCGCACCTGGGCGCGATCAACCACGTGCAACTGGCGGACAACCCGGGCCGCAACGAGCCCGGCACCGGCGAGATCAATTATCGGTTCCTGTTCGAACACCTGGATCGCATTGGTTATCAGGGGTGGATCGGCTGCGAATACAAGCCGCTCACCACCACCGAAGCGGGATTGGGTTGGCTGAAAACCCATAACGCGATCTGATCCAGCTCTTTCCCCCTGTGGGAGCGAGCTTGCTCGCGATGACGTCAGTAGAGCCAACATCACCGGCACTGACCCACCGCTATCGCGAGCAAGCTCGCTCCCACAGAAAAGCAGTTCTTCATCGGCTGAAGCAGCGATAACAACAAGAGGATTTTCCACATGGCTAAAATCGGATTCATCGGCACCGGCATCATGGGCCACCCCATGGCACTGAACCTGCAAAAGGCCGGTCACAGCCTGTTCCTGACCCAACATCACGACGCTGCCCCGGCCGACCTCGTGGCCGGCGGCGCGGTGGCGTTGGCCAACCCTCGGGAAGTCGCCCAGGAGGCCGAGTTCATCATCGTCATGGTCCCGGACACTCCGCAGGTCGAGGACGTGCTGTTCCGCGCCGACGGCGTAGCGGCCGGCGTGGGCGCGGGCAAGGTGGTGATCGACATGAGCTCGATCTCCCCCACCGCCACCAAGGCGTTCGCGGCAAAGATCAATGAAACAGGCGCGCAGTACCTCGACGCTCCGGTGTCGGGCGGTGAAGTCGGCGCCAAGGCCGCGACCCTGAGCATCATGGTCGGTGGCGACAGCACCGCGTTCGAGCGCGCGCTGCCACTGTTCCAGGCGATGGGCAAGAACATCACCCTGGTGGGCGGCAACGGCGATGGCCAGACCGCCAAGGTGGCGAACCAGATCATCGTCGCGCTGAACATTCAGGCCGTGGCCGAGGCCCTGCTGTTCGCCTCGAAGAACGGCGCCGACCCGGCCAAGGTCCGTGAAGCGTTGATGGGCGGTTTCGCCTCGTCGAAGATCCTCGAAGTGCACGGCGAGCGAATGATCAAGGGCACCTTCGACCCGGGCTTCCGCATCAGCCTGCACCAGAAGGACCTGAACCTGGCCCTGCAAGGCGCCAGGGAACTGAACATCAACCTGCCCAACACCGCCAACGCCCAGCAAGTGTTCAGCACCTGCGCGGCCATGGGTGGCAGCAATTGGGACCACTCGGCGCTGATCAAGGGGCTGGAGCACATGGCCAATTTCTCGATTCGCGACAACTGACACATCAGAGAACCCTGTGGGAGCGAGCCTGCTCGCGAAGGCGATCTATCGGTCAATGAAGCATTGACTGACACGCCGTCTTCGCGAGCAGGCTCGCTCCCACAGGTAACCGAGTCGCCTCAGCCAATAATAAAAATCGGGAGCCCGCCATGTCGGTCGATCCGCAACAATTGCTGCGCGAGCTGTTTGCCACGGCCATCGACGCGGCCCATCCGCAGCACGTCCTCGAACAGTACCTGCCCGCTGACCGCAGCGGTCGGGTGATCGTCATCGGTGCCGGCAAGGCCGCCGCGGCCATGGCGCAAGTGGTCGAGCGCTGCTGGCGCGGCGACGTCAGCGGCCTGGTGGTGACCCGCTACGGCCATGGCGCGCCCTGCCAGAAAATCGAAGTGGTGGAAGCCGCCCACCCAGTGCCGGACGCCGCTGGCCTGGAAGTGGCCGGACGGGTGCTCGAACTCGTCAGTAACCTCAACGAAGACGACCGGGTGATCTTCCTGCTGTCCGGCGGGGGCTCGGCGTTGCTGGCCTTGCCGGCGGCCGGCATCACCCTGGCCGACAAGCAATCGATCAACAAGGCCCTGCTCAAGTCCGGCGCCACCATTGGCGAGATGAATTGCGTGCGCAAGCACCTCTCGGCGATCAAGGGTGGCCGACTGGGCAAGGCCTGCTGGCCGGCGACCGTCTACACCTACGCGATTTCCGATGTGCCCGGCGATCTCGCCACGGTCATCGCCTCCGGCCCCACCGTGGCCGACCCGAGCACTTCGGCCGACGCGCTGGCGATTCTCAAACGCTACGGCATCGAGATCCCGGCCTCGGTGCGCAGCTGGTTGCAAAGTCCGGAATCGGAAACCGTCAAGCCCGGCGACCCGAGCCTGGCGCGCTGTCATTTCCAGCTCATCGCCCGCCCTCAGCAATCCCTCGAAGCCGCGGCGGTGAAGGCGCGCCAAGCCGGGTTCAGCCCATTGATCCTCGGTGACCTGGAAGGCGAATCCCGGGACGTGGCGAAGGTCCACGCCGGCATCGCCCGGCAAATCGCCCTCCACGGCCAGCCCGTGGCTGCGCCGTGCGTGATCCTCTCCGGCGGCGAAACCACGGTCACGGTGCGCGGCAATGGCCGTGGCGGGCGCAACGCCGAGTTCCTGCTGAGCCTGACCGACAGCCTCAAGGGCCACCCCGGCATCTATGCACTGGCGGGCGACACCGACGGCATCGACGGCTCCGAAGACAACGCCGGCGCCATCATGACCCCGGACAGCTATCGCCGCGCCGCCGAGCTGGGCCTGAACGCCAGCGATGAACTGGATAACAACAACGGCTACGGCTACTTCGCCGCGCTGGACGGGTTGATCGTCACCGAGCCGACCCGCACCAACGTCAACGACTTTCGCGCCATCCTGATCCTCGAGAACCCGAAAAATGACGCCTGACAAGAAGGTCAAGATCCTCGCGACACTCGGCCCCGCCACCCGTGGGATCGATGACATCCGCGAACTGGTGCAGGCCGGAGTGAACATCTTTCGCCTGAACTTCAGCCACGGCGACCACGCCGACCACGCCCAGCGCTACCAGTGGATCCGCGAAGTCGAGCAGCAGCTCAATTACCCGCTGGGCATCCTGATGGACCTGCAAGGACCAAAACTGCGGGTCGGCAAGTTCGCCGATGGCAAGGTGCTGTTGCAGCGCGGTCAAGCCTTGCGCCTGGACCTGGACCCGACGCCGGGCGATCAGCGGCGGGTCAACCTGCCCCACCCGGAAATCATCGCCGCGCTGGAGCCGGGCATGGATTTGCTGCTCGATGACGGCAAGCTGCGCCTGCGGGTAACCGCCAGGCACACCGACGCCATCGATACCGAGGTGCTCAACGGTGGCGAACTGTCGGACCGCAAGGGCGTGAACGTGCCCCAGGCCGTGCTCGACCTGAGCCCACTGACCGCCAAGGACCGCCGCGACCTGAGTTTCGGCCTGGAGCTGGGTGTGGACTGGGTGGCGCTGTCGTTCGTGCAGCGTGCCGAGGACATTCGCGAAGCCCGCGCGCTGATCGGCGACAAGGCGTTCCTGATGGCCAAGATCGAGAAGCCCTCGGCCGTCGCCCAACTGCGGGAAATCGCCGAACTGAGCGACGCGATCATGGTTGCCCGAGGTGACCTGGGCGTCGAGGTGCCGGCCGAGAGTGTGCCGCAGATCCAGAAAAACATCATCGGCACCTGCCGCGCCCTCGGCAAACCGGTGGTGGTGGCGACACAGATGCTCGAGTCGATGCGCTTCTCCCCGGCGCCGACCCGCGCCGAAGTCACCGATGTCGCCAACGCCGTGGCCGAAGGTGCCGACGCGGTGATGCTGTCGGCGGAAACCGCCTCGGGCGACTATCCCCTCGAAGCCGTGCAGATGATGAGCAAGATCATCCGCCAGGTGGAAAACGGCCCGGACTACCAGGCACAACTCGACGTCAGCCGACCGAAAGCCGAGGCCACGGTGTCGGACGCCATCAGTTGCGCGATCCGCCGGATCAGCAACGTGCTGCCCGTGGCGGTGCTGGTCAACTACAGCGAGTCGGGCAGCTCCAGCCTGCGGGCGGCGCGGGAGCGGCCGACAGTGCCGATCCTCAACCTGACGCCCAACCTGCAGGCGGCCCGTCGCCTGACCGTCGCGTGGGGCGTGCATTCGGTGGTCAACGACCGGCTGCGGCAGGTGGACGAAGTGTGTTCCACCGCGCTGGAGATCGCCCAGGCCCAGGGCATGGCCCAGCGTGGCGACACCCTGCTGATTACCGCCGGCGTGCCGTTCGGGCAGCCGGGGTCGACCAACTCCTTGCGCATCGAGACCCTCATCTAACGCCTGTACTGGCCCCTTCGCGAGCAGGCTCGCTCCCACACTGGATTTGCGGCGATCACAAAACCCTGTGGGAGCGAGCTTGCTCGCGATGAAGTCGACGCGGTCCCTCTGACATTCCTCAACCATGCCCAATACCCACTGCCCCGACTGGGCCACCGCCCTGCTCAACGGCTTCAGCCAGATCTTCCTCCAGCGCCATCCCCTGTGCGGCCTGTTCTGCCTCTTGGCGATTCTGCTCACCGCGCCAGCCTTGTTCGGCGGCGCGTTGCTGGGCGGCGTGGCCGGATTGCTGACGGCCCAACGGCGTGGTTATGCCGAGGAGGATCGGCAGGCCGGGCTGTTCAGCTATAACGCAATCCTGCTGGGTTTGCTGCTGAGCCTGGTATTGCCTTGGTCAGCCCTGTTGCCTCCGTTGATCATCGCCGCTGGCGGCCTCAGCGCAATGCTGACCCAACAGTGGCTCAAGCGCACCCGAGGCCCACGCTGCCTGCCCGCCTACACCGCGCCTTTCGTCGGGCTCGGCTGGTTGCTGCTGGGTCTCGCCCCGCCTGTGCCCTCGCCCGTTGCACTGGAGCAGACACTCCCCAACCTGTTGCTTGCCCCACTGAACGGCCTGGGCCAGGTCATGTTTCTCGACCAGCCCCTGGCTGGTGTGCTGATCACCATCGGCCTGCTGATCGCCAACCGGCGCGCCGCTGGCTGGGCGCTGTTCGGTTCCGTCGCAGGCTTTGCCTTTGCCTGGCTGCACGACAGCCCGCACGCCTTGTCCGGCCTGGGCGGCTACAACCCGGCATTGGTGGCCGTGGCCCTCGGCCAACACGCGCGCAAGCCATGGCGGCCGCTGGCGGGCGTGCTGCTGGCGGTCCTTCTCGCACCGGGTTTCGCGGCGCTGGGCGTGGCGCCGCTGACGGCGCCTTTCATTATCGCGTGCTGGCTGGTGCATGCCACCGCGCGGCTGTGGCACCCAGCCTGTCGCGACATCGCGCCTTGCGCTCTGCGGGGCAATCACCCTAGGCTGCGCTGATCATTGGTTCAGGCGAAGGTTATGGACAGCAACAACAACTGGCGTGAACGCCTCTACGTGATCATCTTCCAGACCGACACGGTGGCCGGCCGGCGCTTCGACAGCACGCTGCTGTTGATCATCCTCGCCAGCCTGGTAATCGTGATGCTCGACAGCATCGACAGCGTGCACAAGAATTACGCGGCCCTGCTGGCCTACATCGAGTGGGGCTTCACGTTCATTTTCATCGTTGAATACGGCCTGCGCCTGTACTGCTCGCCCAAGCCGCTGCGCTATGCGTTCAGCTTTTATGGCCTGGTGGATCTGCTGGCGATCGTGCCGGGCATCCTCGCGTTGTACTACAGCGATGCCCAATACCTGCTGATCGTGCGGATCATCCGCATGCTGCGGATTTTCCGCGTGCTCAAGCTCAGCCCTTACCTCAAGCAGGCCAACTATCTATTGGCCGCACTGCGCGGCAGCAAGCAGAAAATCATCGTGTTCCTGGTCAGCGTGTCGACGCTGGTGACGGTGTTTGGCACCCTGATGTATGTCATCGAAGGCCCCGAGCATGGTTTCACCAGCATTCCCAAGGGCATCTATTGGGCTATCGTGACATTGACCACCGTAGGCTTCGGCGACATCGTGCCGAAGACGCCGCTGGGCCAAGTGGTTTCGTCCCTGGTGATGATCACCGGCTACTCGATCATCGCCGTGCCGACGGGTATCTTCACTGCGGAACTGGCCACCGCCATGCGCGGTGACCAGCTCAAGCACAATTGCCCGGTGTGCAGCAAAAACAACCACGAACATGGCGCTGCTTTCTGTTCTCGTTGCGGTAACGCACTGTTTAAAAAAATGGAATAAGCAAAGCACTTTTTAATTCTTGATGACCTATGAGCTTATCGCTAGTGTGCTGGCTTATCGCCCGCATCCCTTGCCAATAAAAAGGACCTCGCAGTGAAGAATTTCTTTGGCGCCTCCCTCCTCGCCGCTGGCCTGGCGTTCGGCAGCCTGGCCCACGCCGCCCCGACTCTGCTCAACGTTTCCTACGACGTGATGCGGGATTTCTACAAGGACTACAACGCCGCGTTCCAGAAACACTGGCAGGCCGAGCACAACGAAAGCATCACCGTGCAGATGTCCTTTGGCGGTTCCAGCAAGCAGGCGCGCTCGGTAATCGATGGGCTACCGGCGGATGTCATCACCATGAACATGGCGACCGACATCAACGCCCTGGCCGACAACGGTAAGCTGGTTCCGGAGAACTGGGTTACCCGCCTGCCGAACAACAGCGCGCCGTTCACCTCGGCCACCGTGTTTATCGTGCGCAAGGGCAATCCGAAAGCGCTGAAGGATTGGCCGGATCTGCTCAAGGACGGCGTGCAAGTGATCGTGCCCAACCCGAAAACCTCGGGCAACGGCCGCTATACCTACCTTTCGGCCTGGGGTTATGTGCTGAAGAATGGCGGCGATGAGAACAAGGCCAAGGATTTCGTCGGCAGGCTGTTCAAGCAGGCCCCCGTGCTGGACACCGGCGGTCGTGCCGCGACGACTACGTTCATGACCAACCAGATCGGCGATGTGCTGGTGACCTTTGAGAACGAAGCGGAAATGATCGCCCGTGAATTCGGTCGCGACCAGTTCGAAGTGGTCTACCCAAGCGTCTCCGCCGAAGCCGAGCCACCGGTCAGCGTTGTGGATAAAGTCGTCGAGAAGAAAGGTTCTCGCGCCGCCGCCGAGGAGTACCTCAAATACCTGTGGTCGCCCGAAGGCCAGGAAATTGCCGCCGCCAACTACCTGCGTCCTCGCGACCCGGCGGTGCTGGCCAAATACACCGACCGTTTCCCGAAAGTGGATTTCCTCTCGGTGGAAAAAACCTTCGGCGACTGGCGCACCGTGCAGAAGACCCACTTCAATGACGGTGGGATTTTTGACCAGATCTATAGCGGGCAGTAAGCCCCGGCTCAGCTAACCAGTCAAAACTTGTGGGAGCGAGCTTGCTCGCGATTGCGTCTGTATATTCAGCATCACTGATGCAGAAAGACCGCTATCGCGAGCAAGCTCGCTCCCACAGGAGTCTGAAGACCACCATCAATTCCGGGCATGACTGCTATCAATCCCAAGCCCTGTTCCAGAGCCCTGCAAGTCTTTAGCCTCTCGCCATCCCTTTCAATCGATCGATGAGATTGCCATGAGTGCTCATTCACCCGCCCCGCCCGCTGCCCTGACCCGGGGCATGGTCCTGCTGTTTGCCTTCTGCTGCGGCGCCATCGTTGCCAATATCTACTACGCCCAACCCATCATCGAACTGATCGCGCCCGACGTCGGCCTGTCCAGCACCATGGCCAGCCTGATCGTCTCGCTGACCCAGATCGGCTACGCCTTGGGCCTGTTTTTCCTGGTGCCGCTGGGGGATCTGCTGGAAAACCGGCGCCTGATGATCCTCACCACCGTGGTGGCAATCGCCAGCCTGCTGGGCGCGGCGTTTACCGACCAGCCGAACGTGTTCCTGCTGGTGTCATTGCTGGTGGGGTTCAGTTCCGTCTCGGTGCAAGTGCTGATTCCGCTGGCGGCGCACCTGGCGCCGGAAGAATCCCGGGGACGGGTCGTGGGCGGGATCATGGGTGGCCTGCTGTTGGGGATCCTGCTGGCGCGGCCGGTGTCCAGCCTCGTCGCCGATCACCTTGGTTGGCGGGCGATGTTCATGATCGCCGCCGCGTTGATGGCGGCAATCAGCATCGTCCTGGCATTCACCGTGCCCAAGCGCCAGCCCGAGCACCGCGCCTCCTACGCGCAACTGCTGGGCTCGCTCGGCACCCTGTTACGCCAGCAGCCGCAGTTGCGCCAGCGGGCTTTGTACCAGGCGTGCATGTTTGCCGCGTTCAGCCTGTTCTGGACCGCCGTCCCCCTGGAACTGTCGCGCAACCATGGCTTGTCCCAGACTGAAATCGCGCTGTTTGCGCTGGTTGGTGCCATCGGTGCCGTCGCCGCGCCGATTGCCGGCCGCCTGGCGGACGCCGGCCACACCCGAATTGCTTCGCTGCTGGCCATGCTGTTCGCCAGCCTGAGTTTCCTGCCGGCGTTCATTCATCCTGCCTATAGCGTGATCGGCCTCGCGGTGACCGGCGTGGTCCTGGATTTCTGCGTGCAGATGAACATGGTCCTGGGCCAGCGCACCATCTACGCCCTTGATGCAAAAAGCCGCAGCCGCCTGAACGCGCTGTACATGACCAGCATCTTTGTCGGTGGCGCTTTCGGTTCGTCCATCGCCAGCGCCGTCTACGAGCATGGCGGCTGGCTGTGGGTAGTGATCGTCGGCAGCGCCTTCCCGTTGCTGGCCCTGTTGCGTTTCCTGAGTGCTTCGCAGAAAGCTTCGCTGGCGACGGCCTGATACCGTCGCGCAAAAAAATGCCCGACAGGCCAGGACCTGTCGGGCTTTTTTCATGGAGCGGTCAGACCCGCACGTTGCCCCGCGGCCCGGCAATCGCCCAGATGATCAGGCCCAACACCGGCAGCAGGAGAATCAGCAGCACCCACAGGACTTTCGCCCCGGTGCCCGCGCCACTCTTGAGCACATTGATGATCGCCCAGATATCGAGCGCCAGGATGATCAGGCCAATCAGGCCGTTGAAAGTGGAACCCATGGTGTCGCTCCCGAATGGTGGTATGCACACTTAGGATAGCGGGGTCCGGGCAAGGGTTCCGTTTATTGTTTCAGACGTGAACCGCGATCTTGAGCGCTTCCAGGGCGGGGGCCGCGGCGATGCCGACTTCGCCACACAACTCCAGCACACGCGGCACGTCGTTGCCGTACACCAGCACCATCTGCAATTCATCGTCGAGCAACTGGCTGAAGTTCATCAGCACGTAGCCGCCGTTCTCCTTGTTCAGGCTGCTCATCTGGATCTGGATACGATTGAGCGCGGTCAACGCCTCGGTCTTCGCCAGTTGCTTGGGCTTGAGGTTGAAGGCGACGCCAGGGCCGAACGAGGCAACGATCTGCTCGAACAGGTCGACGTACGAGTCGGCCAGGAACAGCACTGTGTCCGGCAGGCTGCCCACCACCACCCACTCTCCCAGCGGGATCGGGAAGGTGTCGTCATAGTTGATGTCCGGGTTCGCCGCCAGAAATGCCACCGGGTCGGCGTAGGCCTGGGCGGCTTCGTCGGCGATTTTCTCGATGTCCGCCTCGCCCAGGCAGCCAGAGCTGATTTTGCTGATGAGTTCGACGAGTGCGGCTTTCATGGGGCGGATCCTGTGGCTGAATTTTTCAGGCGCGCAGGATAGCGCATCACCCCAGGTCAAGTCAGGAACCCTGTGGCTGGAGAGCCAGGCTTCAGCCCAACAACTTTTCCAACTGCGCCGTGGTGTCCACCGCGCCCATGGTCCTGGCCGCGTCCAGCGCCGAGACGCCGTTGGCATCCTTGGCCTTCGGGTCGGCGCCTTTGCTGATCAGGTAATCGACTATTTCCACCCGGTTGAACATCGCCGCCATCATCAGCGCCGTACGGCCATCGAACGAGGAGCCTTCGACTTGCGCGCCGCCATCGACGAGGGCCGAAACCACCGCAAGATCGCCCTTGAACGCCGCACCGGCAATCGGGCTCTGGCCGTTGTCGTTGCGGATTTCCGGATCGGCCTTATTCTCCAGCAGGACTTTTACCGTCTCCACGTGCCCGTGGTACGCGGCCAGCATCAGCAAGGTGTCGCCCTTGTGATTGCGCAGGTTCGGCGGCAGGCCCTTGCTCAGCAGCGCGGCCATCATCGCGGCATCGCCCTGACGTGCGACGTTGAACACCTGCTCGGCAAACTCCGCAGCCTCTTCCGGGGTCATCTGGCGGCTTGTATCGGACATGGGCAACTTCCTCTGGCTTTCGCAAAGCCGCTAGTTTCCCGAGGGACTCAAAGCCTGTCATCCCTTTTTTCTCTGCAAGGGCCATAGCCACAATCAATAGCGGTACTGCCCACCCCGGATCTGCGTCGCCAGTTGCCGGTCCACCCGCACGTAGGTCGAGGTGTCGGGGAGCCAGGCGTAGATCGGTTCCTCGCCCGTGAGGCAGGGGTCAAAGGCTTCGGCCTTGAGGCGGGTTTTCTGGTACTTGAACGTGCCGGTCGTTTCCATCTTCACCTTGATCCGCAGGAACAGCGGCACCGCGTAGGCCGGCAGCTTGCCTTGCAGAAATTGCAGCAGCTCGTTGAAATCCAGGGTCGCCAGGGACTCGGCCGGGGTGATCGCGGCCATCCCGGCGCGGCCGTTGGTGCCGCTGATCTCCACGCCGTAGGCCACCGCCTCGGCGATCTGTGGATGTTGCAGGAGCACGTTTTCGACCTCGGTGGTGGAGACGTTTTCGCCTTTCCAGCGATAGGTGTCGCCGAGGCGATCAACGAACTGCCCGTGGCCGAAGCCAATATTGCGCAGGAGGTCGCCGGTGTTGAAATAACGATCGCCTGGGACGAAGACGTCCCGGCAGACAGTTTTTTCGGTCTTGGCCGGATCGGTGTAGCCATCCAGCGGCGCCTTGTCGTCGATGCGCGCCAGCAGCAGGCCCGGCTCGCCCTTTGGGACCTTCTGCATGCGCCCTTGCAGGTTGCGCAAGGGCGCACCGCTGTCGTGGTCGTACTGCACCAGTTCCCAGCCCATCAGGGAAAACCCGACCGTGTTATCGAAGTTGAGGATGTTGGTGAAGCCGATATTGCCGTCGCTGGCCGCATACAGTTCGCAGATATGGCCAATCCCGAAGCGGGTCTTGAAGGCCAGCCAGGCGCCCGGGCGCAAGCCGTTGCCGATCATCTTCCGGACCTCATGCCGCCGGTCGTCGGCGCTGGCGGGCTGCTCGATCAGGTAGCGACACAGTTCGCCGACATAACCCAACGTGGTCGCCCGGTAGCGACGCACGTCGCTCCAGAACTGGCTGGCGCTGAACTTGCGGCGGATGGCGAACCCCGAGGCACCGCAAACCGCCGCGCCCCAGCACACGCACAGGCCGGTGGCGTGATACAGCGGCAGCGTGCAATAAACGACGTCATCGGGCTGCATGTCCAGGGCGATCAGGCCAAAACTGGTGGAGGTGCGCATCCAGCGTCCATGGCGGAATACGCCGGCCTTGGGTAACCCGGTGGTGCCCGAGGTATAGAGATAAAAACAGGGGTCGTTGAAAAACATCTGTCTGCCAAGCGGATTATCGCCTGGGTAATCCTTGCTGCTGACCATCAGGTCGACGAATCCGCACGGAACCGCGCCACTGTCCTGGTCCGCCACCCACCAGGTCCGCGCATCCGCCAGCGCCGTCCGGCCGCGCACGTCGTTGAAGACAGCGACCCGTTCATCCCCGACCACCACCGCCACCGGCGCGACCAGCGCCAGGCTGTGCACCAGGGCGTCTCCGGTTTGCGATGTGTTGATCATCGCGCTCACCGCCCCGACCTTCGCCACCGCCAACACCGTAATCAGCAGCTGCGGGCGGTTTTCCAGAACAATCGCCACGCAGTCGCCCTTGCCAAGACCTTGCGCCAGCAAGTAATGGGCGATGCGATTGGCCTGTTCGTTGACCTGTGCATAAGACAGCACCGTGTCGCCGCAGAGCAGCGCCGGGCCGTGGGGATTGCGTTGCGTGGCCTGTTCGAAACACCAGCCAAGGCCGCAAGGCTGGGTGGGGTCCTGGACGTTGGCGAGTTTCAGGCCCTT
Source organism: Pseudomonas sp. FP198 (assembly GCF_030687895.1). Taxonomy (NCBI): domain Bacteria; kingdom Pseudomonadati; phylum Pseudomonadota; class Gammaproteobacteria; order Pseudomonadales; family Pseudomonadaceae; genus Pseudomonas; species Pseudomonas sp. FP198. The sequence goes on from NZ_CP117452.1 coordinate 4,219,150, forward strand.
GATGATTCGGGGAACAACTCTGGCGATGACGGGCAGCTTGCGCAGCATCATGCCCCAGGTAATAGCGTCGCTGGGTGTACGACTCATGGACGATCCTTCCCCGTTCGACCTTGTGGGCCGCGGTTCTTGTTATGGGTTGGGCGAATCGGGAGGGAAATTACGCCAGCGATTCCGGTGCTGTACATGCGGTTTTTGCAATGTTTTGTATCCGCTGCGGGGAACAAGCGAAGCGGGAGCGCCAGGATGCGGTTTGGTTCCAAAAATAATCGGGCTCCCCCGCAAAATGCAGGATGCACGATGGCCGTTCATGCAAGATGCACGAATGCAAAAAAACCTGAAAAGATTAACGTATTGTTTTTAAAGGAATTTTTTACTATTCCAATGCTGGCATAGACACTGCAACTACCCCTCCACGGTTTGCCATACCATGGAGCAGTCAACTATGAACATGATTCAAGAGAAGTTTGCATCGCTGTTTTCCAACTACGAAGTCACCACGCAGCCTCGCCCGGACGGCGGCATTCTGCTGACCTTGCGTAATAGCGATGGCAAGCTGTTCAAGCGTACGATTTCCTACGCTCAGTTGCATGCCGGGGATCAACTTTCCTGGGCGATCAGTGCCATTCGCCGCGACCTGGCTGAACAGGCCAGCGAACTGCCGCCGGTCGCGATGCTGCAGAGCCAGCACCGTTTCGCGCTGCCGACCTATCACAGCGCCTGACAGCCAACAGCTTCAAGCCCTGAACAAAGACAGGCCATGGAACCCAGCGGTTCCATGGCCTGATTTTTTTCAGCGGCGAGAATTCGCTCAGAAGCGCGAAGGTTCGATCAGCGCGAAGCTCTCAACGGTCGTGTGGCCGGCCAGATCGCCGCCCTCGCGGGCCAGTCCACAGGTTGCCATTCCGGCATCCTTGGCCGCGTCCAGTTCCTCGACGATATCCGACAGAAACAGGATTTCCTGCGGCGCAATCCCCATCGCCTCGCTGATTCGCCGATACGACTGCGCGTCCCGCTTGGCTCCCGACGTGGTGTCGAAATAACCGCTGAACAACGGCGACAGGTCGCCAGCCTCGGAACAGCCGAAAATCAGCTTCTGTGCCTGGATCGATCCGGAGGAATAGACAAACAGCCGGTAACCTTGCTGATGCCAGGCTTCGAGCGCCTGTGCCGCGTCCGGATAGACATGCCCCTTCAACTGGCCAGCCGTGTATCCCTGCTCCCAGACCATACCCTGCAAGGCCTTGAGCGGCGTGGCCTTGCGGTCTTCGGCAATCCAGCCCAGCAGGATCGCGATGACCCGTTCGACGTCCGCGTCCGGCTCGGCACTGTCGCGGCGCACGGCGTCCAGTTGCTCGGAGACGTCGGCGCGCCCGGCGTTGTGCCGGACAAAATCCGGCAGGTGTCGGGCCGCATAGGGGAACAGCACGTCGAATACAAAACTGACCGCGCTGGTGGTGCCTTCGATGTCGGTGAGGATGGCCTTGATCGTCACGGGCTCAATCCTCCAGGCGCGGGAAACGGCTGGCGATTTCATCACCGGTGAACTTGGCGACCCAGCCTTCCGGGTTATTGAACAGCCGAATGGCGACAAAATGTGGGTGTTCGCCCATGTCGAACCAATGCGGCGTACCGGCGGGCACCGAGATCAGGTCGTTCTTTTCGCACAGTACCGCGTAGACGTAGTCGTCGATGTGCAAGGTAAACAGGCCACGACCGGCGACGAAAAAGCGTACTTCGTCCTCGCCGTGACGGTGCTCATCAAGAAACTTGGCGCGCAGTTCGGCTTTTTGCGGGTGGTCGCTGTTGAGGCTGATGACATCCACCGTGACATAGCCGCGCTCGGTCATGAGCTTGTCGATCTGGGTCCGGTAGGCGCCAATCACTTCCTCCTGGCTGGCGCCGGGCTGGATCTTCGTCGCGGCTTCCCAACGATCGAAGCGCACGCCTTTTTCGGCGAGGGTCGCGGCGATGTCTTCGAAATGGGTCAGGACCTTGTTCGGAATCTCGGGACTTGAAACGTGATAGACGGACAGGCTGCTCATGGTCTTGGCTCCAGCAATTTAACGGTTCAGGAGTGTGCGAGTCTTGAGCTCGCATTCGAACAGGAACTCGAACGCCTCGATTTGCCGCAGCGCATCGTTCATGCCCGGTCCCCAGGTGTACAGGCCGTGCCCACGGATCAGATAACCGACGCAATCGGGGTGCGTGTCGAGCCAGGGCTGAACCTTGGCGGCGAGGCGCGCGATGTCCTGGTCGTTGTCGAAAATCGGCACGCGAACCTGGGACTCATGGGTCGTGACTCCGCTGAAGGCCTTTTGCAGCTCGTAGTCCTCGAAGTCGATGAAGGCTGCGCTGGTCAGGCGCGAGAGCACCGTGGCATTCACCGAATGGGTGTGCAGCACCGCGCCGATCTGCGGGCGCCAGCGATACAGCTGGGTGTGCAGGAGGGTTTCGGCGGACGGTTTCTTGCCCGGCTCCAGGCTGTTGCCGTCCAGGTCGGTGGCGAGCACATCGTCGACGCCCAGTTGCCCTTTGTGTTTGCCGGAAACGGTAAGCAGGGCCTGGTCGGACGACAACCGGGTCGAATAATTGCTGCTGGTGGCCGGGGACCAGCCGCGACCATACAGAAAACGCCCGGCGTCGATGATTTCCCGGGTGAGCTGTTCACGGGTAAGGCTCATGGCCTGTCCTCTTGCATGCGTGTAGCAATGATAACGGCTGCAGCGAAGGCTGCGAGACTGGCGATGTTGAAAGTCCAACCGGCGCCCAGGGCATTCCAGCTGTAGCCGGAATACAGCGCGCCCAGCGCACCGCCGGTGCCGGCCAGCGCGGCGTACAGCGCCTGCCCCTGACCTTGCTGGCGTGAACCGAAGCTACGTTGCACGAAATGGATGGCAGCGGCGTGAAAGCTGCCAAAGGTCGCTGCGTGCAGGACCTGGGCAAGCAGCAACACCCAGAGAAACTCCGCCAACGACCCCAGTAGCAGCCAGCGCAGCGCCGCCAGCAGGAAGCTGGCCATCAACACCCGGCGCACGGAAAACCGTGCCAGGATCCGGCTCATCAGCAGGAAAACCAGCACTTCCGCAACCACACCGACGGCCCAGAGCATGCCGATCAATCCGCGGCTGTAGCCCAGGCGTTCCAAGTGCAATGTCAGGAAGGTGTAATACGGCCCATGGCTCAGTTGCATCAGGCCGACGCAGGCATAAAACGCCAGCACGCCCGGATTGCGCAACTGCCGCAGGAAACCGTCCCCGGCCACCCGCGGCCCCTGAACGGGCTGGGCGTTGGGCACCCAGAAACTGCTGAGCACGATGCCCCCCATGATCAACGCCAGCGCCACGGGATAGATGTCCAGGCTCAACCATTCGAACAAGCGTCCGAGCGCGACCACGGTGATGATGAAACCGATCGAGCCCCACAGGCGAACCTGGCTGTAGCGCGCCGCCTGCCCGCTCAAGTGGGCCAGGGTGATGACTTCGAATTGTGGCAGCACCGCGTGCCAGAAGAACGCATGCAGCGCCATGACCATCGCCAGCCAGGCGTAGCTTTTGTCGATGAAGATCAGCGAGAAACTGAGCAACGTACAGATCGCGCCAAACCGCACGATTGCCAGGCGCCGACCGGTGTAGTCACCCAGCCAGCCCCAGAGGTTCGGCGCGACACAGCGCATCAGCATGGGAATCGCCACCAGCTCGCCGATGCGCGCGGCGTTGAACCCGAGGTGATCGAAATACAGCGCCAGGAACGGCGCGGTCGAACCGAGCAGCGCAAAGTAAAACAGATAAAAGCTGGAAAGCCGCCAGTACGGCACTGCCGCCATGGTCGTCAGGCCACGGCGGTCGGCAGGCCAGCCATCAAAGCTGACCCAACACCGGCGTGCCGACCCGAACGTCGGCGTTCTGTCCGCGGTGACGCAACAGGTGGTCCATCAGCACGATCGCCATCATCGCCTCGGCGATCGGCGTTGCGCGAATGCCCACGCAAGGGTCGTGGCGGCCCTTGGTGATGACGTCCACCGGGTCGCCGTGGATGTCGATCGAGCGTCCCGGCGTGGTGATGCTGGACGTCGGCTTCAACGCCAGGTGAGCGACAATCGGCTGGCCCGAAGAGATGCCGCCAAGGATGCCGCCGGCGTTGTTGCTGAGGAAACCCTGGGGCGTCAGTTCGTCACGGTGTTCGGTGCCACGCTGGGCGACACAGGCGAAACCGGCGCCGATCTCCACGCCCTTGACTGCGTTGATGCTCATCAGCGCGTGGGCCAGCTCGGCGTCGAGACGATCGAAGATCGGCTCGCCCAGGCCAGGCATCACGCCTTCGGCGACCACGGTGATTTTCGCGCCGACCGAATCCTGGTCCCGGCGCAACTGGTCCATGTAGGCTTCAAGCTCGGGAACCTTGTCCGGGTCGGGGCTGAAAAAGGCATTCTGCTCCACCGAATCCCAGGTCTTGAACGGGATCTCGATCGGGCCCAGCTGGCTCATGTAGCCACGGATGACGATGCCCTGGCTGGCCAGGTACTTCTTGGCGATTGCCCCGGCCGCCACGCGCATGGCGGTTTCCCGGGCCGAACTGCGACCGCCGCCGCGGTAGTCGCGCTCGCCGTATTTGTGATGGTAGGTGTAGTCGGCGTGGGCCGGGCGGAACAGGTCCTTGATGGCCGAGTAGTCCTTGGATTTCTGGTCGGTGTTGCGGATCAGCAGGCCGATGGCGCAACCGGTGGTGCGTCCTTCGAACACACCGGAGAGGATTTCGACTTCATCGGCTTCCTGGCGCTGGGTGGTGTGGCGGCTGGTGCCGGGCTTGCGGCGATCAAGGTCACGCTGCAGGTCCTCCAGGGAAATCTCCAGGCCCGGCGGGCAGCCGTCGACAATGGCGACCAACGCCGGGCCATGGCTTTCGCCCGCGGTGGTGACGGTGAACAGCTTGCCGTAGGTATTGCCGGACATGCAGGGTGCTCCGTGGAATCGCTGAAAAATCGAGATGGGCGCCAGTATACGCAGGCTCCCCGAGTAGTTCATCCTCGAACCTTATCGGTGCGCGCCAGTCCAACCGGCACCTTCGCAACTAATGGCGTCATGATGTTAAAACTGTTTGCCTTGAGTCTTGCCCTCTTGACTGGCCTGGTTAGCGGCCTGGCCCAGGCCACCGTCCTGCAACGCCCCATCAGCCTCGACACGGGCAACGGTGAACTTTTCGGCTCGCTACTGCTGCCCAAGTCCGACACACCGGTGCCCGTTGTCCTGATCATTTCCGGGTCAGGTCCTACGGATCGTGACGGAAACAACCCCGAGGGCGGGCGCAACGACAGCCTCAAGCGCCTGGCCTGGGTGCTGGCCAGGCACAACATCGCCAGCGTGCGCTACGACAAGCGCGGCGTGGCCGCCAGCCTCGCCGCCACGCCGGACGAGCGCAACCTCAGCGTCGAGGCCTACGTCGCCGATGTCGTGGCCTGGAGCCACAAGCTCGCCGCCGATCCGCGACTCGGCCCGCTGATCCTGCTGGGTCACAGCGAAGGCGCGCTGATCGCCAGCCTCGCCGCGCCCCAGGCCAACGCTGCGGCAGTGATTTCGGTGGCCGGCAGCGCGCGGCCGATCGACCAGGTGCTACGGCAACAACTGAGCAGCCGCTTGCCACCGGCGCTGATGTTGCGCAGCAACGAGTTACTCGACAGCCTCAAGGCCGGGCGCCCCGACGCGAACGTTCCGCCGCAGTTGCAGGTGATTTTCCGTCCCAGTGTGCAGCCTTACCTGATCTCGTTGTTCCGCCAGGACCCGGGCCAAGCCTTCGCGGCATTGAAGATGCCGGCGCTGATCATCCAGGGCAGCCATGACATCCAGGTCAGCGTCGAGGACGCCAGGCAACTGAAAGCCGCCAAGCCTGACGCACAACTGGTCCTGATCGAGGGCATGAACCATGTGATGCGCATTGTGCCCAACGACGTGAAGCGGCAACTGGCGTCCTATAAGGACCCCAACCTGCCCCTGGCGGCTGAACTGGGTGTGCAGATCCTGCGCTTTATCGGCTCGATCGGTTCCCGTTGAGCGGACTTGATCGCCATACCGGCCAATTGCCCTCCAGTCCTGGCGAAAACGGCCGATAAGCCGATGTCGGACAGCGCAATGGCTGTCGACAAGCCGGCCTGGACAGGACTTTGCCGTTATGACTGAGACTCAAACTTCTCCCGACACCGTCGCCGAACCGGCCGCCGCGCCTGCGGCGGAGCAGCCTTGGGCGGATGTGCAGGCCGAGCAGCATAAAATGCTCCGGCTGGCCCCGCTCAAGACCGATCGCGCCACCGGTGTGCGGCCCTTGCGCTTTGTCGAGTTCAGCTACGCCGAGCGTCACAGCAAGGAGCGCAGTTTGCTGCGCATGAGCATCAAGTTGCCGGGCCAACGGGTACGCAAGGAACAGAACCATCTGGACGTCTGGGCCGACCACGTCGAAAAACGTCTGTCTTTCTCCCCTGACAACTTGCAAGTCGAGCCTTTGAATCGTGGGCTCGGACGCTTCCTCGCCGCTCAAGGCATCACCTGGGCGAAGAAGCGCTGGTCGAGCTATCGGGTGGACGGCAGCGACCTGAACAACAAGGACGCGTTGAACGAAGACACGCGCCTGCGCCGCGATCACTTCCTCAAGGCCCACGGCTTCGAGGTGGTCTACGCCGACGCCCAGCATCTCAAGGGCAGCGTCAAGCCTGCCCAGGTTGGCGACCTGGTGGGCGACTGGAACACCGAGAAACTGCAGTTCGTCGAGATTCTCGAAGCCGCGCAGATGCTGCAACAAGCCGAGCAGAACCTGGCGGAGCAGGAAGTCAAACTCAAGAAGCAGGAAGAGAAGGTCAACAAGTTCAAGCGCGAAGACACCGGCTTGCGCTTTACCATCACGTGCCTGGTGGCGTTTGCGATGTTCCAGGCGGGATTGCTGATCTGGATTGCAACGCGGCATTGATTGCCCAGCTGCGTACTTGGCTCCACGACGCTGTGGCGAGGGGATTTATCCCCGCTGGGGTGCGAAGCGCCCCCTAAACCTGCTCACGCGGCGGATCAGGAAAATTGCAGGGGGGCTGCTGCGCAGCCCAGCGGGGATAAATCCCCTCACCACAAGGACAGTTCTGTCAGATCACACCCGCGAAGCAAACAACGCCTGATGCTGGCGGCACTGTTCGGCGCTGAGCATGAACACGCCGTGCCCGCCGCGTTCGAAGTCCAGCCAGGCGAAGTCGACCTCCGGGTACAGTGCCTCGACATGTACCTGGCTGTTGCCCACCTCGACAATCAACAGGCCCTTCTCGGTCAGATGGTCGGCCGCCTCGGCCAGCATCCGGCGAACCAGGTTCAAGCCGTCATCGCCACAGGCCAGGCCCAACTCAGGTTCGTGCTGGTATTCCTGGGGCATGTCGGCGAAATCCTCCGCGTCGACGTAAGGCGGGTTCGACACGATCAGGTCGAAACGTTGCCCCGGCAAGCCATCGAAACCATCGCCCTGGACAGTGAACACCCGCTCATCGACGCCATGGCGCTCGATATTCTGATTGGCCACCTCCAGCGCTTCGAACGACAGGTCGGCCAGCACCACTTCGGCGTCCGGGAATTCATAGGCACAGGCGATCCCGATGCAGCCGGAACCGGTGCACAGGTCGAGGATCCGCGCAGGCTCCTGGCCCAGCCAGGGCTCGAAGCGTTTTTCAATCAGCTCGCCGATGGGCGAACGCGGGATGAGCACGCGTTCGTCGACGATGAAAGACATTCCGCAGAACCACGCTTCACCGAGCAGGTAGGCAGTTGGAATGCGCTCGGCAATCCGTCGGCGCAGCAGGCGCTGCACATGCACCAGCTCTTCGTCTTCGAGACGGCAATCCAGATAGCTGTCGGCAATTTCCCAAGGCAAATGCAGCGCGCCCAACACCAGTTGGCGAGCCTCATCCCAGGCATTGTCGGTGCCATGGCCAAAGAACAGATCCTCGCCATGGAAACGGCTGACGGCCCAACGAATATGGTCGCGCAGGGTACGAAGGCGGGAAGTGATCACAGCGGCAAACTCCAGAGAAATCGACGGGCGAGTCTACCAGCCAAACCCGCACTCTCCCAAACACCCCCCGCGAGAAACGAAAAACTCCGATCCAGCCGTAGGATCTTTCCATTTTTTCCGCCGCCCATTGAATAAGATTGCCAACTTGACAAGGCTGTAGGCCAGCAACGGCGGCCCTTGCGATGGAAGCGATTCACAGAACCGCTCAGCCGGAGGAGAATGTCGCAAAAGCCCCACTCGAAGGAGCCCCAGAATGTCCGTTCCAAAAACGATGTTTCAACTCAGCGGCCGCGGTTATGCAGCGGCCAACCTGAGTCAAGCGACGCTGATCATCATTGATGCCCAGAAAGAATATCTCGCCGGCCCCCTGGCCCTCAGCGGCATGGACGCGGCGGTCGCGAACATCAAGCAACTGCTCGGCGCGGCCCGCACCGCCGGCCGGCCGATCGTGCATGTGCGCCACCTCGGCACCCACGGCGGGCTGTTCGATCCACAGGGCGAACGGGGCGAATTCATTCCGGGCCTTGAGCCACGGGACGACGAAACCATCATCGAAAAGCTCTTGCCGAGCGCTTTCCACGGCACCGAACTGAAGAAGCGCCTGGAAGATTTCGGCCCACTGGACCTGATCGTCTGCGGTTTCATGAGCCATTCCAGCGTCAGCACCACCGTGCGCGCCGCCAAGAACCTGGGCTTTCGCTGCACCCTGGTCGAAGACGCCTGCGCCACTCGTGATCTGCCGCACAAAGGCGGCGTGCTGAGCGCCGAACACGTCCACCAGACTGAAATGGCGATCATGGCGGACAACTTCGCCACCCTGGCCATGACCCGCGACTTCACCTGACACCCCTGATGAGCGGCTGGTTGCGCCGCTCATCCGCAAAAACGTCTCATTTGCTGCAATTGTCCAGGCTTCAGGAACAACCCGAACATCTTCCGGTCGAAGGGCCGATACCCATTGAGGAAGGTCGGAATGAAGTTATCCGATGGTTTTGACGCACGTCGCTTGCGGCCCAAGGGCCCGAGCAACTGGCGATTTCGTATCGGCGCGGGGATCGCGGCGCTGCTGGCAACGCTCGGTGTGCTGCTGGCGATGGCCGGCGCCGCCAGCCTGCTCGGCCGCCCGCCCGCGTTGGGCGAGTTGAACGCCACCCCGCTCGGCTCGGCGATCATCCTGGCAATCGGTCTGTTGGTCCTGCTGTTGGGCATCTGGCTCTGGCGCCGTTGCCGCCGTCGCGCCCGTCAATCCCTGGAGCTGGCCATGGCTCCCCATCTGATGAAAAAACACGACTGATCCGCCATCCGACGTTTTGTCGCGCCCTATCCCAGCGGAGTTGGGTAAACTGGCCGGCCTTCGCGGAGGCTGACATGCAAGACGACGACTTTTCCCTGTTCAAAAGTGCGATCCAGGGCGTAAAACCACTCAAACACGATCGCGCCGAAACCGGCAAGCCGAAGGCCGATCGCGCGCAGATCGCCAAGTTGCGCCAGGCCGCTACCGTGCGCACCGATGCAACGACCGTGGACGGCCTGTCCGATCAGTTCGTCATCGACGTCGGCCCTGAAGACGAGTTGATGTGGGCGCGCGACGGGGTCCAGGAAAGCCAGATGCGCAAGCTGAAGGTCGGTCAGATCCCCTTCGAAGGCAGCCTCGACCTGCACGGCATGACCGTCGAAAAAGCCCGGGAAACCCTCTGGGCGTTCCTGGCCGAAGCCACCCGATTCGAAATCCGCTGCGTGCGCGTCACCCACGGCAAGGCGGTGCGGCTGGACGGCAAGCGACCGATGATCAAGAGCCACGTCAACACCTGGCTGCGCCAGCACCCGCAAGTGCTCGGCTTCACCTCCTGCCAGGCAAAACACGGCGGCGCCGGGGCGGTCTACGTGATGCTCAAGCGCACCATGATGGAAGGTCGCGACGAGTAACCCTCGATTGCCGAGCTTGCAGCGCCGTGTCCGCCACCGTACCCTTGCCCTTTGCGTAAAATCCCACAGGTAGTTTCATGTCTCTGGAACAGAATTACACCGCGATTCTCGGCCAACTCGGCGAGGACGTTTCCCGCGAGGGCCTGCTCGACACGCCCAAGCGCGCTGCCAAGGCCATGCAGTACCTTTGCCGCGGTTATGAACAGACCCTGGAAGAAGTCACCAACGGTGCCTTGTTCAGCTCCGACAACAGCGAAATGGTGCTGGTCAAGGACATCGAGTTGTACTCGCTGTGCGAGCACCACTTGCTGCCTTTCATCGGCAAGGCCCATGTAGCCTACATCCCGAGTGGCAAGGTGCTGGGCCTGTCGAAAGTCGCGCGTATCGTCGACATGTATGCGCGTCGCCTGCAGATCCAGGAAAACCTCAGCCGCCAGATCGCCGATGCGGTCCAGCAGGTGACGGGTGCCATGGGCGTGGCAGTGGTGATCGAGGCCAAGCACATGTGCATGATGATGCGTGGTGTGGAAAAACAGAATTCTTCGATGATCACGTCGGTGATGCTCGGTGAATTCCGTGAAAACGCGGCGACCCGCATGGAATTCCTCAGCCTGATCAAGTAAAGCGACGCATCAAGAAAACCGGTATTGATCGCCGGTTTTTTTTCGCCTGGCAAAAATCAGGTAAGCTGCGCGCCCTCTTCTTCCCTGCTTCGAGGCTTGCACCGTGATCGTCAAAGCGCTTCGAGTTGGTCTGGGCCAGCTCATCATCTTCATCGATTTCATCACTCGCCCCGGCAAGAAAAAGCGCTCGGTCGAGGCCCAGGCGCAAGTCGACCAGGCGGCCCGCAGCCTGACGCTTTATCAATTCCATGCCTGCCCGTTCTGCGTGAAGACCCGCCGCGCCCTGCACCGCCTCAACGTGCCCGTGGCGCTGCGCGATGCGAAAAACAACGAGCAGGATCGCCAGACGCTGCTGGAACAGGGCGGCCGGATCAAGGTGCCTTGCCTGCGCATCGAAGAGAACGGCGAGACCACCTGGATGTATGAGTCCAAGGCAATCATCGATTATCTGGACAAGCGGTTTTCGGCGGTCTGAGGATTTGTGCCGGGGTTGAACTCCCCTTCGCGAGCAGGCTCGCTCCCACAGGAGGCCGGTGTTGATTACAAGTTTGCAATCACCCAGAGATCCATGTGGGAGCGAGCCTGCTCGCGAAGAGGCCGGTCGATCCAACCCAAGCCTCAAGCCGCCTCGGCAGCCAAAGCTCCCCGCACCACACCCGCCAGTCGCCTGAGCCCTTCATCCAGCCGCGCCGGATCGATGTGGCTGAAATTCAACCGCAAGTGCCCGGGATGATTGTCCGGCTCGGGAAAAAACGGCTCTCCCGGCATGAACGCCACATCCTCCGCCAGGGCTGCGGCAAGCAAGGTCCGGGTATCCAGCGGTTGCTTGAGGGTCAGCCAGAAAAACAGCCCGCCCTGGGGCACGTTCCAGTCGGCAATGTCGGCGAAATGCTTTTGCAACGCGGCCTGGAACCTGTCGCGGCGATCCCGGTAGAAATCTCTCAACTCGCTCAGATGGCTGCGGTACTGCTCGGTGCCGATCCATTGCAACGCCTGCCACTGGCCGATGCGATTGGTGTGCAGGTCCGCTGACTGCTTGAGCCGTAGCAAGTGCGGGAACAGGTCCGGACTGGCAATCAGGTAGCCCACCCGCAGCCCAGGCAGCAGAGTCTTCGACACCGTGCCGGTGTAGATCCAGCTGGCCTTTTTCAAACGGCTGGCAATCGGCGTGGCGCTGCCGCCATCGAAGGTCAGTTCGCGATAGGGCTCGTCTTCCACCAGCGTCACGCCGAACTCGTCCAGCAGTGCCGCGACCGCATCGCGCTTGGCCTCGCTGTAGCGTACCGCCGAAGGGTTCTGGAACGTTGGGATCAGGTAGATGAACGCCGGTCGATGCTGCTGCAGCCGGGCCCGCAATTGCTCAAGGTCAGGGCCATCCGCTTCAAGGGGCACGGTGATGCAATTGGCGCCGAACAATTGGAAAATCTGCAAAGCCGCAAGGTAAGTCGGCGCTTCGAGCAGGATCTCGGTGCCGACGTCAATGTGCAGCTTTGCCGCCAGATCGAGGGTTTGCTGGGAACCGCTCACGACCAATACCTGACCGGCCTCACAAGCCAGGCCCAACGATCGCGCCTGCGCTGCCAGCGCTTCACGCAAGGCCGGCTCGCCCTCGCTCATGCCGTATTGGCCCATGGACAGCGGCATCTGCTCCCACTGCACCTTCGGCAGCATGGCTTCGGCCGGCAGGCCGCCGGCAAACGACATCACTTCCGGGCGCTGCGCCGCGGCAAGGATTTCCCGGATCAAAGAACTTTTGAGGCGCGAAACACGTTCGGAAAAAGCCATGGGGTCACCTGTAGCGAGGCCTTGGAAAAATGAGTCAAACTGTTTGACCGAAATTACCGCGCCGCCTCTGGAAACGTCAATATGCTTGACCTTAAAAATCCGACCTCCCAACAAATGGCCATGGAAGCGTTCTTCTTCGGTTACCAGGCGTTCACCGCCAAAGCCGATGAAATGCTTGAGCGCCGGGGCTTGAGCCGCGTGCATCAGCGCATCGTTTTTTTCATCGCCCGTTATCCATCATTGAGTGTGAAGGAGCTGCTGGCGCTGCTTGGCGTGAGCAAACAGGCATTGAACATGCCGCTGCGGCAATTGATGGAAATGCATTTGGTGAACAGCGTTGCCTCCGAGGCAGACAAGCGCAAGCGGCTGCTGGAACTGACCGCCGAGGGCGCGCGCTTTGAACAGGCGTTACGGCGCGAGCAGGTGAAATTGCTTGAACGGGTGTTTGCCGAGGCGGGTGAAGCGGCGGTGGATGGGTGGCTGGCGGTGAATCTGGGGTTGGGGAAATCCAGCGAATGAAAGCGTCTGCTCCGCCGCTATCGCGAGCAAGCTCGCTCCCACAGGGTTCATCGGTGAACACAATCTTTCATTCACCACTGCACCATTGTGGGAGCGAGCTTGCTCGCGATAGCGTCCTAAAGACCGATATAGCCCGACCGTCATAATTTTCGTCAACAAAACAGAAAACATTATTTGCTTTATTTGTATACAAAAGCATAATTCGCTTCGTGCGAGTTCCTGACCAAAAGGTCAACTACTTCGCCAGCCTTACCGCCTCAATGCCTCGCAGCCCTCCTCAGGGAGCACGCGGTGCTGAAATAACAATAAGACTCTTGAGGAGTACTCGCTGTGGAAAGCCGCAAACCCGAAGCCCAGACCCTGGACCTTTCGCCGCCACTACGCAGTGGCTGGCTGGAGCGAATCTTCAAACTCAGCTTGCATGGCACCACGGTGAAGACCGAGCTGATCGCCGGCCTGACGACCTTCATCACCATGGCCTACATCATCTTCGTCAACCCCAACATCATGGCCGACGCGGGCATTGATCACGGCGCCGCGTTCGTCGCCACATGCATTGCCGCCGCCCTGGGTTGCCTGTTGATGGGCCTGTATGCCAATTGGCCGGTAGGCCTGGCGCCGGGCATGGGCCTGAACGCTTTTTTTACCTACACGGTCGTCGGGACCATGGGCTACAACTGGGAAACCGCGCTGGGCGCGGTGTTCGTTTCCGGGGTGTTGTTCATGTTCCTGACCCTGTCGCGGGTGCGTGAGTGGTTGCTCAACAGCATTCCGGTGAGCCTGCGCTACGCCATGGGCGCGGGGGTCGGATTGTTCCTCGGGCTGATCGGCCTGAAGACCGCCGGTATCATCGTCGACAGCCCGGCGACGCTGATCAAGCTGGGTTCCTTGCATGAGCCAGGACCGCTGCTGGCCGCCGTGTGTTTCCTGATGATCGCTGTGCTGAGCTACCACCGTGTGTTCGGCGCGATCCTGATCAGCATCATTGCCGTGACCCTGGCCGGTTGGGGCCTCGGACTGGTGCAATACAACGGCGTGATGTCGACGCCGCCGAGCCTGGCTCCGACCTGGATGGCGATGGACGTCGCCGGCGTGTTCAACGTCAGCATGATCAGTGTGGTGCTGGCCTTCCTGTTCGTGCATATGTTCGACACCGCCGGCACCTTGATGGGCGTCGCCCAGCGCGCCGGCCTGGTAAAGCCCGACGGCAAGATCGAAAACCTCTCCAAGGCCCTCAAGGCCGACAGCGCCTCCAGCGTATTCGGCGCGATGGTCGGTGTTCCGCCGGTGACCAGCTACGTGGAAAGCGCAGCCGGCGTCGCCGCCGGCGGCCGCACGGGGCTTACGGCGGTGACGGTCGGTGTGCTATTTATTGCCGCCATGTTCTTTGCCCCGCTGGCCGGGATGATTCCTGCCTACGCCACGGCCGGCGCCTTGATTTATGTGGCCATGCTGATGATGGGCGGCATGGCCCACATCGAGTGGGACGAAGCGACCGACAGCATCCCGGCCATCGTTACCGCCATCATGATGCCGCTGACCTTCTCGGTCGCCGATGGCATCGCGCTGGGTTTCATCACCTACGTGGTACTCAAGGCCGGCACCGGTAAACACAAGGAAATATCCGTCAGCCTGTGGGTGCTCTGCGCGATCTTTATCGCCAAGTTCATCTTCTTGTAAGCGGGCCCGTCTGTATCCGCCTCACCCCGTCGGGTGAGGCTTTTGTGCATCAGGAGCAAAGCAATGAATCTGGAAACCTGGTTGTTGTTCAGTGGCGCCGCGTTGGTGGTGATCCTCATCCCCGGCCCGCTGTCGCTGCTGATGATCAGCAACAGCCTCAACTACGGTCTGCGTCGTTCTTATCCGGCGTTCCTCGGTGGAGTAATGGCCTCGATCTGCCTGTTGAGCGCCTCAGCGCTGGGGCTCGGGGCGCTGTTGCTGGCTTCGGAACAATTGTTCAGCGCCCTGAAAATCGTCGGTGCGCTGTACCTGTTCTACCTCGCCTGGCAGAGCTGGCAGCAATCGCGCCAGCCGTCCCAGGGCGCCGAAGTACCCCAGGCTACCGCCACTCCAAGGTTTCGCGCCCTGTTCGGCCGGGCATTCGTGCTGGGCGCGAGCAACCCGAAAGACATCCTCTTCTTCGCGGCATTCCTGCCGCAATTCCTGAGCGCCGAACAGCCATTCCTGCCGCAACTGCTGATCATGATCGCCACCTGGACCGTGCTCGACCTGCTGTGCAAGCTGGCCTATGGCCTGGGTGCCCACGGCGCTGCCCGGTATCTGCGTACCGGCAAGGGTCAGAGCTGGTTCAACCGGGTCAGTGCGGGGTTGTTCAGTGGGGCGGGGGCGGCTTCTTTGTTGAGCCGCTGAAAAGCAAAAGCTTCGCGAGCAGGCTCGCTCCCACACTGGATTACTGGTGTTCACGAAACTTTGTGGGAGCGAGCCTGCTCGCGAAGGCAGCCTCGAAGACAACCTCTTTTTCAAGGCCAAAAAAAGCCCGCAGTGTGAGCGGGCTAAAAACCAAAGAAGCTCTATGCGCAGTCGCTTCCAGGGCAAGGCAGCTGCTTGGGGGCTCAACTGCCTCGATAGGTTGAATAGGCGTAAGGCGAAATCAGCAGGGGTACATGGTAATGCTCCTGCTCCTGCGCAATACCGAAGCGCAGCACCACCACATCGAGAAACGCCGGCTCGGCCAGTTGCACGCCACGGGCGCGGTAGTAGTCGCCGGCGTGGAATTGAATCTGGTAGACCCCGCTGCGGTAGTCATCCCCTTGCAGAAGCGGTGCGTCGCAACGGCCATCGCTGTTGGTCAATGCACTGGCGACCAGCTGCAATTGCGAACCTTCGACGCGGTACAGCTCGATCCTGATCGAGCTGCCCGGACAACCGTGTGCAGCATCCAAAACGTGTGTAGTCAGACGTCCCATTGATTGTGCGTGCCTTGCCGCAAGGCGACCAGGCACGGCGCCTCCTGAGTCAGTTGAAAGACAGGCCGCACCATTTTGAAGCGTGAACGCTGCGGCAGTTCGCGAATTAAGACACTTTAAGTGTGAATTGTACACAATAAAAAATGAATTTTTCTCGTGCACGCCGACTGACGATGGTTCCGCCCGACTCCCGATCCGCCCCTGCTGCGACAAAGGCTTGTGAAGGGTAAATTGACCAAGTGGGCAGATTTCTTGCAGTGTAGCCAAACCGACGGTCGCGGTGAAAAATGCAAAAAACAGGCTTACAAGTCGAATATAAAGTTGTATACAATCATCCCATCGTCGTGACGCCAGCCTGTGATTCACCCCCAAGGCGCCACCTACCTGGTTCGAAGAAGAAGGAAGACTGCAGTGAGCGCTGACTACCCACGCGACCTGATCGGTTACGGCAGTAACCCTCCCCACCCGCAATGGCCGGGCAATGCCCGCATCGCCCTGTCTTTCGTGCTCAACTATGAGGAAGGCGGCGAGCGCAACATCCTGCACGGCGATCGTGAGTCCGAAGCGTTCCTCTCGGAAATGGTTTCGGCGCAACCGCTGCTGGGCGAGCGCAACATGAGCATGGAGTCGCTGTACGAGTATGGCAGCCGTGCCGGCGTCTGGCGGATCCTCAAGCTGTTCAAGCAATTCGATATCCCGCTGACCATCTTCGCCGTGGCCATGGCCGCCCAGCGCCATCCGGACGTGATCCGCGCCATGGTCGCCGCAGGTCACGAAATCTGCAGCCACGGCTATCGCTGGATCGACTACCAGTACATGGATGAAGCGCAGGAACGCGAGCACATGCTCGAAGCGATCCGCATCCTCACCGAAATCACCGGCGAGCGGCCGTTGGGCTGGTACACCGGCCGCACCGGCCCCAATACCCGGCGATTGGTGATGGAAGAAGGCGGCTTTCTTTATGACAGCGACACCTATGACGACGACCTGCCGTATTGGGAGCCGAACAACCCCACCGGCAAGCCGCACCTGGTAATCCCTTACACCCTCGATACCAATGACATGCGCTTCACCCAGGTGCAGGGTTTCAACAAGGGCGACGACTTCTTCCAGTACCTCAAGGACGCCTTTGACGTGCTGTATGCCGAAGGCGCCGAAGCACCGAAGATGTTGTCCATCGGCCTGCATTGCCGCCTGATCGGCCGCCCTGCCCGCCTCGCCTCCCTCAAGCGTTTCCTGGAATACGTCAAGGGCCACGAACAGGTGTGGTTCAGCCGCCGCGTCGACATTGCGCGCCACTGGCAACAGACCCACCCGTATCCGGGAGCTTCGAAATGACTGCCTTCCAGACCCTCAAGCCCTCCAGCCTGAGCCGCGAAGCGTTCGTCAAAGCCTTCGCCGACATCTACGAACATTCGCCCTGGGTTGCCGAAAAGGCCTTCGACCTGGGCCAGGATCCGTCGATCGACCAGATCGAAACCCTGCACCAGCGCATGAGCGACATCCTGTTGAGTGCCGACCACGCCAGCCAGCTGGCGCTGATCAACGCTCACCCGGACCTGGCCGGCAAAGCCGCCGTCCAGGGCCAACTGACCGAAGCCAGCACCCACGAACAGGCTGGCGCCGGTATTCACCAATGCACGGACGAAGAGTTCCAGCGCTTCACCGAGCTGAACGAGGCCTACAAGGCCAAGTTCAAGTTTCCCTTCATCATGGCGGTAAAAGGCAGCAACCGGCACCAGATCCTTGCCGCGTTCGAAACGCGCATTCACCACTCGGCGGATGCCGAATTCAAATGCGCATTGGCAGAGATCAACAAGATCGCGTTGTTCCGATTACTGACCCTTTAGCGAGCAGCACCTCAAGACCGGGTCCTGCAAGCATCCCCAGCCAACTTATCAAAGGCAGACAAGAAGAATGAAAGCTTACGCCGTACCGTTCGAAAAATTCGTCAACCTGGCCGACGCCCGCCTGGGCACCAGGATCATTTCGGTAACCGATGACTGGTTCGCCGATGCCAACCGCCTGTTCCAGCCGACCCCGGCTGTATGGAAGGAGGGCGTGTTCGACGATAACGGCAAATGGATGGACGGCTGGGAGTCGCGCCGCAAGCGCTTCGAAGGCTACGACAGCGCGGTGATCCGCCTCGGCGTGCCGGGCTCGATCAAGGGCGTGGATATCGATACCTCATTCTTCACCGGCAATTACCCACCGTCGGCCTCCCTGGAAGCCTGTTTCCTGGCTGAAGGCGAGCCGGACGAAAACACCCAGTGGACCGAAGTGCTGTCGGCCGTCGAGCTGAAGGGCGACAGCCACCACTACCACGAAATCAGCAATGACCAGGCGTTCAGCCATCTGCGCTTCAACATCTATCCGGACGGTGGCGTGGCCCGCCTGCGGGTCTACGGCATTCCGTACCGCGACTGGTCCGCCGTCGGCGACAACGAACAGATCGACCTGGCTGCCGCCCTCAACGGTGGCCGTGCCTTGGCCTGCTCCGACGAACACTTCGGCCGCATGAGCAACATCCTCAACCCGGGTCGCGGCGTGAACATGGGCGACGGCTGGGAAACCGCCCGTCGGCGCACCCCCGGCAATGACTGGGTGATCGTCGCCCTGGGCCATGCCGGCATTGTTGAGAAAGTCGTCGTCGACACCCTGCACTTCAAGGGCAACTACCCGGACAGCTGCTCGATCCAGGGCGCGTTCGTCAAAGGCGGCACCGACAGCCAGATCGAAACCCAGTCGCTGTTCTGGCGCGAACTGCTGCCGAGCCAGAAGCTGGAAATGCACGCCGAACACACCTTCGCCGAGCAGATCAAGGCGCTGGGGCCGATCACCCACATCCGCCTGAACGTGTTCCCGGACGGTGGCGTGAGTCGCCTGCGGGTATTGGGCAAGGTGTCGAAACAAGGGTGAACCAAATCGCGAGCAAGCTCGCTCCCACATTTGAAACGCATTCCCCTGTGGGAGCGAGCTTGCTCGCGATGGCGGCATAACAAACAACACAGAATTCAAGGTTAAAAGACCAGCATGCGCACACTCAAGATCGAGCCATTGACCAAAGAAGCCTTCGCCCCGTTCGGTGACGTGATCGAAACCGACGGCAGCGATCACTTCATGATCAACAACGGTTCGACCATGCGCTTCCATCGCCTGGCGACGGTCGAGACCGCCACGCCGGACGACCAGGCGATCATCAGCATCTTCCGCGCCGACGCGCTGCAAATGCCATTGACCGTGCGCATGCTGGAGCGCCATCCGCTGGGCAGCCAGGCCTTCATTCCGCTGCTCGGCAACCCCTTTCTGATCGTGGTCGCGCCACTTGGCGATGCACCGGTATCAGGCTTGGTCCGCGCCTTCGTCACCAACGGCAGGCAGGGCATCAATTACCATCGCGGCGTCTGGCACCACCCGGTGCTGACGATCGAAAAGCGGGATGACTTCCTGGTGGTTGATCGCAGTGGCACAGGCAACAACTGCGATGAGCATTTTTTCCAAGAGGATGAGCTGTTGGTCCTCGCCCCCCACCAATAAGAGAAGGTCCGATCACCCAAAGACAAGGGTGACGGGCGAGAGGTAAAGACTGTGGAAGCACATATGCTGGAATGGCTGAACCTGAGCGTGCGCTGGGTTCACATGATCACTGGCGTGGCCTGGATCGGCGCGTCGTTCTACTTCGTCTGGCTGGAAAACAACCTCAATCGCGTCAACCCCCGGAGCGGCCTGGCCGGTGATTTATGGGCCATCCACGGTGGCGGCATCTACCATCTGGAAAAATACAAACTCGCGCCGCCGTCCATGCCGGACAACCTGCACTGGTTCAAATGGGAAGCCTATTTCACCTGGATGTCGGGCATCGCCCTGCTGTGCCTGGTGTTCTATTGGAACCCGACCGTCTACCTGCTGGCTCCCGGCAGCAGCCTGAGCGGCGCCGAGGGTGTTGCCCTGGGCATCGGTTCATTGTTCGTTGGCTGGTTCGTCTATTCGGCACTCTGCGACTCGGCACTCGGCAAGCGCCCCGCCCTGCTCGGCCTGATTCTGTTCGTGCTGTTGATCGCCGCGGCCTACGGCTTCAGCAAGGTGTTCAGCGGTCGCGGCGCCTACCTGCATGTCGGCGCCGTCATCGGTACGATCATGGTCGGCAACGTGTTCCGCATCATCATGCCGGCCCAGCGCGCCCTGGTGGCGGCCATCGCCGAGAACCGCACGCCTGACCCGGCATTGCCGGCCAAGGGCCTGCTGCGTTCGCGTCACAACAACTACTTCACCCTGCCGGTGCTGTTCATCATGATCAGCAACCACTTCCCGAGCACCTACGGCAGCCAATACAACTGGCTGATCCTGGCCGGAATCGCCGTGGCGGCGGTGTTGGTGCGTCACTACTTCAACACCCGCCATGACAGCAACCGGTTTGCCTGGACGCTGCCGGTCGGCGCCCTGGCGATGATCTGCCTGGCTTACGTCACCGGGCCCAAGCCAATGCCAACGGCACCGGAAGTCGCCAAGGCTCCCGGCGTGATCGAGTATCAACCGCTGCCGGAAACGGCGGTGGGCGGCGGGGCCAAACCGGCCACGGCGCCAGCCGCTCCGGCAACGGCGCCCGCCCAGGCGTCCAGTGCGCAGGGCCCGTCATTTGAAAAGGTCCACAGCGTGATCCAGGAGCGCTGCTCGGTCTGTCATTCGGCCAAGCCCACCAGTCCGCTGTTCAGCGCCGCGCCGGGAGGGGTGATCTTCGATACGCCGCAGCAGATCCAGCAACAGGCCGCACGCATCCAGGCCCAGGCCGTGACCACCCAGATCATGCCCTTGGGCAACATCACCCAGATGACCCAGCAGGAACGTGATCTGATCGGCGCCTGGATCACCCAGGGCGCGCGCACCAACTAGTCCGGCCAGACACACCCCGCTCCACCCGCAATACCGCAGACAGGCAGGCCGGCACAAGACCGGTCGCCCGTCAGCGGCCGCCTGCGCCTCAACAATAAGAACAAGAGGAAAGCTTATGCATGCGCTCCATCGTCACGCCTCCGGATGCGCCGTCGCAGCGCACTTGAGTCGCTCCAGGCAAGTCCGTATCCTGCGCGGCCGTTCAAACCCGGACATCTCAAAATAATCATAAGGTCCTGAGCGACCCACCGACTTTCAGCCACTGCCACAAACAAAAAGCTGACCGAACGGATGTTTTGTCCGTGGAAAAAGGCGCCACACCAGAGCGCTGACGACAACAACGCGGTACCACTTACCTTTGGGAGCAAACCGAATGAAACGTACGTGCACCAGCCTGATACTCGCAGGATCGTTGCTCGCCGGCAGCCAGGCCATGGCCGGCGATCTGTTGCAGTGGCAGAACAACAGCCTGAGTTACCTCTACGGCAAGGATTTCCAGATCAATCCACGTATCCAGCAGACCGTGACGTTCGAACACGCCGATGCCTGGACCTACGGCGACAACTTCTTCTTCCTCGACCGGATCTTCTACAACGGCGAGGACGACAGCAATTCCGGCCCGAACACCTACTACGGCGAGTTCAGTCCGCGCCTGTCGTTTGGCAAGATCCTTGATCAGAAGCTGGAACTGGGCCCGGTCAAGGACGTGCTGCTGGCCATGACCTATGAGTTTGGCGAAGGTGACAACGAGTCCTACCTGATCGGCCCGGGCTTTGACCTGGCGATTCCCGGCTTCGACTATTTCCAGTTGAATTTCTACAACCGCCAGACCGAAGGCTCGCGGGCGGGCGACAATGTCTGGCAGATCACCCCGGTCTGGGCCGTCACCGTCCCGGTGGGTTCATCCGACATCCTGTTCGACGGGTTCATCGACTGGGTCGTCGACAACGACAGCAACGCCAAGGGCACGTACCACGCCAACCTGCATATCGTCCCGCAGATCAAATATGACCTGGGCAAGGCGTTGAAGCTCGGCGCCAAGCAGCTATACGTGGGCGTGGAATACGACTACTGGAAGAACAAGTACGCCATCGAGGACAGCGAAAGCTTCAAGACCAACCAGAGCAATACCAGCCTGCTGGTCAAATATCATTTCTGACCCGGCGTACCCATAAAAAAACCGGACCCAAGGTCCGGTTTTTCATTCATGGGCTTACTCAGCCGCCGGCGCCTCGGGCTTGCGGCGTTTGAGCGGGGCCATGCCGTCCTTGCTGACCAGCGATGGCGCGTCGCTCTTCGGGCGGTTGGCGGTCTTGCGCTTGGTCGGGGCCTTCGCGCCGGTTTTCTTCTTGTCGCCCTTGGCGTCGACCTTTTTCTTCTTCACGCCAACGGCCTTGCCCGACGCCTTGACCTTTTTCGGTCCGCCGTAGGTGCCTTTGACTTCCTTGATGGTACGGCGCTCGAAGCTCTGCTTGAGGTAGCGCTCGATGCTCGACATCAGGTTCCAGTCGCCGTGGCAGATCAGCGAGATCGCCAGGCCATCGTTGCCGGCGCGACCGGTGCGGCCGATGCGGTGCACATACTCGTCGCCACTGCGGGGCATGTCGAAGTTGATGACCATATCCAGGCCGTCGACGTCCAGGCCACGGGCGGCGACGTCGGTGGCCACCAGGATCTTCACACCGCCCTGCTTGAGGCGGTCGATGGCCAGCTTGCGGTCCTTCTGGTCTTTCTCGCCGTGCAGCACGAACGCCTTGTATTCCTGGGCGACGAGACGACCGTAGATGCGGTCGGCCATGGCCCGGGTGTTGGTGAACACGATGGCTTTTTCGTAGGTCTCGTTGGCCAGCAACCAGTTCACAATCTGCTCTTTGTGCTGGTTGTGGTCAGCGGTGATGATCTGCTGGCGGGTGGTGGAGTTCAGCTGGCTGACCGCGTTGAGCTGCAAGTGCTCAGGGTTGTTCAGGACCTTGGCGATCATCTCGCGCAGGCCCGAACCGCCGGTGGTGGCGGAGAACAGCATGGTCTGCTGGCGATTGACGCATTCATCCACCAGGCGCTGCACGTCTTCGGCAAAACCCATGTCCAGCATGCGGTCGGCTTCGTCCAGCACCAGCACTTCGACTTCCTTGAGGTCGAGGTTGCCGGCGTTCAATTGCTCGATCATCCGCCCCGGCGTGCCGATCAGGATATCCGGCACCTTGCGCAGCATGGCGGCCTGGACCTTGAAATCTTCCCCGCCGGTGATCAGGCCGGACTTGATGAAGGTGAACTGCGCGAAGCGTTCCACTTCCTTCAAGGTCTGCTGGGCCAGCTCGCGGGTCGGCAGCAGGATCAGGGTCTTGATGCTGACGCGGACCTTGGCCGGGCCGATCAGGCGATTGAGGATCGGCAGCACGAACGCAGCGGTCTTGCCGCTGCCGGTCTGCGCCGTCACCCGCAGGTCACGCCCCTGGAGCGCGAGCGGAATAGCCGCTGCCTGCACCGGCGTTGGCTCGACAAATTTAAGCTCGGCCACGGCTTTGAGCAGGCGTTCGTGCAGGGCGAATTGGGAAAACACGGGTGCTACCTCGAAGAAATGCAAAAAAACAGCTGCATAGGTTACCGGTTTCGAGCGCGCAGGCCGAGTTTCTTTATACAAACGGCTGCAAATCAGTGTGTTTTCAAGAGCGGATTTGTCATCAACGGTCACTTCGCCACGCTTAAATGCTCTAATTCGCCCATCGCGCTCATAGAAGACCGTCTCGTCCATGGATATCAAACAATTCTGGCTCAACCTTCAGGATTTCTGGGGGGCCCTGGATCAGCACCCGCTCCTGCATTCCGGCCTCGCCCTGGCCCTGCTGCTGGCGATCGCGCTGGTGCTCGGACGCGTGGCGCGCTACCTGATCCTGCACGGCGCCAAGCTGATCGGCCGCCAACCGGCCCTGCACTGGGTCAACGACCTGCGCCAGAACAAAGTCTTTCATCGCCTGGCGCAAACGACGCCGTCGCTGATCATCCAGTTCGGCCTGCACCTGGTACCCGGGCTGAGCAAGACCAGCATGGTCTTCCTCGGCAATGTCGCGCTGGCCTTCACCATCCTGTTCATGCTGCTGGCCGTCAGTGCCCTGCTCAGTGCGCTGCTGGACGTCTATGCCCGCACCGAACACGCCCGCACCCGCTCGATCAAGGGCTACGTGCAGCTGACAAAAATGGTCCTCTACGTGTTCGGCGCGATCATCATCGTCGCCACGCTGATCGACCGCTCGCCGCTGTTGCTGCTGTCGGGCCTGGGTGCGATGTCGGCGGTGATCCTCCTGGTCTACAAGGACACGCTGTTGTCGTTCGTCGCCAGCGTGCAGTTGACCAGCAACGACATGCTGCGGGTCGGCGACTGGATCGAAATGCCACAGGTGGGAGCCGACGGTGACGTGGTGGATATCACCCTGCACACGGTCAAGGTGCAGAACTTCGACAAGACCATCGTCTCGATCCCCACCTGGCGCCTGATGTCCGAATCGTTCAAGAACTGGCGCGGCATGCAGCAATCCGGCGGAAGGCGGATCAAGCGCAGCCTGTTCATCGACGCCAGCGGCGTGCGCTTCCTGCACGACGAGGAAGAACAGCGCCTGACCCAGGTGCACCTGCTGACCGATTACATCGGCCGCAAGCAGGCCGAGCTCAAGGCCTGGAACGAAGCCCAGGGCAACGTCGCGGCGATGTCGGCCAACCGCCGGCGGATGACCAACCTCGGCACTTTCCGCGCCTATGCCCTGGCCTATCTGAAAAGCCACCCGGAGATCCAGCCGAACATGACCTGCATGGTCCGCCAGCTGCAGACCACTGCCCAGGGTATCCCGCTGGAAATCTACTGCTTCACCGGCACCACCGTGTGGGCCGACTACGAGCGCATCCAGGGGGATATCTTCGATTACCTGCTGGCGGTGATGCCGGAATTCGGGCTGGGCTTGTACCAACAGCCGAGCGGTACGGATCTGCGGGCGGGGTTGCTGCCGGCGGTATTGGGGGCAAGCCATATTCCGGAGCCGGAGAGGCAGGTGGTCTGATCCACCATGGCCCCCGCAAGGGGGTTCAGTGTGAGGGCTGAGCTTGGCGCACCCCCAACCGACTGATCCACACCGCCGCGAGTATCACCGACCCACCCAGCAGCAACCGACCCAACGCCTCATGCTGGTTCCAGATCAGCAGGTTCACCAGCAACCCCACCGGCACGTGCAGGTTGTTCATCACCGCCAATGTCCCGCCGTTCACCAGGCACGCGCCCTTGTTCCACCAGTAGAGGCCCAGCGCGGTGGAGACCAGGCCGAGGAATACCAGTACGCCCCATTGCAGCGGCGCTTCAGGCCAGAAATCGGCCTTGCCGAACAGCAGGAAGGCCGGCAGCGCAACCATCAGCGCGCCGAGGTAGAAATAGCCGAAACGCCGATAGTGCGGCAGGTCGCTCGGGTGCCGCGCCACCAGGTGCTTGTACAACACTTGCCCGGCCGCGTAGGTGAAGTTGGCCAGTTGCAGCAGCAAGAAGCCCATGAAGAAATCCGGGTTGATCCGGTCATAACGAATCACCGCCGCGCCGGTCACGGCCACCAGCGCCGCGATCAAGGCCCAAGGGTTGAAGCGTCGATTGAGTGCATCTTCGATCAAGGTCACGTGCAGCGGCGTGAGGATGGTGAACAACAGCACTTCCGGCACCGTCAGTACCCGGAAACTCAGGTAGAGGCAGACGTAAGTCACGCCGAACTGCAGGGCACCGATCAACAGCATGCCGCGCATGAACGACGGCTCAAC
The DNA here is from genome assembly GCF_030687895.1 of Pseudomonas sp. FP198. Classification (NCBI taxonomy): domain Bacteria; kingdom Pseudomonadati; phylum Pseudomonadota; class Gammaproteobacteria; order Pseudomonadales; family Pseudomonadaceae; genus Pseudomonas; species Pseudomonas sp. FP198. The sequence goes on from NZ_CP117452.1 coordinate 4,244,639, forward strand.
CTGACGCCAGCGCGTCAACGGAATGAACACCAGCCCCGCCAGCACGACGCGCACCAGCACCGCAAAATAACTGTCGACATGCCCGGCCAGGTACTCGCCGATCAGGCTGAAGGAAAACGCCTGGATCAAGGTCACAAAAAGTAGATAGCCCATACCGCCCCTCGTTTCGAATGGCGGCGAAGATAGCGGTTTTTCAGGATCGCCGCTAACCGCAATAACCAGCCCAGACACTAAACCCTGTGGGAGCGAGCTTGCTCGCGATGGCTGCCTGACAGTCGAGAGAGATGTCGGCTGACATTCCGCTATCGCGAGCAAGCTCGCTCCCACAGGAGAAATTCAGTGGATGGGAGATCGCAGGCAAAAAAAAAGCCCGATCTCGCTTCAGCGTTCAATCGGGCGGCTGCACTCAGGAGCAATAAGTGCCAAGGGAGGTTCGATGCGCAAAACGGTTTGAAGGGAAGCGCCAAGTCACTAGAACATCTGGCGATTACCCGAGGATTAACGCTCAGGCCACTTGGGACAGCTTGGCGTTGGCCTGGTTCAGGCCCTTCTCCTGGAAGTCGCCGCCCAGGTTCATGCCTTCGGCATGGATGAAGGTCACGTCGTGGATACCGATAAAGCCCATGACCTGGCGCAGGTACGGTTCCTGGTGATCGGTGCTGCCACCGGCGTGAATGCCGCCGCGGGCGGTGAGCACAAAAGCGCGCTTGCCGGTCAACAGCCCCTGGGGACCGGTGGGGGTGTACTTGAAGGTCACGCCGGCGCGCAGCACATGGTCGAGCCAGGCTTTCAAGGTGCTCGGAATGGCGAAGTTGTACATCGGCGCAGCCATCACCAGAACATCGGCGGCGAGCAGCTCATCGGTCAGTTGGTTGGAGCGCTCCAGCGAAGCGTTCTCGATGTCGTTGCGCTGCTCGGCCGGTTTCATCCAGCCCCCCAGCAGATGAGCGTCCAGGTGCGGAACCGGGTTGACTGCCAGATCGCGAACGCTGATCTCATCGGCCGGATGCGCGGCTTTCCACTGGCTGATGAAGGTCTGGGTCAGTTGACGGGAAACCGAGTCTTGCTGGCGGGCACTGCTTTCGATGATCAGAACGCGGGACATGGCTTGTAGGCTCCATCTGAGAATGTTGTAAGTCGATGGAGTGAAGGTTAAGCGCGATCATATCGATGAAAAAGCGCAAATAATTGCTGCAAAACATCGATAATTTCGTTTATAAGCGGAGCACGCCTTATGACGCTGCCCCGCCGCTGGTTATTTCGGCTTGCAGGTCAGCTCGATGCGCAGCTTGATGATGTTGCGGTTGAACTTGGCGGTGGCGTTCTTGAACTTGCCGGCGGCGACTTCGATCTTGCGGGTTCGCGGCGCTTCGGGGCCGTTGCGAAATACCACGCTGCACGCCGCGTCGGTGCTGCCGTAATTGTTGACCTGGATCGAGCCGATGTCGGCATCGGTGTCGTAGGCGGTGTAGTCGATGCTCAGACCGTTGAGGTGTTTTTCCACGTCGATCGGGTAGGCGAACGCACTCAGTGGCAGCAGGGCCAGCAGCGCACAACAGATTTTTTTCATTCGGCAGTCTCCACGAGGGGACCGCCAGCTTAGGACAAGAGGAGCTCAATATGAAAGCGCCCCGCGTGACCCTTGATCAATGGCGAACGTTGCAGGCGGTGGTGGACCATGGTGGTTTCGCCCAGGCCGCCGAAGTGCTGCACCGCTCTCAATCATCGGTGAGCTACACCGTGGCCCGCATGCAGGATCAGCTCGGCGTGCCGTTGCTGCGTATCGACGGGCGCAAGGCCGTGCTGACCGAAGCCGGCGGCGTGCTGCTGCGCCGTTCCCGGCAACTGGTGAAACAGGCCAGCCAGCTGGAAGACCTGGCCCACCACATGGAGCAGGGTTGGGAAGCTGAAGTGCGCCTGGTGGTCGACGCGGCCTACCCCACTGCCCGCCTCGTCCGCGCCCTGACCGCATTCATGCCGCAGAGCCGGGGCTGCCGGGTAAGGCTGCGCGAAGAAGTCTTGTCCGGTGTCGAAGAGGTACTGCTCGAAGGCGTGGCCGACCTCGCCATCAGCGGCTTCAGCATTCCCGGTTACCTGGGCGCCGAACTGAGCGATGTCGAATTCGTCGCGGTGGCCCATCCCGAGCACGCCCTGCACCGACTCAACCGCGAGCTGACGTTCCAGGACCTGGAGAGCCAGCTGCAAGTGGTGATCCGCGATTCCGGCCGTCAGCAGCCCCGCGATGTCGGCTGGCTCGGCGCCGAACAGCGCTGGACCGTGGGGAGCCTGGCCACCGCCGCGACGTTCGTCGGCAGCGGCCTGGGCTTTGCCTGGCTGCCCCGGCACATGATCGAGCGAGAACTTCGAGAGGGCACGCTCAAACGTCTACCCTTGGATCAGGGCGCCAGTCGCAACCCGAGCTTCTACCTGTATTCGAACAAGGAAAAGCCCCTGGGACCGGCCACGCAGATTCTCATCGAGCTGCTGCGCACCTTCGATACCGCGCCGCTGGATGCGCCGTTCGCTGCCCCTGAACAAGCCTGACAAGGATCTCGCCGATGGCCTTTTTCGAACATGAAGGTTGCAACCTGCACTACGAGGAATATGGCCACGGCACACCGCTGGTGCTGGTCCACGGGTTGGGCTCCAGCACTCGCGACTGGGAAAAGCAGATTCCCGTGTTGTCGCGCCACTACCGCCTGATCGTGATGGATGTGCGCGGCCACGGCCGCTCCGACAAGCCGCGCGAGCGCTACAGCATCGCCGGCTTCAGCGCCGATCTGGATGCCCTGATCGAGCACCTCGATCTCGGCCCGGTGCACCTGGTGGGCTGGTCCATGGGCGGCATGATCTGTTTCCAGCTGGCCGTGGACGAACCCGCACGGGTCAGAAGCCTGTGCATTGTCAACAGCGCCCCTGAAGTCAAAGTCCGTACGCCCGACGATTGCTGGCAATGGTTCAAGCGCTGGAGCCTGATGCGCCTGCTGAGCCTGGAAACCATCGGCAAGGCCCTCGGCGAGAAGTTGTTCCCCAAGCCCGAACAAACCGAACTGCGCCTGGAAATGGCCCGGCGTTGGGCAGAAAACGACAAACGCGCCTATCTCGCCAGTTTCGACGCCATTGTCGGCTGGGGCGTGCAGGAACGCCTGGCGCAAGTTGCCTGTCCAACCCTCGTCATTTGCGCCGACCACGACTACACCCCGGTGGCGCTGAAAGAAGCCTATGTAAAACTGTTGCCTGACGCACGACTGGCAGTCATCGCCGATTCACGGCACGCTACGCCCCTGGATCAACCCGAACGCTTCAACCAGACCCTGCTCGAATTCTTGACCGCAACCGATTCCACTACCCAGGATCACTGAACCCATGCTGAAAAAAATCGCCCTCGCCGCCGGCTCCGTACTGTTTGCCGCCAACCTGATGGCCGCCACGCCGGCCAAGGCGCCACACGTCCTGCTGGACACCACCAACGGCCAGATCGAAATCGAACTGGACCCGGTCAAGGCGCCCATCAGTACCAAGAACTTCCTTGAGTACGTCGACAGCGGCTTTTACAACAACACGATTTTCCATCGCGTGATCCCGGGTTTCATGGCCCAGGGCGGCGGTTTTACCCAGCAGATGCAGCAGAAAGACACCAAGGCACCGATCAAGAACGAAGCCAGCAATGGGCTGCATAACGTTCGCGGCACCTTGTCGATGGCCCGCACATCCAACCCGGATTCGGCCACCAGCCAGTTCTTCATCAACGTGGCCGACAATGCCTTCCTCGACCCGGGCCGCGACGCCGGCTACGCGGTATTCGCCAAGGTGGTCAAGGGCATGGACGTGGTGGACATCATCGTCAACTCCCAGACCACCACCAAATCAGGCATGCAAAACGTGCCGATCGATCCTGTGATCATCAAGTCGGCCAAGCGCATCGACTGAACCCACAGGGCAAGCCTGAGCGGCGCCGGCAACCCCGCGCCGCCCACCGCAAAAAAGGAGAGCCCCCGCCCGGGCTATGTACCCCATGGTTTACCGCCGTTTTGAAAAACTGATCGACATCTTCCGCGACGCCCCGACCTCGGCCCCGCCGAACCGCGTCCTGCCCTTCTACACGTATTACCTGAAACAGGTCTGGCCCAGCTTCGCCGCCCTGCTGGTGGTCGGCCTGATCGGCGCGCTGATCGAAGTGGCGCTGTTCAGCTACCTGAGCCGCATCATCGACCTGACCCAGGCCACGCCCAACACCGACTTCTTCAAGCTGCACGGCCTCGAACTGGCCTGGATGGCGGTGGTCGCGCTGGTGTTCCGGCCGATCTTCGTGGCCCTGCATGACCTGCTGGTGCACCAGACCCTGAGCCCGAGCATGACCAGCCTGATCCGCTGGCAAAATCACAGCTACGTGCTCAAGCAAAGCCTGAATTTCTTCCAGAACGACTTCGCCGGGCGCATCGCCCAGCGCATCATGCAGACCGGCAATTCCCTGCGCGACTCGGCGGTGCAGGCCGTGGATGCGCTGTGGCACGTGCTGATCTATGCCATCAGCTCACTGGTGCTGTTTGCCGAAGCCGATTGGCGCCTGATGATCCCGCTGCTGGCCTGGATCGCCGCCTACATCGGCGCGCTCTGCTACTTCGTGCCACGGGTCAAGGAACGCTCCGTGGTGTCCTCCGATGCGCGCTCCAAGCTCATGGGACGGATCGTCGACGGCTACACCAACATCACCACGCTGAAGCTGTTCGCCCACACCAACTTCGAACAGCAATACGCTCGCGAAGCCATCGAGGAACAGACCGAGAAAGCCCAACTGGCCGGCCGCGTGGTGACGAGCATGGACGTGGTCATCACCAGCATGAACGGGCTGCTGATCGTCGGCACCACGGCCCTGGCGCTGTGGTTGTGGACCCAGTCGCTCATCAGCGTTGGCGCCATTGCCCTGGCCACCGGCCTGGTGATCCGCATCGTCAACATGTCCGGCTGGATCATGTGGGTAGTCACCGGCATTTTCGAAAACATCGGCATGGTCCAGGACGGCTTGCAGTCCATCTCCCAGCCGGTCAGTGTCACCGACCGCGAGCAGGCCAAGCCGCTCGCGGTGGCCCGTGGCGAGGTGCGTTTCGAGCATGTGGATTTTCATTACGGCAAAAAAAGCGGCGTGATCAGCGACCTGAACCTGACCATCAGGCCCGGCGAGAAAATCGGCCTGATCGGGCCGTCCGGCGCGGGTAAATCCACGCTGGTAAACCTGCTGCTGCGCCTCTATGACGTGCAAGGCGGACGCATCCTCATCGACGGCCAGGACATTGCCCATGTCGGGCAGGAAAGCCTGCGCGAACGCATCGGCATGATCACCCAGGACACCTCGCTGCTACACCGCTCGATCCGCGACAACCTGCTTTATGGCAAGCCCGACGCCACCGACGCGCAACTCTGGGAAGCGGTGCACAAGGCCCGCGCCGATGAGTTCATCCCGTTGCTGTCGGACGCCGAAGGCCGCACCGGTTTCGATGCGCACGTCGGTGAGCGCGGCGTGAAGCTTTCCGGTGGCCAGCGCCAACGCATCGCCATCGCCCGGGTATTGCTCAAGGATGCGCCGATCCTGATCATGGACGAAGCGACCTCCGCGCTGGACTCGGAAGTCGAAGCGGCGATCCAGGAAAGCCTCGAGACGCTGATGCAAGGCAAGACCGTGATCGCCATCGCCCACCGCCTCTCGACCATCGCCCGGATGGACCGGCTGGTGGTGCTGGAAAACGGCCACATCGCCGAGACCGGCAGTCATGCCGAGCTGTTGGCCCATGGCGGGCTGTACGCGCGGCTCTGGCAGCATCAGACGGGTGGGTTTGTCGGGATTGATTGAGACCGGAGTCCACACAAAACCCGTGGCGAGGGAGCTTGCTCCCGCTAGGGTGCGCAGCGCCCCCCTTTGAAGCCCGGATCCAGCTTCATGGTTGGATTCAGCTTTTTTGGGGCCGCTGCGCAGCCCAGCGGGAGCAAGCTCCCTCGCCACGGGATTTCATAACATCCTCAGCACTGCCGATACGGCAGTGCTGTCCTGGCCTCTTCGGCATACGCCAGCACGCCCTCATGCTCGCGGACTAGAAAATCCGCCACCGCCGCTTTCAAACCGGGATGGCGCAAGTAATGCCACGACCGGGTAATCACCGGCTCGAACCCGCGAATCAATTTGTGCTCGCCCTGGGCTCCGGCGTCAAAACGCTGCAGACCGTTGGCGATCGCATAGTCCATGCCCTGGTAGAAACACGTCTCGAAATGCAGCCGATCGAACTCCGCCAGGCAGCCCCAGTAGCGGCCGTAAAAACTGTCGCCGCCCACCAGGCTGAATGCCATCGCCACCGGCCGCGAACCTTGTTTGGCCAGCACCACGCGAATGGCCTCGGGCATGCGCTCGGCCAGCAGGCTGAAGAATGCCCGGGTCAGATAAGGCGCTTGCCGACGTACCGCATAGGTATTGGCGTAACAGGCGTAGACAAAATCCCATTGCGCCTCGTCAAGCTGATGGCCTTCGAGCCACTCGAACTCGATGCCCTGCCCAGCCACTTGCTCGCGCTCCTTGCGCATCTGCTTGCGCTTGCGGGAACTAAGCGCATCAAGAAAATCCTGGAAGTCCCGATAGCCGCGATTCTGCCAGTGGTACTGGCAACCGATCCGCTGCAGCCAACCCTCCTGCCCGGCCAACGCCGCATCGGTAAAGGCATCGGTGAAGTTGATGTGGGCGCTGGAAAGCCCTTCGATTTCCAGATAACCCGGCAGGCTGCCGAGCAATTCCAGACCGTCCTCCACTGACGCCGCCAGCAGCCGCGGCCCGCTGACCGGACTGAACGGCACGGCCGTCAACAGCTTGGGGTAATAGTCGATGCCCGCCCGGGCACAGGCATCGGCCCAGCCATGATCGAACACGTACTCGCCGTAGGAATGCCACTTGCGGTAACTGGGCAGGGCCGCCAGCAGCCGTCCGTCTTCTATGTGCAGCAGGTGCTCGGGCTGCCAGCCGGAATGCTCGCCCAGGCTGGCGCTGTCTTCCAGGGCGGTGAGAAAAGCGTGGCGCAGGAACGGTTGATTGGCAGGCACCAGCGCGTCCCACTCGGGTGAGGCGATGGCGGACAGACTGTCCAGGACGTGAAGCGGCATGCGGTTCCTCGATATCCAGGCGGCGGATAGGGGGAGTATCGCCGATTCGGATGGCGAGGACGTAGCGTCGGGAGATTTTTTACGGTTGGATAGGTCTCCAACCTGGATGGTGGCAGTACAGCTCATCATTACCCCAAAAATTAGCGACCGGCGTCGCGTAAAAATCTATCCGAGTCCGGCCTCACCCCATCCCGATAGTCAGCCGCGGCTTTTTTATTTTCCTTGTACAGCCGGTCGCTCATGACCCGATCAGAACGATCCTTCCTGATGTTGGCAGCTGATCTATTGAGCCTATCTGCTTGCGTCTTGATCATTTTGGCTCCTTCCCTGGTGATACCCCGCTCACCTACGTTCTCGGAAGCAAATAAACGTGCAGCCGTGTTCGACTTAAGCTGCTGTTGGTGTTTCAAGTAAAGGTCTTCGCTGCTGAACATGCGTTGTTTAAACGAGGGTTCTTTGGAAACCACTTTATATGAGCTTTCGATACCCTCCAACTGCTCAACATGCTTGCTTTGAATAGGCATCAACGTCGTCGCATGGGACTTTGTATTGCGACCCAGCACGCCCGGCAGGTTTTCATATCCAGGCGTCGCCGTGGTAATTCTTTTAGATCCGGAAATACGCCTGATTCCGCGCAATAACCATCCCCAAGGACTGTGTCCCGTCGGATCCACGTTGTTGATCGGATCCCCCACACAATACATATACGCGTTCAATCCACCCGTCCCAAACGGACTCAAGCTGTCCGGGCTGTGGAATCTCATCAACAAAGGATTGAACACCCGATAGCCATTGCCCAGCAGATACCAACCACTTTGGGCTTCACGCCGGTGACCGTTGTAACCCAGATGGCTCCTCATCGGTGCCTCATCCGGTCGATGCCCGTAAGGTGAATAAGCCATGCTGCTGATCGCGGCCTGACTCGTCTCACTCATCACGCTGCCCTTGCCATCGCCCGCCAGCAACAAGACCCTCGGATCGCCACCGACCTGATGTTCGGCAAGCACCATCCCTTCAGCTTTTACAAAGGTACTGCTAGCGGCCCCACGGATCTCGTTCGCCAACTCATCATTTCGGTAAAACCGTTGTTCCCTGCCATTCGCCGTACTTTGACCGGTGAGAGTGTCCATTCCATCGTAATGAAAGCTGACCAGCGCTTCGCCAGACGAAGTACTGACAGTAGTTATGGATTCACCAGACGTCACCCGCTCTTTTTTATCTGCACCCGTCATATCGTTCTCCGTGTCCAACCTTGACGACCCTGTCTCTGAAAGTAAGCACTCACCTCAAATCTGGCGAAACTGTCATTGTTGACAGGTGGATGGCCATACAGTCCTCCAGGACCGCGGTTATGCGTTTAGGCGCGCATAAAAAAACCCCGCCAAAGGCGGGGTTCAAAGGAGCGTAACGGATGAAAGTGGAGCGGTGTATCAGGTCAAAGCGATTTAGAACACGTACTGGGCACGCACGACCACACCTTTGCCGTCGTCGTCGCCGTTGACGTTGGTCACGTTGTCGGTCTTGGCCTTGACGTAAGCGGCAGAGATCTTCACCGCTTCGTTGGCGTACCAGTTGACGCCCAGGTTGTGCACCTTGGCTTCGGCGTCGCCCACATCACGGGTCGCGGTGGCGGTGGTGATGTTGTCGTCTTCGACGGTCATGCTGTCGTAGCGATAGAACAGTTCCCAGGCGCCGATGGATTTGTTGGCAGGCTTGATCGAATCGAATTTGCCGATCTTATAACCGCGCGCCTCGCCGGTGAGGGTGTAGGCGCCCTGCACGTAGAAACCATGGCCCTTGAGGTCTTCGAAGGCGCTGTCGTCAGCCTTGGTCTTGCGGGTGATGTATTCACCCTGGATCGACGCAGGACCCATGGCGAACGCGGCTTCCAGGCCAAAGGCGGTGTCGGTGTCGTAGGAACCGGCTGGCGAGTTGTTCGCGCCACCCAGTACCGGACGGTTGCCGTTAGGACCGGCATCGTTGCCGCCCAGGGTCTCGACACCACGCATGCCCAGACGGGAGCGATAACGCGCGTCGAACGCGGTGTCCGAAACGTCACGCGAGGCCACGTTCACACCGAAGTGCAACACGTTGCCGGCGTCGTGCATCGGAGCGAATACGAAACGACCGTTGGCCTGCTTGATGCTGTTGCCGTCGGTATCGTCGGTATCTTTGCTGAACACGCCAGCCGAGGCGTAGAACGAGTCGGCGAAGACGCCGGAGGCTTGCAGGCCCAGGCCGTTCTGGTGGCCGTTGGCCCAGTCGATCAGGTCGTAGGCGGCGTTACGCTCAGGCGCGGTGACCCACTTGGAGCTGGTGGCTTTTTCCAGGCCGAAGTCCGGGTCGAAACGACCGACCTTGATCGACACCGGCTTGAAGCCGTTGTAGGCCAGGGAGGCTTCGTCGAAGTAGCCGTTGTCGGAATCGCCGCTGTTGTGGGAGAAATCGTAGTTGATGGTGTAGGCCCAGTCCGTGTACAGCACGCCGGACAGCTCCAGGAAGCCGCGGCGGATGTAAGCGGCATCAGCCTTGTCGCCGTTGTCGGTGTAGATCCCATCGAACTGGCTGTAGTCAGCCTGCAAACGACCGCCGAGCTTGAAGCTGAACTCTTTGTCAGTGGTAGCGACCTCCAGGCCGCCCTTGGTCTTGACCACGATATCGGCGCCGTCGGTGGTTACGGTGCCGGCGAAAGCCTGGGCGGTTACTGCCATTGCCAGAGCGCTGGCGGCAAAACCTGCGAAGTGCTTACGGATCATCGAAGAATTCCCCTAGTTGGTAGTCTATGCGTTAGAAAACACGCGGAACTGGGCCCGCTGGTGTTGGGAGGGGATCTTGGCGATGGGTTGTGTCAGGCGAGTTGCTATCACATAAAGATTTTATGACAGCGGAACTTTTTACTTCGAATGGGAATAACAAAACAGCAGCTTCGAGAGGCAAGCCGTAAGCTGCAAGCTAGAGCGGTGAAGCAGCGACCCAGCTGCTTTCGTGGCGAGGGAGCTTGCTCCCGCTGGGCTGCATAGCAGCCCCAAACTTTATCTGGCACTGCGATGTATCTGTGGGACGCTGGGGCTGCTGCGCAGCCCAGCGGGAGCAAGCTCCCTCGCCACAGGGAAAATCAAGCAGTCCGGATCAACGCTTGCGCAGGATCACGCTGCCGATCGAGTAGCCGGCGCCAAACGAGCTGAGCACCGCGACCGAGCCGCTGGGCAGGTCGTCCTGGTGCAGGTGAAAGGAAATCACCGAACCCGCCGAGCTGGTGTTGGCGTAGCGGTCGAGGATCACCGGGGCTTCTTCCTCGCTGGCTTCGCGCCCGAGCAGTTTGCGCACGATCAGCTGGTTCATGCTCAGGTTGGCCTGATGCAGCCAGAAACGCTTCACTTCGCCGACGTTCAGCTGGTTTTCCTGCAAATGAGCGCCAATCAATTCGGCGACCATCGGGCAGACGTCGCGGAACACTTTGCGGCCTTCTTGGACGAAAAGTTTGTCCCGCGTGCCGATGCCCTCTTCCGCCGCGCGGTTGAGGAAGCCGAAGTTGTTGCGGATGTTGTTGGAGAACTTGGTGAGCAGCTTGGTGCTGACCACGTCGAACTGGTACGGCGATGTCGCCTGGTCCGCCCGCTCGATGATCACCGCCGTGGCTGCGTCGCCGAAGATGAAATGGCTGTCGCGATCACGGAAATTCAAGTGGCCGGTGCACACTTCCGGGTTGACCATCAGGATCGCCCGGGCCTGGCCCAGCTGTACGCTGTTGGCGGCGGCCTGGATGCCGAAGGTCGCCGAAGAACAGGCCACGTTCATGTCGAAACCGAACCCTTCGATACCCAGGGCTTCCTGGACTTCAATGGCAATGGCCGGATAGGCACGCTGCAGGTTGGAACAGGCAACGATCACGCCGTCGATGTCAGCAGCGCTGCGACCGGCGCGCTCAAGCGCCTGTTTCGCGGCGCCGATGGCCATTTCGCAGAGCACCGACCATTCTTCGTTGGAGCGCTCCGGCAGGCGCGGCGTCATGCGCTTGGGATCGAGAATACCGTCCTTGTCCATCACGAAACGGCTCTTGATGCCTGAAGCCTTTTCGATGAAGGCCGCATTGGACTCGGTCAATGCCTCGACTTCGCCGCGCTCGATGGCCTCGGCATTGTCGGCATTGAACTGCGCGACATAGGTATTGAAAGACTGCACCAGCTCTTCGTTGGAGATGCTGTTGGCCGGGGTATACAGGCCGGTGCCGCTGATGACGACGTTATGCATGGTCGTGTCTCTGATCTGTTCAGGCAGAAAGTATTGGCACCGACGTACCAACACGCAAAGGGTCTTTCCCATCCCGTGGGAGCAGACCTGGCATCGCTTTATTCCGATCCGCCCGTGGTAATGAAGCCAAAACCACGGGACCGGCATTTATAGGCGCGAAGTTTGCCATAAACGCTGGCGTTTGGCCCATTCTCCCTTGCTTACAACACAAAACCCCTGTGGGAGCGAGCCTGCTCGCGAAGGCGGTGCATCAGCCAACATCATTGCAAGCTGAACCATCGCTTTCGCGAGCAGGCTCGCTCCCACAGGTTATCGCGCCGACTCTAAGCCTCCACCAACCCCCACTGCTTGCCCAGGCGCTTGTCGGAAATCGGCACCTTGGTGCCCAGCTGCTGGGCGAACAGCGATACGCGGTATTCCTCCAGCCACCAGCGGTACAGTTCCAGCTGCGGATCGCGCTTGCCTTCCTGGGCATGCTTGCTGGCGCGGGCCTGGTATTGCGCCCAGAGGTTGGACAGCTCGCCGCTCCAGACCCGGTCCTTCTGTACCTGGCTGCCGAGCTTCTCGAAGCGTTGCTCGATAGCCTTGAGGTAGCGCGGCAGCTCCTTGAGCCATTGATGCGGGGTTTCACGCACAAAGCCCGGGTACACCAGGTGGCTGAGCTGCTGCTTGATGTCGTTCAGCGCCACGGCCTGGGCCAGATCGATCTTGCCCTTGAAGCGTTTTTGCAGGCCGTGCCAGAGTTTCAGGATATCCAGGGTCAGCCTGGCCAGGCGTTCGGCATGCTCGGTCCAGCCGCCGCGCTTGCGCTCGGCCAGGGCCGCCAGCGCGGCGCCGTCGCGCGGCAGGCTCGGCTCGCCTTCGAGGACGCAACTGTCGAGACTCGCCAGCAGGATGTCTTCCACCAGAGCGTCGATGCGCCCAAGCTCGCGATACAGCAGGCCCAGTTCGGTCAGGCCCGGCAGCTTGCCGCGAAGAAACTTCGCCGTTTCGGCCAGTTGCTGCATGAGCAAGCGTTGCAAGGCGCGGCGATGCTGGAACTCGGCTTCGGCCGGGGTCGGGAAACGCCCTTCCTTGACCACACCGCCCTCTTCCACCAGCGCCGGGTACACCGTCATCGACAGCCCGGCGATCTTCTGTTGGGTTTTTTCCGCCACTGGCGCGAAGATTTTCGCTTCCACCGGTTCCTGGCTCTTCGCCGTCTGCGGCACGGCTAACGCGGCCTGGCTGGCTTCGGCAAAACGCGCGGTCAGCTCGGCCAGGTCGCGGCCTTCGCCGAGGAACTTGCCTTGGCCGTCGACGATTTCCAGGTTCATGCGCAAATGGCTTTCCACTTGCTGCGCCGCTTCCGCCCAGGCTTCGTCGCTGACCCGCGCGCCGGTCATGCGCAGCAGCTCGCGCCCTAGGGACTGCGGCAGCGAGCCCTCGGCGAAAGTGATGCGCTGCAGCGCCGCCTTGACGAAGTCCGGCACCGGCACGAAGTTCTTGCGCAAAGCCTTGGGCAGGTTGCGCACCAGGGCGATGCATTTGGCCTCGATCATCCCCGGCACCAGCCATTCCAGGCGCTCCGGCGGCAGCATCGGCAGCAGCGGTGCCGGTACCCGCAACGTCACGCCATCGCGCGGGTGGTTGGGCTCGAAGTGATAGCTCAACGGCAAGGTCAGGTCGCCGACGCGCAAAGTGTCGGGATACAGATTGGCCGTCACCTCGCTGGCCTCGCGAGCGAGCACGTCTTCTTCGCGCATGATCAACAGCTGCGGGTCTTTCTGGCTGTTGATCCGGTACCAGCTATCGAACGTCGCGGTCTGGTGGATCTCGGCGGGCAGGCGAGCATCGTAGAACGCGAAGAGGGTTTCCTCGTCCGCCAGGATGTCGCGGCGACGGGCCTTGGCTTCGAGCTCGTCAAGCTGTTCCAGCAATCGGGTGTTGGCGCTCAGGCACTTGGCCCGGGACTGGATTTCGCCACGCACCAGCGCCTCGCGGATGAACAGTTCGCGGGACACCACCGGGTCCACCGGCCCGTAGTGCACCGGCCGGCGACCGACCACGATCAGCCCGAACAAGGTGATCTGCTCGTAAGCCACCACCTGTCCGCGCTTCTTCTCCCAATGGGGTTCGAAGTGGTTCTTCTTGATCAGGTGCCCGGCCAGCGGTTCGATCCAGTCCGGTTCGATCTTCGCCACCATGCGCGCATACAACTTGGTGGTTTCCACCAACTCGGCGGTCATCAGCCACTGCGGGCGCTTCTTGCCCAGCCCGGACGAGGGATGGACCCAGAAGCGTCGCTGCCGCGCACCGAGGTAATCGCCGTCCTCGGTTTTCTGGCCGATCTGGCTCAACAGGCCCGAGAGCACCGCCTTGTGCAGTTTCGGATAATCGGCCGGTTCCTTGTTGAGGCTCAACTGCATGTCGCGGCAGATCAGGCTCAACTGGCGATGGGAATCGCGCCATTCACGCAGGCGCAAGTAATTCAGGAAGTTTTTGCGGCACCAGTTACGCAGGGGGCTGGCGGTCAGGGCCAGGCGCTGTTCTTCAAAGCCGCGCCACAGATTGACCAACCCGGCGAAGTCCGAATCCGCATCCTTCCACTGCGCGTGGGCCTGGTCGGCGGCCTGCTGGCGCTCGGGCGGGCGTTCGCGCGGATCCTGAATCGACATGGCACTGGCCACGATCAGGACTTCCTGGAGGCTGCCCAGTTTCGCCGCTTCCAGCAACATGCGGCCCATGCGCGGGTCCACCGGCAAGCGCGCCAACTGGCGGCCCAACGGCGTCAACTGGCTGTTGCGGTCTACCGCCGAAAGCTCTTGCAGCAGGTTGAAACCGTCGCTGATGGCCTTGCCATCCGGCGGTTCGATAAACGGAAAGTCAGTGATCTCGCCGAGGCGCAGATGCAGCATCTGCAGGATCACCGCCGCCAGGTTGGTGCGCAGGATCTCCGGATCGGTAAACTCCGGCCGGCCAAGGAAATCCTCTTCGCTGTACAAGCGCACGCAAATCCCCGGCTCGACCCGTCCGCAGCGGCCCTTGCGCTGGTTGGCGCTGGCCTGGGAAATGGCTTCGATAGGCAGGCGCTGGACCTTGGCGCGGTAGCTGTAGCGGCTGATGCGCGCGGTGCCGCTGTCGATCACGTAGCGAATGCCCGGCACAGTCAGCGAGGTTTCGGCGACGTTGGTCGCCAGCACCACGCGACGGCCCGGGTGCGACTGGAAGATCCGCTGTTGTTCGGCCGGCGACAGCCGCGCGTACAACGGCAGGATTTCGGTGTGTTTGAGCTGGGCCTTGCGCAGCATCTCCGCCGCGTCGCGAATCTCCCGCTCGCCCGGCAGGAACACCAGCACATCACCGGGGCTGCGGCGTTCGTTGCGTTCATGGGCGGCAATTTCATCGAGGGTGGCGAGGATCGCCTGGTCAACGGTCAAGTCGTCCTCGACCCGATTGCCCTCCTCGTCCTGCTCCAGCGTCAACGGGCGATACCAGGTCTCCACCGGAAAGGTACGGCCCGAGACTTCGACGATCGGCGCGTCATCGAAGTGCTTGGAAAAGCGCTCCAGGTCGATCGTCGCCGAGGTGATGATGACCTTCAGGTCCGGACGGCGCGGCAGCAGGGTCTTGAGGTAGCCGAGCAGGAAATCGATGTTGAGGCTGCGTTCGTGAGCCTCGTCGACGATGATCGTGTCGTAGCGTTCGAGGTAGCGATCGTTCTGGGTCTCGGCCAGCAGGATACCGTCGGTCATCAGCTTGATCAGGGTATTGGCGTCGCTCTGGTCCTCGAAGCGCACCTGATATCCCACCAACGCCCCCAACGGCGTGCCGAGTTCTTCGGCGACCCGGCTCGCCACGCTACGGGCGGCGATCCGGCGTGGTTGGGTGTGACCGATCAAGCCATGCTGCCCGCGACCGATTTCCAGGCAGATTTTCGGCAACTGGGTGGTTTTACCCGAGCCGGTTTCGCCGGCGATGATCAACACTTGATGCTTGAGCAGCGCCTCTTTGATCTCGTCGCGCTTGGCCGCGATCGGCAAGTTGTCGTCGTAGCGAATCGACGGCACGCTCGCCTTGCGCGCCTGCACCTGGTCGCACGATGCCTGCATGCGCGTCACCCACTGGGCCAGCTTGGCCTCGTCGGGTTTCTTGCGCAGCTCGAGCAACTGCCGCCGCAACCGGTGACGGTCGGCGAGCATGGCGTGGTCGAGGTTCTTCAGCAGTTTGTCGATAGCGGGGGCTTGGTCAGTCATCAGGTACGCAGGGATCGTCGGTGTGAGCAAGGGGCGATTGTCGCAGATTTGCGGCTATCGCGCCGAGCACCAGAAGCGGCCCCCACCCTCCCACAGGGGATTTGCGTCAAGGAATGCTTTTGTGGCGAGGGAGCTTGCTCCCGCTCGGTTGCGCAGCAGCCGCCTGGGTTTAATGTCGGTCACCAAATCGCCGGGGTGCGCTTCGCACACCAGCGGGAGCAAGCTCCCTCGCCACGGGGATTTCGCTCAGCCACCCAGTTATTCGCTGTCCAAGTCCTTGCGCCGATACGGAAACACATCGATCACCTTCCCCGCCCGAATCGCCTCTTGCAGGCCTTTCCAGTAGTCGGCGTTGTACAACTCGCCGTGCAACTGGTCGAAGAGCTTGCGCTGCCCGGCATCGGCAAACAGGAACGGCGGAAACTCTTCGGGGAAGACGTCCAGCGGCCCTATGGAATACCAGGGCTCGGAGGCCATTTCATCTTCCGGTGTGCGCGGCTGGGGGATGTGGCGAAAATTGGCTTCGGTCAGGAAGCAGATTTCATCGTAGTCGTAGAACACCACGCGACCATGGCGGGTGACGCCGAAGTTCTTCAGCAGCATGTCACCGGGGAAGATATTGGCCGCCGCCAGTTGCTTGATCGCCAGTCCATAATCCTCCAGCGCCTCACGTACCTGGGCCTCGTTGGCGTTTTCCAGATAGAGGTTCAGCGGCGTCATCCGGCGTTCGGTCCAGCAGTGGCGAATCAGCACCGTGTCGCCGTCCACCGACACCGTGGATGGCGCCACTTCCAGCAGCTCTTCCAGGCAGGCCGGTTCGAATTTGCTCAAGGGAAAACGGAAGTCGGCGAACTCCTGGGTGTCGGCCATGCGCCCGACCCGGTCGACGCTTTTCACCAGTCGATACTTCTCGATCACCGTGGCCCGGTCGACGTTTTTCGACGGCGAGAAACGGTCCTTGATGATTTTGAAAACCGTGTTGAAGCCCGGCAAGGTAAACACGCTCATGACCATGCCGCGCACGCCCGGGGCCATGATGAACTGGTCGTCGGTATTCGCCAGGTGGTTGATCAGCGCCCGG
This sequence comes from Pseudomonas sp. FP198, assembly GCF_030687895.1. Classification (NCBI taxonomy): domain Bacteria; kingdom Pseudomonadati; phylum Pseudomonadota; class Gammaproteobacteria; order Pseudomonadales; family Pseudomonadaceae; genus Pseudomonas; species Pseudomonas sp. FP198. The sequence continues at coordinate 4,261,346 of NZ_CP117452.1, forward strand.
TAGAACTCCGATTTGCCGTGCTTGTAGAAACCGATGGACGTGTACAACTCGGCGATGTGCTTGCCCGGCAGGATGCGCTTGAGGAAACCGACGAATTCCGCCGGCACCGGCACATCCACCATGAAATACGAGCGGGTGAACGAGAAGATGATCGACACCTGCGCCTCGTCGGTAATCAGCGCGTCGATCTGGATGCCGCGCCCTTCGCGATGCAGCAGCGGGATCACCAGCGGCCATTGGTCGTCACGAGTGTAGATGCGCCCCACCAGGTAGGCGCCCTTGTTGCGGTAGAGCACCGAGGAGAACAACTCCACCGTCAGTTCCGGATCCTTGCAGACCCAATCCGGCAGGTTCTCGCGCAGTTGGCTTTCGAGCCGTTGCAGGTCGCCGGGCAGGTCGGCGTAGTCCTCGCTGAAGCGATAGTCGGCGAAAATCGCCGCCAGCATCCTGTCCAGTTGCCCCTGGGGCTTGTAGGTCCGGGTCTGGGCCGCACGGGCACGGCGCAGGCTCGGCCGGGTGGTGTGGATGAACATGGTGCCGTCGCTGATCAGGTCATGGCTGAACAGGCCGCAGAAGATCGAGTTGTACCAGGTCTCCGACAGCTCATCGTCAAACCGCAGGTCGATCAGGCTGATATAGGCGCTTTTCACCAACGGCCAGCAACCGACATCCATCAGGGCCTCGGCAGCGAAGGTGTTGCGCAGCCTGGCCACGGTTTCGAAGACTTTTTCTTCATACAAGCTGATGCGCGCCGCCGACGCCGCTTGCGCCTCCTGCCACTGCGCCTGCTCGAATCGGGCACGGGCGCCATCGGTGATGTGCCGGAATTGCTCACGGTAATCATCGAAGCCGTCGAGAATCGAACGGGCGATATCGGTGGCGGGCCATGGCTGCGACATAGGGAAAACCTCGGCGGGTCATGCTTGTTATTGGCGACTGAGCTTAGAGGCCAATCGAGCGGCAACGCAACCATTGCCATCGGTGTTTGGCGGGGCGACACTTGCGGCCCGATCAAGGAAGGACGCATCTCGTGAATCTCGTCGACACCCTGCGCTTGCTGTCGCTGGCCGCCATCTGGGGGGCCAGCTTCCTGTTCATGCGCATCATCGCCCCGGTGATTGGCACGATTCCTACGGCTTTTTTCCGCGTTTCCATTGCCTTCGTCGGCCTGCTGATCATTCTTGCGCTGATGCGTATCGACTGGAATTTTCGCGGCAAGCTGAAAGCGGTAATGGTGCTGGGCCTGATCAACTCGGGCATTCCGGCAACGTTCTATTCCCTTGCCGCTCAGGTGTTGCCGGCCGGTTATTCGGCTATCTTCAACGCCACCACACCGTTGATGGGCGTGCTGATCGGCGGGTTGTTTTTCAGCGAGCAACTCACCGTGGCCAAGGTCAGCGGGGTATTCCTCGGCCTGTTCGGCGTTGGCATCCTGACCGGTGCCGGCCCGGTGGCATTCGACCACGAGTTACTGATGGGTGCCCTGGCCTGCTTGCTCTCCACCACTTGCTACGGTTTTGCCGGCTTCCTCACCCGTCGTTGGCTCGACCATCAAGGTGGGCTGGACAGTCGCCTCTCCGCCTTGGGCAGCATGTTCGGCGCCACGGTTTTCCTGTTGCCGTTGTTCGGTTACAGCGTCATCAGCCAACCGCCGGCCAGTTGGGGCGGCTGGAGCGTCTGGCTATCGCTGCTGGGGCTGGGCCTGGTTTGCACCGCGCTGGCGTACATCCTGTATTTCCGCTTGCTCAGCTCCATCGGTCCGGTCAAATCCATGACCACGACCTTTTTAATCCCGCCGTTCGGCGTGCTGTGGGGCGCGTTACTGCTGGATGAGCCGTTGGGGATGGCGCATTTGTATGGCGGGGTGTTGATTGCGGCGGCGTTGTGGCTGGTGCTGAAGCCTGGCGGGGCGAAACCGGCTGAGGTGTCGGCCAGGTAGTCCAGCGGTATGGCAAGATTGCCTTCGCGAGCAGGCTCGCTCCCACAGGGTCAATTGCAATCCTTGTGGGAGCGAGCCTGCTCGCGAAAGCAGTGGTGCAATCAATAGATATCTATCGGCTAGCGGCTCTTACGGAACACAAACACCAACCCGACGATGATCAGCACCATGCCCAGCAGGCTCAACAACGCCAGCCGGTTGCCGAACACCAGGTAGTCCATGATCGCCGTCACCGCCGGCACCAGGTAGAACAGGCTGGTGACGTTGACGAGGTTGCCCCGGGCGATCAAGCGATAAAGCAACAAGGTCGCCAACACCGACACCACCAGCCCCATCCACAACACCGGCACGATGAACCCCGCATTGTGCTCGAAGTGAAACGGTTGAAACGGCACGAACACCACGCACAGCAAGAGCCCGGCCAGGTACTGCACCGGCAATGTACCGAGGGGATTGTCGGTGATGCGCTTCTGCATGATCGAACCTGCTGTCATGCTTACCAGCGCCAGCAACCCGCACAGCATGCCCGTCAACGACATGCCGGCCAGGCCAATGCCCTGGTACACCACCATGATCAAGCCCACCAGGCCCAGCGCCAGGCCGAACATCCGTTGCCAGGAACGCTGGCGCTCCATGAGCACCACGGTGAGGATCGGTTGTACGCCCATCAGCGTGGCCATCACACCGGGCGTAACGTTCAATTGCAGCGCCAGCAGATAGAAAATCTGATAGGCACCCAACAACACCAGGCCGGTCGTCGCCGCGTACAGCATCGGCTTGCCAGCCTTCGGCAGCTTGAACTTCAACAGCGGGATCAACAGCACCAGCGCGCACAGCGCAATCGCAAAACGGATCAGCAGGAAAGCGAAGGGGGACGCGTGGGCCAGGCCCAGTTTGGAAAAGATCGCTCCGCTGCTCCACAGCAAAACGAACAGGCTCGTGGAAGCCGTCGCCAATAAGGCGTTCTTGGAAAAGGAAAACATGAAAACCACCTGTAGTCAGGCAAAAAGCCAACTCAGCCGAAGCTGAAATCCAGTCGTTTCTTTCAGGCAGGCACAGGGGACGGCAACCGTTGCCGATCAGCCCTTAACGCCAACACCCGGCGGTGATACGCAGGCGTATACCGGTGAGCGACTGACAGGTGGAGGGTATTGACCGATCTGCTCAGGCTGCGGGTTCCCGCACGGCACGACGCCAGCGTTGAACGCTGGAACCACAACCGCGGTGAACGGGAATGCAGGCATGAGCCGATCTCTTGAGGGATGGGTCCGAAGACCGAGCGCCGACTATAACCAGCGCCCGATGTGTAACGCAATGTTTAAACGAATAACCAGTAGCCCAGCGCCGTCAACACTGCCACCGCCAACACCGGTCGCAGCACCCGATAGGCCTTGGGATGCCGGCGCTTGAATTGCTTGACCCGGCCGCTGATGCCGTCGCTGAACGTCTTGCTCCAGGCATAGGCGCGGTTGATGCCGCCGACATGCTCGTCGTCCAGGTTCTGCGGCGCGGTGGCTCGGCCAAGGAAGGCACTGATGGCGCGATTGAAACGAGTCATCAAGGGATTTTTAAGGGGACGCTCGACATCGCAGAACAGGATGACGCGCGTCTGGTCTGTTTCATTCCTGACCCAGTGCACATACGTTTCGTCGAACATCACGTCTTCACCGTCACGCCAGGCATAGATCTGCCCGTCGACGAAGATCCGGCAATCGTCGGAATTGGGCGTGGACAGCCCCAGGTGATAACGCAGGGAACCGGCGAATGGGTCACGATGGGGATTAAGGTGGCTGCCCCCCGGCAGCAGGGCGAACATCGCGCCCCGCACGTTGGGAATCCGGTTGACCAGCTCGACGGTCCGGGGGCACAACAACTCCGCCGATGGCAGCGGCTTGTCGTACCACTTGAGGTAGAAGCGCTTCCAGCCTTTCTTGAAGAACGAACCGAAACCGGCGTCGTTGTTTTTCTCGGCGGCGCGGATGTAACCCTCGTCGAACAGGTGCATGGCTTCGTCGCGGATCACTTGCCAGTTTTCCTTGAGCACATCCAGTTCCGGAAATTCGCGGCGATCCAGGTAGGGCTTGGAGGGCACCCTGGAAAACAGGTACATCAAGGCGTTGTAAGGGGCGAACAACGCCGAGTGGTTGACGAACTGGCGCAACACCGGCAGACGCGCCTTGCCACGCAAATGCACAAAAAGCGTACTGCCCACAAACAGCAGCAACACCGAGGCCTTGGCGACAAACGAAACGCTCATTTCTTTCAACTCCTTGTTTGAATTGCGCAGCGCCATCAGCCCGACGCGGCGGCTGGCCATGTTAAATACCCTCGTGCAGATGAAACATCGTCAGACGTGACATTCACTGTTGAGGATTACGCAACAAAGCCCTTGTTAACATGCGTCAGCTGAACCTTGGCTGACGCATCGAACGATCTTCCACTGCCCTCCAAGGGCGATGTTTTCTGTGGCGAGGGAGCTTGCTCCCGCTCGACTGCGAAGCAAGCGCCTGGGATCAAGGCGTGCCGCCGATGGCAGGGGCGCGCTTCGCACGCCAGCGGGAGCAAGCTCCCTCGCCACAAAAAGCCTGCTTTTCCCGCCAGATTCCCAGTCACATCCAGCGTTCAGTTACTGCTGGGTCTCCTGCTCGGTAAACAGGTCACTGAACAACATGCTCGACAGGTACCGTTCGCCCGAATCAGGCAGGATCACCACGATAGTCTTGCCCTGCATTTCCGGTTTTTCCGCCAGGCGCACCGCCACGGCCATGGCCGCGCCGCAGGAAATGCCGCAGAGGATGCCCTCTTCCTGCATCAGGCGCAGGGCCATGGCCTTGGACTCCTCATCGGTCACTCGCTCGACCTGGTCGACAATCGACAGATCGAGGTTCTTCGGCACAAAACCCGCACCAATCCCCTGGATCTTGTGCGGGCTCGGCTTGATTTCCTGCCCCGCCATCGCCTGGGTAATCACCGGCGAAGCCTCGGGTTCCACCGCCACCGACAGGATCGGTTTGCCACAGGTGTTCTTGATATACCGCGAGACCCCGGTGATGGTTCCACCCGTGCCCACGCCCGCGACCAGCACGTCCACCGCGCCATCGGTGTCGTTCCAGATTTCCGGGCCGGTGGTTTTTTCATGGATCGCCGGGTTCGCCGGGTTATCGAACTGCTGCGGCATGAAATATTTTGACGGGTCGCTGGCGAGGATCTCGGCGGCCTTCTCGATGGCGCCCTTCATGCCCTTGGCCGGCTCGGTGAGCACCAGCTCCGCGCCCAGCGCCTTGAGCACCTTGCGCCGCTCGATACTCATGGACGCCGGCATGGTCAGCATCAGCTTGTAGCCACGGGCGGCAGCCACGAACGCCAGGCCAATGCCGGTATTGCCCGAGGTTGGCTCGACGATGGTCATGCCTGGCTTGAGACGGCCCGAGCTCTCAGCGTCCCAGATCATGTTCGCGCCGATCCGGCACTTGACCGAATAACCCGGGTTGCGCCCTTCGATCTTCGCCAGGATGGTCACGCCGCGCGGGGCGATGCGGTTGATCTGCACCAGTGGCGTATTGCCGATGGAATGGGCGTTGTCAGCGTATATACGACTCATGACCGGGTCCTTAATGCAGGGGGAATTTAGCGCTTAAAGGTAAGCCTGTTGCCAAAGGGCGTCCAGTTGCAGCGAACGTTCCAGTTGTTACAAGAGTCAATGGTTTTAACAACGGAGACTACTGACATGAAGCGTCGATACAGTTGGCCACTGTGGGCCTTCGTCGCCATCGTTGCGCTGCTGGTGGCCGTGCACTTCGCGCTGCCCTATCTGGTGCGCGACTACCTGAACGATAAATTGGCAGACATGGGCGACTACCGCGGCCAAGTCAGCGATGTCGACCTCGCGCTCTGGCGCGGTGCCTACCGGATCAATGGCCTGAAAATCGTCAAGGTCGATGGCAAGATCCCGGTGCCATTCGTCGACGCGCCGCTGGTCGACCTGTCCGTGAGCTGGCACTCGCTCTGGTATGACCATGCGGTGGTGGCCGCCGTGGAGTTCACCCATCCCGAAGTCAACTTCGTTGACGGCGGGCCCAACCGGCAGAATTCCCAGACCGGCCGGGGTACCAACTGGCGTGAACAATTGAGCAAACTGATGCCCATCACTCTGAACGAGGTGCGGATCAGCGACGGCAAGGCCACGTTTCGCAATTTCAACTCCAAACCACCGGTCAATCTGCGAGCTACCAACGTCAACGCCAGTTTTTATAACCTGACCAATGTGGTCGACACCGAAGGCAAGCGCGACGCCCGTTTCGAAGGCAAGGCCCTGGTGGCCGAGCATGCGCCACTGGAAGTCCAGGCAACCTTCGACCCATTGAGCGACTTCGAGGATTTCGATTTCCGCCTGCGCGCCACCAACATCGAGCTCAAGCGCCTGAACGACTTTGCCGCGGCCTATGGCAAGTTCGACTTCAACGCCGGCCACGGCGACCTTGTAGTCGAGGCCGAAGCCGACAACGCCCGGCTCAGCGGTTACATCAAGCCACTGCTTCGCGATGTGGACGTGTTCGACTGGCAACAGGACGTCGAAAACGAGAACAAGAACATCTTCCGCTCGGTCTGGGAAGCCTTGGTCGGCACGGGCGAAACAGCCTTGAAAAACCAGAGCAAGAACCAGTTCGCCACTCGCGTGGAACTCAGCGGCAACGTGCATCAGCAGAACATCAGCGCCTTCGAAGCCTTCCTGCAGATTCTGCGCAACGGTTTCGTCCAGGCCTTCAATGCCCGTTATGAACAGCCGCCGCCCTCCAAAGACTAAGTCTTGGGAGTGACAACGTAGCGACCTTTTTGCTCCGCCACCGCCCGGCCCGTACCGCGCTGCAGAGAGTCCCAGCCCAGGCATGCAAGAGCCAGCGATCGCGGTACCGCCTCGCGGCCGCTGCTGTAGCGAGTGATACTGCGAGGACTGACCCCCAGCGCTTCGGCCGCCTTGTTCAATGGCAACCCGGTTCGGGCGCGCCAATCGATGAAGATGCGGGTGTTTTCATCCGCGGCGTTCTGGGCCAATGCGCTGAAATACAAGGTGTCGGCGCCGATCTGGATATCCAGGTCGGGCCACTCCACACTCCAGCCGTCGTCGCCCAGGGCTGCGCCACCAAACGCACCGTCTTCAAGCAATGGCTGCAAACCCGGATAATTTTGCACATCGGCGCTCAAGTCCAGCCTCAGTTGCTGACCGTCGATGAATATCAGTTCGAGACTGAACGGCAATAAAGGCTGCACGGCCAATAGCCGCGGCCGTTTCATGGGTAGCATCGTTGCCAATCCTCCAGCAGTTGCGCCTGATGGGCCCGGACCCAGTCCAGCGCTTCCTTGATAATCAATGGCGGAGCGCGGCCCATCAAGACTTCAACGGTTTCCAGACTCAGGACAACATCCACTCCGCCACCGGTGAGGTGGACATGGGGAGGTGGATGATCCCTTTCCCGCAATTGGATGCGATAGGTATCTCTGAATCGATATTTAGTAGACATGCCATCGAATATATCGCCAATTTGGCGATATACAATACTGGCAAGACGCCGAGACTGAGTCAACATGTGACGCCCCATTCAGAGACTGAATACAGCGTCTGCGTTCACAGTCGGCGGGGCCGCGCGTTATAGTCGGGCACGTCATTTATTTCGCGCGCCCCGCCTCGCCGGGCCGGCGACACCGTTCGAGGATTTGCAGATGAAGTTCGAAGGCACCCGCGCCTACGTGGCCACCGATGACCTGAAACTGGCCGTCAACGCCGCCATCACCCTGGAACGGCCGTTGCTGGTCAAGGGCGAACCGGGCACCGGCAAGACCATGCTCGCCGAACAACTGGCGGAGTCCTTCGGCGCGCGCCTGATCACCTGGCACATCAAATCCACGACCAAGGCCCACCAAGGCCTGTACGAATACGATGCGGTCAGCCGCCTGCGCGATTCACAGCTGGGCGTGGACAAGGTCCATGACGTGCGCAACTACTTGAAGAAAGGCAAGCTCTGGGAAGCGTTCGAGTCCGAAGAGCGGGTCATCCTGCTGATCGACGAAATCGACAAGGCCGACATCGAGTTCCCCAACGACTTGCTGCAGGAACTCGACAAGATGGAGTTCTACGTCTACGAGACGGACGAAACCATCAAGGCCAAGCAGCGCCCGATCATCATCATTACCTCCAACAACGAAAAGGAACTGCCGGACGCCTTCCTGCGCCGCTGCTTCTTCCACTACATCGCCTTCCCCGACCGCGCCACCCTGCAGAAAATCGTCGACGTGCACTACCCGGACATCAAGAAAGACTTGGTCAGCGAAGCGCTGGACGTGTTCTTCGATGTACGCAAAGTGCCGGGCCTGAAGAAAAAACCCTCCACCTCCGAACTGGTGGACTGGCTCAAGCTGCTGATGGCCGACAACATCGGCGAAGCGGTGCTGCGCGAGCGTGATCCGACCAAGGCCATCCCGCCGCTGGCCGGCGCCCTGGTCAAGAACGAACAGGACGTGCAATTGCTCGAGCGCCTGGCGTTCATGAGCCGTCGCGGCACTCGCTGATCCTCTTCGTCCAACAAGAGCGAGGGCGATTGCCATGCTGCTTAACCTGTTCAATGAGATGCGCGCCGCCAAGGTGCCGGTGTCGGTACGCGAACTGCTGGACCTGATCAACGCGCTGAAACAGCGGGTGATCTTCGCCGACATGGACGAGTTCTATTACCTGTCCCGGGCCATCCTGGTGAAGGACGAACGGCACTTCGACAAGTTCGACCGAGCGTTCGGCGCTTACTTCAATGGCCTGGAAAAACTTGATGATCATCTTCAGGCGTTGATTCCCGAGGACTGGTTGCGCAAGGAGTTCGAGCGCTCCCTGACCGATGAGGAACGGGCGCAGATCCAGTCCCTGGGCGGTCTGGACAAGCTGATCGAAGAGTTCAAGAAGCGTCTGGAAGAACAGAAGGAACGCCACGCCGGCGGCAACAAGTGGATCGGCACCGGCGGCACCAGCCCGTTCGGATCCGGTGGCTTCAACCCCGAAGGTATCCGGGTCGGCGACGCTGGCAAACGCCAGGGCAAGGCCGTGAAAGTCTGGGACCAGCGCGAGTACAAGAACCTCGACGACCAGGTGGAACTGGGCACCCGCAACATCAAGATCGCCCTGCGCCGCCTGCGCAAGTTCGCCCGCCAGGGCGCGGCCGAAGAGCTGGACATCGACGGCACCATCGATCACACCGCCCGGGACGCTGGCCTGTTGAACATCCAGATGCGCCCGGAGCGACGCAACACCGTCAAGCTCCTGCTGCTGTTCGACATCGGCGGCTCGATGGACGCCCATGTGAAGATCTGCGAGGAGCTGTTCTCGGCCTGCAAGACCGAGTTCAAGCACCTGGAGTATTTCTACTTCCACAACTTCGTCTACGAGTCGGTGTGGAAAAACAACCTGCGCCGCACCTCGGAGCGCACTTCGACCCAGGACTTGCTGCACAAATACGGCGCCGACTACAAAGTCATCTTCATCGGCGACGCAGCCATGGCCCCTTACGAGATCACCCAGGCCGGCGGCAGCGTCGAGCACTGGAACGAAGAAGCCGGTTATGTGTGGATGCAGCGCTTCATGGAGAAGTACAAGAAGCTCATCTGGATCAATCCGTACCCGAAGGACACCTGGGGTTACACCGCTTCGACCAATATCGTCCGCGAGTTGGTGGAAGACCGGATGTATCCGCTGACGTTGCGAGGGTTGGAGGAAGGGATGCGGTTTCTTTCCAAGTAAAGTCTTGCGGTGCCTGTAAGGGCCTCTTCGCGAGCAGGCTCGCTCCCACACTGGATCTTTGCCATAACAAGAAATCCAGTGTGGGAGCGAGCCTGCTCCGGGCGGCGATCCGACGAAGCTTTATTGGCTGTAGTGAATACTGCGGAGGCACTCAACCTGCTGCCGATGCGCAACGGCCTGCACCACCGGCCGCAACCGCAGCTGCGTCCCTGGCAGGCATTGCGCCAACCGGGCCAGGGACAGCGGCGTCAAGGCGCCCAGGCGCGGGTAACCACCGATGGTCTGCCGATCATTGAGCAACACGATCGGCTGGCCGTCCGGCGGCACCTGCACGGCGCCGAGCGGAATGCCTTCGGAAATCATCGCCGGGCCTTGGTATTCCAGCGCCGGGCCGAGCAAGCGCATGCCCATGCGATCGGCGCGACTGTCCAGCGTCCAGGGTGTATTGAAGGCATCGAACAGGCTGCGTCCGCTGAACGCGCCATTTTGCGCACCGAGGATCAGGTCCAGCGGCTGTACCTGCTGAAAATCCGGAATCCGCCTGTGGGGCATCGGCCGAGGCGTTGCCGAGCCTGAATAACTCAGCTGTTCACCGCGACTCAGCGCTCGCCCCCGCCCATCCAGGCCACCGAGTTCTTCGCGCACCACCGTCGCCCGGCTGCCCAGCACCGCAGGCGCATTAAAGCCGCCGGGAGCCGCCAGGTAGGCGCGGGCACCGAGCACCGGCTGAGTGAGCGCCAACACCTGGCCTTGGCGCAGGCTGAAGAAGCGCCACGACGCTACGCCCTGACCGTCTATCCGCGCGCCCAGGTCCGCACCGGCCAGCGCTAGCACGCAGTCCTCCTCGGCCACCACGGTAAAACCGCCGAGGGTGATTTCCACCACCGCCGCGTCCGGGGCGTTGCCCAGCATCCAGTTGGCCCAGCTCATCGACAGCCAGTCCGCCGCGCCGCCCTGGGTCACGCCAAGATGCCTGACGCCAAAGCGGCCAGTGTCCTGCAACAGGCACAGCGCTGTGCTGGCCTCGATCAACAGACGGCTCATACCTGCGCCTCCAACGGTGTGTCGTCGCCGCCCAGGGCAATGAACTCAGCGTGACCAACAGCGGCAAAACGCACCGTGTCGCCGGGCTGCATCAGGCTGTAGCCATCGCGCTCGCGGTCGAACAATTGGGTCGGGGTGCGGCCGATCAGGTTCCAGCCGCCAGGCGATACCACCGGGTACGCGGCGGTCTGACGCTCGGCGATTCCGACGCTGCCCGCCGCGACCCGTTTGCGTGGGGTGTCGAGTCGCGGTGCGGCCAACTCTTCGTCCACCAGCCCCATGAAAGCGAATCCCGGCGCGAAGCCCAGGGCGAACACCTGATATTCGCGCTCACTGTGACGCTGGATGACTTGCGTCACCGTCAACCCGCTGCGGCTCGCCAGCAGGTCCAGCTCCGGCCCGACACTTGGGTCGTACCACACCGGCAGCACATGGCATTGCCCGGCGGACCGGGCATCCGGCGAGAGGTTGTTCAGCGCTTCGCCGATCAACTCGCGGGCCTGGGTCGGAGTCAGGGCGAGCAAATCGTAATGCACCATCAGGGTGGTGTAGGACGGCACCAGATCAATCAGATCATCGGCGAAAACCGCGCGCAGGCGCGCGCTGGCAGCCAGCATCCACGGCATGTTGGCCTCGGCGATTTCGTCGAACAGGCGCACCATCAGGCAGTCCACCGCCACCACTTCCACGCGTGGTTTCATGGCGCGCTCTGCCGGTCGAGGGCCTCGCGGATACGCTGCACGGCCGCCACGGAGCTGGCGTTGTCGCCGTGCACGCACAGCGTATCGGCGTGCAGATTCAAGGCGCTGCCGTCGCTGGCCGTCAGCGCGTCGCCGCGGGCAATGGTCAGCGCCTGTCCGATGATCACCTCGGGATCGTGATGCACCGCCCCGGGCAATTGCCGCGAGACCAGGCGACCGGCGCTGTCATAGGCCCGGTCGGCAAAGGCTTCGAACCACAGGGTCAGACCGTATTCGTCGCCCAGGGCCTGGGCCGCGCTGTTGTCCCGGGTCGCCAGTAGCATCAGCGGCAACTGCCGGTCATACGCGGCGATGGCCTCGATAACAGCACGCAGTTGCGCCGGGTTGGCCATCATGTCGTTGTACATCGCACCGTGAGGTTTGACGTAGCTGACCTGTCCACCCTGGGCCCGGCAGATACCGTCCAAGGCGCCGATCTGGTAGTGCAGCAGGTCTTGCAGCTCCTGGGCGCCATAGGCCATGGAGCGGCGGCCGAAGCCAGCCAGGTCCTGATAGGCCGGGTGCGCGCCGATCCGTACGCCGTGGCTCAAGGCGAGGCTGACGGTCTTGCGCATGATGCTCGGGTCGCCGGCATGAAAGCCGCAGGCGATGTTGGCGCAATCGATGAAGGGCATCACCTCGGCGTCCAGACCCATGGTCCAGTTGCCGAAGCTTTCGCCGATGTCGCAGTTCAGTAGCAGGCGGCTCACGGTGAACGCTCCTGTAGGTTCTTTTTTATGGACCATGGGGATCGCGCCCCACAGGTTATCAGTCAATCGGCTTCCAACTGCTTGCCCTGAGTCTCCGGCAGGCTCAGGGCCGCCAGGATCACCACGCCATAGGACACCGCCGCGAAGGCTCCGATGCCGACGCTCAGCGGCACCTTCTGGCTCAGGATACCGATCAACAGCGGAAACAGCGCCGCCACCGCGCGGCCAATGTTGTAGCAGAAGCCCTGCCCCGATCCGCGAATGCGCGTGGGGAACAGTTCGGTGAGGAACGAACCCATGCCGCTGAACATGCCCGAAGCGAAGAAGCCCAACGGGAAGCCCAGCCACAGCATCACGTTGTTGCTCACCGGCACCTGGGTGTACAGCAGCACGATGGTGAAGGAACCGACGGCGAACAGGACGAAATTTTTCTTGCGTCCGAGGATGTCGGACAGATAGGCGCTGATGACGTAACCCACGTAAGAGCCGACGATCACCATCGCCAGGTAGCCGCCGGTACTCAGGACGCTCAGGCCGCGCTCGTTTTTCAGGAAGGTTGGCAGCCAGGAGGTGATGGCGTAGTAGCCACCCAGCGCGCCAGTGGTCAGCAGCGAGGCTCGAATCGTCGTGAACAGAATGCCGGGGGCAAAAATCTCGTAGAACTTCGCCGGGTTCTCGGGCGTCAGCCGGGCCTTGGTCTGGTTATAGACTTCCGGGTCCTTGACCAGCCGGCGAACGAAGATCACGAACACCGCCGGCACGATGCCGAGGATGAACAATGCGCGCCAGGCGTCTTCCGGCGGCAGCACCGAGAACAGCAGCGCATACAGAATCGCCGTCATGCCCCAGCCCAGGGCCCAGCCCGATTGCACCATGCCGACCGCCTTGCCACGGTCCTTGGCGCGGATTACTTCGCCCATCAACACGGCGCCGGCGGTCCACTCGCCACCGAAGCCGAAGCCCATCAGCGTGCGTGCGATCAACAGTTGTTCGTAGTTCTGGGCGAAACCGCAAAGGAAGGTGAAGAACGCAAACCACAATACCGTCAATTGCAACGTGCGCACCCGACCGATGCGGTCCGAGAGAATGCCCGCCACCCAGCCGCCGATGGCCGAAGCGATCAAGGTGCTGGTGTGAATCAGGCCCGCTTCACCCGTGCTGATACCCCACATCGCGATGAGCGTCGGCACCACGAAGCTGAGCATCTGGGTGTCCATGCCGTCCAGGGCGTAACCGATCTTGCAGCTCCAGAAGGTGCGCCGTTCCTGCTGGTTGATGTTGCGATACCAATCGAACGGACCGGAGCGGGCCTGGGGTTGGGGGACGCCGAGCGTGTCGGGTGCACTCATGGTGGTTCTCCACGGGTTTTATTGTTGTGAGTCTCGACGACGCTGACGTGGAGACCGTTGCCCCGATTCTTGAGCCCACGGTCGATCGCGTCCAACGAATAAAACCTTGGACGGGTCATAAGAAAAAGTTGATTGGGTAGGTTGTGGCATGCGCCGTTGTGGCGAGGGGATTTATCCCCGCTGGGACGCGAAGCGGCCCCAACAAGGCCGCCTCCCCTATCAGGCAGGGTCACTGACGGGGCTGCTTCGCAGCCAGCGGGGATAAATCCCCTCGCCACAAAAGCCCCTCGACCTGAAAGGTGTCAGAGTCCGCGCAGGTCACGCTCTTCAATCGGCCGGCTCTGGCGCAGGCGCTTGCCGCCCAGCACCACCCAGTCGATCAGGCGGAACAGGCATTCCAGGCCGAACGACAGCAACATCGCGCCGCTGATGCCCCAGATCATCGCCTCGGGGGTCAGCAGGATCTGGTAGCTGTAGCCATTCCAGGTTTCCTTGCGGATGTCCGGATCGGCGGCCAGGGCCACCTGCAGCAGGCGGATGTACCACGGGCCCTGCATTGCCTGGAACTGTTTGTCCAAAGCCTGCTGGCGCACGAGCAAGGTGTTCAGGCTGTCGGCATCGCTGCGAAAGATCGGATCTTCACTGGCGCGGTAATGCGCCACCAGGGCCTGCATGTCACCCTTGAAAAACTGGTTGGCGGTGCCCTGGAATCCCTGCAGGCCAGTTTGCGCCTCGATCAGGTGGGCCTCGACCCGCTTGGCGTAATCATTGACGAAGCCCGGCACCTGGACCCCAACCAGCAGGCCCACCGCGAACAACACCAACCGTAGATAGCTGAGCAACATAACGTGACGTCCTTATTCGGTCCGGCCGTGGCTGACGCATTCGCCGCGTCGCCACAGGCTCCATTGGCCCGGTTCGTAGCGGGTCCAGGTTTCGTTTTCGGTCAAGGGTTCGGTGGCAATCACCGTGACCACGTCGTTGGGCGTGGTTTCGGCCTGGAAATCGACAATCACGTCCACATCCTTCAGCCGCGCCGGGCCGAACGGTGCGCGCCGGGTGATCTGCGCCAGTTTGGTCGAGCAATAGCAGAACAGCCAGTCGCCGTCGCTGAGCAGGCAGTTGAACACGCCCTTGCTGCGGTATTCGCTGCACGCCTCGATCAAGGCCGGCAGCAACTGCTCGACCTCCACCGGCTCAGGATAAGCCTGGCGCACGCGGTTGAGCAGATCGCAGAACGCCGCCTCGCTGTCGGTATCGCCCACCGGGCGGTAGAAACTCACGCCCGGCTGGAAATCGGCGAGCTGGCCGTTGTGGGCGAAACACCAGTTGCGCCCCCACAACTCCCGCACGAACGGGTGGGTGTTGGACAGGCAGACCTTGCCGACGTTGGCCTGGCGGATGTGACCGATGACCACTTCGCTCTTGATCGGATAGCGTTGCACCAGGTTCGCCACTTCCGACTCGCTGCTGGCGGCCGGGTCCTGGAACAGGCGCAGGCCACGGCCTTCATAAAAAGCGATGCCCCAGCCGTCGCGGTGCGGCCCGGTCTTGCCGCCGCGCTGCATCAGCCCGGTGAAGCTGAACACGATATCGGTCGGCACATTGGCGCTCATGCCCAATAACTCACACATGCTCGAACCCTCGTTTGATTGGGCAGCCCGGTTACAGGCGCGGTTCGATGCGCGAACGCTGGGGATTGCTCGGCACGGGTGGGCGACCGTAACGGTCATCACCGGCCACGCCGAACGCAGGCTCGTCGTCAGGCTCGGCAGCGGCGGCTGCTTTGGCTGCGGCGGCCCGCTCCTGGCGAGCCTTGGCCGCGCGTTCGACAGGAATACGGATCAGCACCAGGACCAGATAGAGGCCGAAGGCGATCATGGCGTACATGAGCAGGTCGGACGCTGCACGCCAGACGTTGTTGCCAACCTTGAAGAGCAGGTCCAGGGCGGCAATGGCCAGCGCCGGGGCGACCTTTTCCTTCACCGGGTCGACGATGGTCGGGCTGAACAGCAACACCGCCATCAGCAGCCGCAGCGGCTCGCGCAACCAGCGCCACATGAAGCGGGTCATGCGCATCCACACCAGGAGGCAGCCGAGGGCGGCGAAGGCGTAGAGACCCCAGGCAATCAGATAATCGTTCTCGGTCATGGTGTCCATGGCAAGGCAGGCAAAGAGGCGCTTATAGTAACGGCTTTTCGCTCGTCAGGCTGCCCCGGCATCTGCCGGATGCCCGGCGGGGTGAGTTTTTCGGTCCGGCTACCGAACTGACCCCGTCGGCCACTTGTCCCTGTTCGTATCATGCTCGAGAGTTTTTCCATGCCCCTATCCGCCCACGTTCCCGACGCCCCGATTGCCCGCAAGGCCCCCGGTGTTGACCCCTACGCCTGGCTGCAGGAGCGCGACACCGACGCCGTGCTCGAATACCTGAAGGCTGAAAACAGCTACCAGCAAGCCCGGCTCGCCGACCAGGCCGAACTGCGCGAAACGCTGTTCCAGGAAATCAAGGGACGAATCCTCGAAACCGACCTCTCCCTGCCCTCGCCCTGGGGCCCTTACCTGTATTACACCCGCACCACGGCAGGTGATGAATACGCTCGCCATTACCGTTGCCCGCGTCCAGCCGATGACAGCCTGACGGTCGATGAAAGTCGTGAACAGCTGTTGCTGGACCCGAACGCGCTGGCCGGCGGCGGTTTCTTTTCCCTCGGCGCGTTCAGCATCAGCCCCGACCATCAGCGTCTGGCCTACAGCCTGGACACCAGCGGCGATGAGATCTACACGCTGTTCGTCAAGGAACTGTCCAACGACAAGGTCAGCGAACTGTCCTTCGAAAACTGCGACGGCAGCATGACCTGGGCCAACGACAGCCTGACGCTGTTCTTCGGCGAACTCGACGATACCCATCGCCCGCATAAGCTGTTGCGCTATCGCCTGGACGGCACCGCCGCCGAAGAAGTGTTCCATGAGCCGGACGGGCGTTTTTTCCTGCATTGCTACCGTTCAAGCTCCGAGCGGCAGTTGATCCTGTCCCTGGGCAGCAAGACCACCAGCGAAGTCTGGGTGCTGGACGCGGCGCAACCACAACAACCGTTTACCTGCGTCGCGCCACGGGTAGAGAACCACGAATACGATGTCGACCATGGCCTGCTCGAAGGGCAATGGACCTGGTTCATCCGCAGCAACCGCGACGGCATCAATTTCGCCCTGTACCAGGCGCCCGATACAGGCGAAGCGCCGGCCGAAGCCGACTGGCAGAACCTGATCCCCCACAGTGACACGGTGATGATCGACGGCCTGAGCCTGAACGCCAGCGCCATGACATTGAGCCTGCGCGAGGGTGGCCTGCCGATCATCGAAGTTCACCCACAAGGCTTGCCGGCGTATCGGGTGCAACTGCCGGACGCGGCCTACAGCCTGCACGTGCAGAACAGCCTGGAATTCATCAGCGAGCGCATTCGCCTGCGCTACGAAGCGCTGAATCGTCCGGCGCAGATTCGCCAGCTGGACCTGGCCAGCGGTGCTCAGGTCGTACTCAAGCAAACCCCGGTGCTGGGTCCGTTTGATGCCGATGCGTATGTCAGCCAACGGCTTTGGGCGACGGCACCGGACGGTACGCAAGTGCCCATCAGCCTGGTGGTCAAGCGCGAGGCTTTGGGCAAACCCGTGCCGCTGTACTTGTACGGCTACGGCGCCTATGGCGAAAGCCTCGACCCGTGGTTTTCCCATTCGCGCTTGAGCCTGCTGGATCGTGGCGTAGCGTTTGCCATCGCCCATGTGCGCGGCGGCGGCGAATTGGGCGAGGCCTGGTATCGCGCCGGCAAGCAGGAGCACAAGCACAACACGTTCAGTGATTTCATCGCTTGCGCCGAACACCTGATCGCCCAGGGCTTCACCTCGGCCGATCAGTTGGCGATCAGCGGCGGCAGCGCCGGTGGCCTGCTGATCGGCGCAGTCCTCAATCAACGCCCGGAGCTGTTCAAGGTGGCGATCGCCGAAGTGCCGTTCGTCGACGTGCTCAACACCATGCTCGACCCCGAGCTGCCCCTGACCGTGACCGAATACGACGAATGGGGCAACCCCGAGGAGCCGGACGTTTATGATCGCATCCGGGCCTACGCGCCGTACGAAAACGTCCGCGCCCAGGCGTATCCGGCGATGCTGGTGATCGCCGGCTACAACGACAGCCGCGTGCAGTACTGGGAAGCGGCCAAGTGGGTGGCGAAACTGCGCGCGACCAAGACCGACGAAAACCCGCTGCTGCTCAAGACCGAACTGGGTGCTGGCCATGGCGGCATGAGCGGCCGCTACCAGGGATTGCGTGACGTAGCGCTCGAATATGCATTTGTCTTGAAGGTTTTGGGCGTGGCTTGAGGAACTCTGTGGGATGGCCAGGTCTTAGCTCCATACCTGGCTCGACTGGATCAAATGTGGGAGCGAGCCTGCTCGCGATGACGGTGGATCAGCCTGCCCCAACGTTGGCTGACAGACCGCCTTCGCGAGCAGGCTCGCTCCCACAGGGGATCGTCTTACATTCAAGACAATCCAAAACCGCAGAACACGATAAGAAAAGACCGTGACGACATGTCAGAACCGACCTTACTGAACAACCAAATTCGCGACTGGCTGATGGACTGTGGTCTGTTCGACCAACTGCTGCCCGTCGACTTTGCCGCGGCATCGGGCTATTTCAGCATCAGCACCGTCGCCCAGGGCGAAGCGATTTTTCGCGAGGGCGATGCCGGCAGTTTCATGTGCATCCTTCACATCGGCCAGGTGGCCGTGCAGAAAACCGGCCCCGACGGCCAGCCCGTGACCATCGCCACGCTGCGCAGCGGCCGCGCCTTTGGCGAAATGGCCGTGCTCGACGGCGAACGACGCTCGGCCAGTTGCATCGCGGCCACCGATTGCCAGTTATTGAACCTGGGCAAGGATTCCCTGGAAAAAATGCTCAACGACGCACCGAAGATCGCCGCCAAGATCATCCGCGCCCTTGCCGTCTCCCTGTCCAAGCGCCTGCGCATGGCCGACGGACAGTTGCTGTCGCAGCAGGTGTAGCGCTTTCTGTCAGTTAAATACAGGACCTGTGGGTATTGGGTGGTGTTGGCGATCACCCCCCCGGCGACTTGGCCTTCGGCGGCTTCGGCTCCATGCCCGGGATCGGCTGGTCCCTCGGCGGCCTGGGCATTTCGATCGGCGGCAACAGCGGCGGGCCGCCACCCGGTGGGGTGGCCTTGGGCACACCACTGGGCGTGACCGGTGGATACGGCATGGGCGTGGCGGTGCCCGGCGCCCCGGGGATGCTCGGCGGGTTGACGGGAATCGTCGGCTGCTGGGCCTGGGCGCAACTTATCGAGAGCGCCGCCACGGCAATGGCCGTTAGAATGGTGCACTTCATCAATGGCTCCGTGGCTATTGTCTGCTTTCAGGCTAGTCCCAACCGGGCCGGTCTGCCCCATTCCCATGAGATTTCCATGAAACGTTTCGTTCTGCTCGACACCACGCCCATTCCCGACAACGGCGGTGCCTTGTGCCTTTTCGAGTATGGCGAAGATTTCGTCATCAAGATCCAGGGCGGTGACGGCGGACAGTTGATGAATACCCGCATGCACGGTTCCGAAGATGCCCTGGCCGAGATTCCCTGTCGCAAGGTCGCCGGCCGTCCCGGCTCGCGGGTGCTGATCGGTGGTCTCGGCATGGGCTTCACCCTCGCCTCCGCCCTCAAACACCTGGGCAAGAGCGCCGAAGTGGTAGTGGCTGAACTGGTCCCGGGTGTGGTCGAGTGGAACCGCGGCCCCCTCGGCGAAAAGGCCGGGCGACCGCTGTCGGACCCGCGCACCGTGATCCGCATGGAAGACGTCGCCAAGGTCCTGCAAGCCGAGCCGCAGGGGTTCGACGCGATCATGCTGGATGTCGACAACGGCCCGGAAGGCCTTACCCAGAAAGCTAACAGTTGGCTGTATTCGGCCGGCGGCCTGGCCGCGTGCGCCAAGGCCCTGCGCCCCAAGGGCGTGCTGGCGGTATGGTCGGCCAGCGCTGACCGGCAGTTTTCCGACAAGCTGAAAAAGGCCGGTTTCAAGGCCGAAGAGGTGCAAGTGTTCGCCCATGGCAACAAAGGCACCCGCCACACCATCTGGATTGCCGAGAAGCTCAAGGGCTGAGCTAAACTCTGTCCAACCGTCATCAGTCTTTTTTACAAAGGTGAACCCATGAGTTCGTCCACCCCACCGTCCAACACCGCCAAGCTCGACCGCATCCTCGCCGACGCCCAGCGCGACCGGGAAATGGGCTACCGCGACAAAGCCCTGAAAATGTACCCCCACGTCTGCGGTCGCTGCGCCCGTGAGTTTTCCGGCAAGCGCCTGAGCGAACTGACCGTCCATCACCGTGACCACAACCACGACAACAACCCGCAGGACGGTTCCAACTGGGAACTGCTGTGCCTGTACTGCCACGACAACGAGCACTCGCGCTACACCGACCAGCAATACTTCGGCGACGGCTCCCTGAGCACGCCGAAAATCGCCAAGGCGACGCATAACCCCTTCGCCGCGCTGGCCGGGCTGATGAAAAAAGACGAGTGAGCCCGCAAGGCCGCCTTCGCGAGCAGGCTCGCTCCCACATTGGATTTTTGGTGTTCACAAAATGCTGTGGGAGCGAGCCTGCTCGCGAAAGCGGTCAACCAGCCACCACACATCTCGAACCTGACCACCCTCCCCCATTCCCCGTATAATCACGCCTTTTCCCAAAGGCACCCCCGTCCGTGGCCAACAAACGCTACAGCTGCATCGGTCTGTTCAACCCCAAGTCGCCAGAAAACGTTGGTTCGGTCATGCGTGCCGCCGGCTGTTACGGCGTCGCGTCGGTGTTCTACACCGGCAAGCGCTACGAACGCGCTGCCGACTTCGTTACCGACACCAAAAAAGTCCACTACGATATCCCGCTGATCGGCATCGACGACCTGAAAAAGATCCTGCCCCTGGGCTGCGTGCCGGTGGCCGTGGAACTGGTGGACGGCGCCCGCCCCTTGCCCGAATACACCCATCCAGACCGGGCCCTGTACATCTTCGGCCCGGAAGACGGTTCCTTGGACAAGGACATCCGCGACTGGTGCGAAGACGTGATCTATATCCCCACCAACGGCTGCATGAACCTGGCCGCTACGGTCAATGTCGTGCTCTACGACCGCATGACCAAAGGCAACAACACCCGATCGGGGCCGCAATTTCGCTGACCGGCGGGAAATTCCATGGAACGACGGATTCGCTCTGGCAGTCAGCTTTATACACATCCCCACACTGGAGACAGATCATGAGCGACAACAATCCGTTCGGGCCGGTTGAGACCACCCCTTTCCAAACCCGCAGCCCGCAGAATGTGCACGGCTGGGAGCGCATTGGGTCACTGGCCGGTGGGGTGCTGATGATGGGCAAGGGCTTGCGCCGCGGCGGTGTGATCGGCCTGGCCCAACTGGCAATCGGCGGCATGGCCCTGGCCCGCGGCATCACCGGGCATTGTTCGGCCAAGACCCTGCTGGAAAAAAATCGTCAGCACCTGCACGACGCCCGCGCCCGGATCGAGCAGGCCGGCGATGAACTGAGCCGCATGAAAGCCAATGCCGAGGCGGCGACCGGCACGGCTACGGTGACGGGGAATGATTCGTTGGTTTCGCCGAAGGCTGGGCTCTGATTTTTGCGCTGAGGCTGATGGCCTCATCGTCGGAACGCCATCGCGAGCAAGCTCGCTCCCACACTGGATCTTCAGTGGACACCCTATTTGTGTACGACTCGATCAATGTGGGAGCGAGCTTGCTCGCGATGGCGATGTCACTGGAGTAACCGGCTATCCAGCACAGCGGAAGCCCCACCCAGGACACTTTCACTGAGCTTCACAAACTCCTCGGTGTCGACGGTTTCCAACCGCATCGCCCCTTGCAGCACATCATCCAGCGAACGCTTGTTGCGGGTTTTCAGGCGAATTTCCCGATCCAGCTCCTGCAACAGCAGCACCGCCTTGGATACCATTGCAGGGCTCACCTGTTCGCCACGCAACGTCGTGACGCCCTTGCTGTCCCGGGCGAGTCGATCATTCAATGCCTGGTAACGCTCGTCGCTCATGCCGCCGGCTCGGCGCAGCAATTCGATGGCGTAATACTCGTTGAGCCCTTCGCTGATCCAGTCGCTGCGATCATGATCGTTGATGCGCGCCAGCACCTGGACCAACTCGCGCAGTAACGGGCTGCTGCCCCGTTCGCTGACCAGTGCCGGACGGCTGTGCAGGTAAATCGATTCATGGCCGCCCTGGGCGCCACGCCACATCGGATCGCCCGCGCCAATGATCAACAGCTTGGCCGGATGGCGCGGCACAATTGCCTGCACCTGCGGCCAGACGAAGGTCAGCAGCGTCAGCACGTCCATCCGCCGCATGCCCTGGCCTCGCGGCGAAGCCACGGTCACTTCGGTCTCGCCCAGGCGCGTGCGGCGGCTGCCGAGCTTGCCGGCCAGCATCCAGCCCGTCGGCCGGTCGAACAGGCGCGAAGGGTTGTCGATGCGAAAACGCTGCTTGCCGATACGCGGCCAGGGCGTCTCGATGCTTTGCCAGCCACCCGGCAATTCGAATTCCAGGCGTGACACCAGTTCAGTGCCGTCCTGCTGATCCAGCCTGGCTGGCGGTACCAGGTCATCACCGCGCAGCAGCGCCCATCCGGGGGTCATGCGGGTCTCAAAGGAGCCGTTCTTGCGCGACTCGCTGAGGCGGACGCGATAAGTCAGGCTCGCCTTGTCGGCGGCTGGGCGCCAGACGCCCCGAGCTTCGTGCCCGGGAATGAGTTGCCACTGGCCGTCGGCTTTGAAATCACTGTAGCGACCATCGCTCCCAAGATCGAAATCCAGGCTGCGCACCGCCGAGCCCCGCGCCAGCGTCAGGCGCACTTCGGCCTGGTCGCTCTGCGGCAACAGGTGGACGTGATAATCCAGATCGACTTTCTGCGCCGCCCACAGCGGTCCGCTCACTGCCAGCAGCCCGGCCGCCAGCATCCGTTTCAATCCTGCAGCCATGGGTTCTCCTGGGGTGCGATGGCGGGTGTTTCAGCCAGCGCGGAAAATCAGGTGATCTTCCCAATCCTCTTCAGCCACGCTGCCTTCGGCGAGCATGCGCCCGGATTGGGAAATGCGTTCGTGGTGCACCGCGTCGCGGTCGCCGCAGACCAAATGGTGCCACAGCGGCAGGTCCTTGCCCTCGCTGACCAGGCGATAGCCGCAGGTCGGCGGCAACCATTTGAACTCATCGGCCTTGCCTGGCGTGAGCTGGATGCAATCAGGAACAAAGTCGCGACGATTGGGGTAATCGGTGCACTGACACGTCTTCAGGTCGAGCAACTTGCAGGCGATGCGCGTGTAGTAGACGCTGTTGTCGTCTTCGTCTTCGAGCTTTTGCAGGCAGCACAGGCCACAGCCGTCGCACAGCGATTCCCACTCCTGTGAATCGAGCTGATCGAGGGTTTTGCGTATCCAGAACGGTTCGACTTTGGCGGCCATGGCTCAAGCATCAACATCACGTGGTGAAAAGGCCGACAGTCTAGTGCCGGGGCCTCTTGAGGCCAAGCATTGGCGACTGCCGGTACAAGGGGGCTTGTCAGTCCGGGCGCCTGGACGTAGGTTGCTTCATCACGTTCCCGATCCCAGCCAAGGTAAGCCCATGAGTGCCAATCCCCGCATTGCCGAATACGCCATCCATCCCCAGTTCATCGAACGCTGGTCGCCTCGCGCTTTCATCGCTGAAAGTATTTCCGAAGAAACCCTGCTGAGCTTCTTCGAAGCCGCGCGCTGGGCGCCTTCGGCCTATAACTCACAGCCCTGGCGTTTCCTGTATGCGCGTCGCGACACGCCGAACTGGGAGCGTTACCTGGGCTTGCTCAACGAATTCAACCGTGGCTGGGCCCAACACGCCTCGGCGCTGGTGATCATCGCCTCGAAAACCACCTTCGCGGTGCCCGGCGCCACCGAGGAAACCCCGGCCCAGTGCCACACCTTCGACACGGGCGCGGCCTGGGGCCACCTGGCGCTGCAAGCGAGCCTCAGCGGCTGGCACACCCATGGCATGGCCGGCTTCGACCAGGAGCTGACACGCAAGGAACTGAAGATTCCCGACGGCTACGCCGTGCACGCGGCCGTGGCGATTGGCAAGCTGGGAGACAAATCGACGCTGGCCGACTACCTCCAGGCCCGCGAAGTGCCGAGCCCGCGCCGGCCGTTGAGCGAGCTGGTGGCCGAGGGTGATTTCACCCTCTGATCCATGAGCCACTGCGCGCACTTGAGACTGGCACTGAACCTGTGGCGAGGGAGCTTGCTCCCGCTGGGCTGCGAAGCAGCCCCAAACAATTCGACACGATGCACCAGGCAACGGCTGACAGCTTTTACGACTGCTGCGCAGCCGAGCGGGAGCAAGCTCCCTCGCCACGATGGTTCACACACCTTGAGTAAATGGCATTACCGCAGTGTTGCGCACGGGATCAGTAACCCCGACTGAAATCCACTTCCCCGCGCAACGCTTCGCCGGCCTCATAGGCTCGCAGGTTCTCCAGGAACAACTGCACCATCATCGGCGGCGACGTCGGTGCCGAGCTGTGGCCGGTCAGCAACAGTCCCCAGGCGGTCCAGAACGGGTGGCGCTGCGGCAACGGCTCCTGGCGGCACACGTCGATTACCGCACCGGCCAGGTGCCCGTCCTGCAACGCTTGCACCAGGTCTGCATCGACCACAGCCACGCCACGGCCGACATTGATGAACAGCCCGGTGGGTTTGAATTGCCTGAACAACGCCGCGTCGTAGATATCGTGAGTGTCCGGTGTATTCGGCAACAGGTTGATCACGTAGTCCACCTCGCCCACCAGACGGGGCAAGTCCTGCAACGCGCCCACTTCAATAAACGGCGCCAATTCCCGAGCTTCACTGGCGATGCCGTACAACTGCACGCCAAATGGCACCAGGAACTCAGCCACGCGGCAACCGATATCGCCGGTCCCGACGATCAATACCTTGCGCCCCGCCAGGCTCTGGCTCTGGCGATTGTCCCATTTGCGCTCCACCTGGCTGACCAGGCGCGCCAGGACTTCGCGCTCATGCCCGAGCATGTAGGTGAGCACATATTCGGCCATGACCTGGCCAAAAATTCCCACCGCACGGGTCAGGCGGTAGTCACGGGTCAGGCCCTCGGCCAGCAGCGGCGTGATGCCCGCCCAGGTCGATTGCAGCCAACGGGGCTTGTGGCCCTGACGCAACAAGGTTGCCAGCAGGTCCGGCTGGCCGAGCCAGACCGGGCAATCGGCGGCCAGGCGTGACAGTTCAGCGGAGTCGCCGCTGGTCAGGATTTCGATATCGGCTGCAGCCTGGCGCAGGAGCTGGGCATACATCGCGTGGTCGTGTTCGGCAATCAGAACGCGCATGAATCAAACCTTTCAAAAACAGTGCAAACGACCGCCGACAGAGTGTTGCTCCATCTTCGCGGCCATCCCGATAATCATTCCAGTGTTTCGAGAGCCCCCAGGACGGACGCCCAAGGCAATCAGACCGGGTCGTTGCGGCGCAGCAACTCTTCGGGCAAATGCTCGATGTACTCGTCCTCTGCCGGTGGCATCTGCAGGTGATAACCCTGCGTATCGAGGTTCTCAAGCACCTTGTTGATGTCTTCGCGGGACAATTGCCGCTCCGGGCTCAGAACCAGGTCGAAGGCATGGATCGCCTTGCCGAAGGCCGCCATCAATGGCTCAGGCACACGGGCCAATGCCTCGCTCTTGAGCACATACAGGTACATCTCGTTTTTCTTCGAGCTTCGGTAGATGGAGCAGATACGTTTCAAGGCTGTTCTCCGGCGGTGGCCAGGCTGTCGAGCAGCGCCTGGCCCATCAACTCGCGGCGCCAGCCACGCAGCGAATCGGGCAGTTGGTAAGGTCCCTCGGGGTAGCCGCTCTTGATCAGGGCTTCGAGGGTTTTCTTGCGAAGCATCAATTCAGGAGCAATGCCCAGGCGCTCGGCTTCAGCCTGGCCCAGCGCCTTGAGGCGCTTGAGCAGCGCCGCGGCCTCGATGGGCAGCGGCTCAGCCACGGCGGGCGGCCATTGTTCGGGCGGCACGCTGCCGGCACGCTTGATCAGGTCCAGCAGGAACTCGCCGTCCTGACGCACCGTGCGCGGGTGCATGTCTTCTATTTTTGCCAGCGCGCCGAGGTTATCCGGCTGCGTGCGGGCCAGGGGCCACAGCGAATGCTCGCGGAGGATGCGGTTACGTGGCAGGTCACGGGCTCGCGCCTCGCGTTCACGCCAGGCGTAAAGCTCGCGCAGCACGGCCAATTGCGCTCGGGAGAGTTTCCAGGCCAGCTTGGCGTCGCGGTAGACCTCATACGGGTCGATTTCACGTCGCAGGTTGGCCACCAGCTCGGCGCCATCCTCCAATACCCAGGCGTACTTTTCATCGGAAAGCTTCGGGCGCAACTCGACGAAAACTTCCGCCAGGTGCACGGCATCCTCGGCGGCGTAGCTGATCTGCGTCTCGGAAAGGGGCCGCTGCAACCAGTCGGAACGGGTCTCGCCCTTGGGCAACTCGATACCCAGCACTTCCTGCACCAGCCGCGAGTAACCCATCGAAAAGCCCAGGTTCAGGTAAGCGGCGGCCAGCTGGGTGTCGAACAGCGGCGCGGGCAGGCTGCCCGTCAGGCGCAGCAAGACTTCCAGATCCTCGCTGCAGGCATGCAACACCTTGAGCACTGCCGGGTTCTCCAGCAGCGCAGCCAACGGTTGCCAGTCATCGATGGTCAATGGGTCGATCAGGTAGGCGCTTTTACCGTCACCGATCTGCAGCAAGCCTGCGATGGGATAAAAGGTGTCGACCCGCATGAATTCGGTGTCGAGGGCGACGAATGGCAACTGTTGCCATTCGGCGCAAAACCGACCGAGGCTATCGTTGTCGCGAATCCAGTGAATATCGATGGCCACACGGCTCTCCCTTGAAGAATGGCGCGCAGTATATATCGCCGTCGGCGATTGCGAGCATCTACGGAGCAAGAGCTTTAGAGAAATCGCCTGCGCAAACGCAAGAATAGTCCTACATCAGCGGTTAACTGGTCTTACGTAATACATAAACTCGCTTCAACGCAAAACCGGGCAGGAAATCCTGATACCACTGCACGCTGAAACCAGCCTCGATAAACTCGGCTTCGACCCGGGCCCGGTCGACCAAGCGCCTGGGCGGCGGCTGGCCGGTTCTCAGCCGACCCTCGATCTGGACCGACACGATCACTGTGTCGCGGCTGACCCGATGGAATTCGCGCAACAACGCCAGGCGATGCTCGCTGGCCTGGACATGCAGAAACAGTTGCAGACAAAAAATACAGTCCACCGCGTTCGCGGATAGCCCGAGGGTGAACGCGGAACTCGGGAAGGTCCTGACCCGCTCAAGTAACGCTTCGTCGTGGTGGGCGAGCGCGTGATCAAGCATTTGCGGCGACGGGTCCGCCGCCAGGATCACCCGGTTGGCATGTTCGGCCAGCACCGGCCAGAAGCGCCCCGCCCCGCACGCCACATCCAGCACCAGGCCGGGCTCGCCGGCGGCCTTCAGAGCGTTGCGCACCAGCTGCTCGTCACGCCAGAACACCAGGCGCAACCGCCGAGGCGCCGGTTGGCGGCACGTTTGCGCATGCTCCTGCTCGTGCTGTCGGGTGAATTCAAGCTCGACGGTGGATGGGGATTGCCCGGGCATACTCACAGCTCAGTGAAAATAAGTGAGCAACAGCTTAAACAGTGCCGCGTGAAAAAAAGGTGTAGGAAACTTCTACTCACGGGCCAACACGCCGTCGATGACCGCGCCGCGACAACCGGCAAACATGTCCAGCTCCTGGTTGTAGACCTTGCTGTTGACCTCCAGCAGCCCGAGCATCGAATGAAACAGGTTGTCCTGGCTGAGGGGTTTGTCCCGACTCAGTTGCAGGCAATGCGTATCGACCGAGAAAGCTTTCTGATAACCGTCGGAGAACCAGGCCAGCATCGCCACATGCTTCTGTTGCTCCGGAGCGAGCATATAAGGTGTGCCATGGAGGAACAGGTTGTATTCGCCAAGCGACTCGCCATGGTCCGACAGGTACAGCATGGCCGTGTCGACCTTGTCCTGATTTACCCGCAGCAGGTCAATCAGGGTCGACAGCACATGGTCGGTGTACACCAGCGTATTGTCGTAGCCGTTGACGATGCTTTCGCGGCTGCAATTGTTCAACGCGTTGCTTTCACACACCGGGGTGAAATGCTCGTACGCCTTGGGATAACGCTTGAAGTATTCCGGCCCGTGACTGCCCATCTGGTGCAACACCAGCACGGTGTCCTTGTCGAGGGTATCGATGAATTGCTGCAGACCCTGGAGCAGGATCTCATCGCGGCATTCACTGTTGGCACACAGGGCCGGGTCCTTGAGATTACTGACGTCCTGCACCGCAACCCGATCACAGGTGCCTTTGCAGCCGGACTGGTTGTCGCGCCAGATCACTTCCAGTCCGGCGCGCTTGAGCACATCCAGCAGGCCCTCTTCGTTCTTGGCCTTGCTCGCGTCGTAGTTCTTGCGGCCCATGTTGGAAAACATGCACGGCACCGACACGGCGGTCTCGGTGCCGCAGGAATGCACGTCGGTAAAGGCAATCAGGCCGGCCTCTTTATCCAACTGCGGCGTGGTATCGCGGTGATAGCCAAGAATGCCGAAGTTCTCCGCACGCGCGCTCTCGCCCACCACCAGCACCGTCAGGGATTTGCGCCCATGGGTTTGCCAGGCCGGGTTGCGCTGCGCATCCTCGCCCAATGTAATGAACGGCTGCTTGGCCGAGGCGACCTGCTCGCGCAAGTAGCCGATCGAGGCGCCGATGTAGTTGCTCGGCACCACCATCAGATGCAACTCGTGATGATTGCGAAACAGCGAAGACAACCCTTGGTAATTGATCAGGGCAACCCCGCCCAACAGCGCAGCCGAGACGACGCCGACGAGCAACTTGCTTAATAATTCCCTGGGCCAGCGACGATAACTTATCGGCGTCTTGAGCAATAACCATGCAGGCAGTACACCTAATAGTAAAAGGTAGCCAAACAACTTTAACGACAACAGGTCACGCACTTCCGTGGCATTGGTTTCGGCAAAGTTACGCAACATGCCGGCATCGACCAAAACACCGTATTGGGCCATGAAATAAGCGACCCCGGCGCTGATCATGAACAACAGCATCAATAACGGCTTGAGCAGCGGACGGAACGCCACCAGTGTCAGCACCAGGTTGAACGCGCAGAACACCATTACGGCAAACGCCACGCACAGCAACATACCGTGTCCGTCCGCCGCCGTGATGGCGAGCAGGTGTTGCCAGAGAATGGCGTTGAAGCCCACTAACAAAAAGGCACTGGCGACCAGCGTCACCCACTCGGGGCGCACGGCTTTAATAGTCAGCATGAGGGTTGGAAACTTCCTGAAAGTTGCTCTTTAAAAAGACCTGCCGTAGGCAAATGTGAAAAATTCATTTGCTACGGCAACACAAACTTTAGGCAGCCCACCATCAATTTTTCGTGAAAAAGTTGCTGTTAAATAATTTTTCAACAGCCACTTCAAAACACTTCAGGCCTGGTTCAGGTACCAACGCCAATCCTGCTCGCCGACCTCGCCCATGAACTGGCGATATTCGGCACGCTTGACCGCCAGGTAGACGCCAAGGAATTCATTCCCCAACGCTTCCCGCGCCCACGTCGAAGATTCAAGGGCACGTAAGGTGGTCAGCCAGTCGGTGGGTAACAATTGGCTCGCCTGGGCGTATCCGTTGCCCTCGACAGGCGCTCCGGGATCGCTCTGTTCGCGTATGCCCCGATGGATACCGGTCAGGATCGCCGCTGCGGCCAGGTACGGATTGGCATCGGCACCACAGATACGGTGTTCGATGTGCCGAGAAAAGGCCGGGCCACCCGGGACTCTCAGGCTGACGGTGCGGTTGTCCACGCCCCAGGTCGCAGCCAGCGGCGCGTAGCTGTGGCTTTGGAAACGGCGGTAGGAATTGGCGTTAGGGCAAAACAACAGCAGCGAATCGAGCAAGGTCGCGAGCATCCCGCCCACCGCATGACGCAGCAACGGCGTGCCGTCGGCGGCTTCGCTGGCAAACAGGTTATTGCCCTCCCCATCGGCGAGACTGACATGCATGTGCATGCCGGAACCCGCCAGGTGATCGAACGGCTTGGCCATGAAACAGGCCGCCATGCCGTGCTGGTGCGCCACGCCCTTGACCAGCCGTTTGTAGCGCACTGCGTCATCCATGGCTTGCAGGGCATCGGTGCGGTGTTCGAGGGTGATCTCGACCTGCCCCGGCGCGTATTCGGAAATGGCCGTACGGGCCGGGATCCCCTGCAGCTTGCAGGCCGCATAAAGATCCGCCAGGAACGGCTCGATCTGCTCCAGCTCACGCAAACCATAGACCTGGGTGGAACGCGGCCTGCTCCCATCTGCGTCCCGCGCCGGTTGCGGCCGCCCCTCGCTGTCCCGTTGCGCATCCAGCAGGTAGAACTCCAGCTCCGCCGCCATTACCGGGTAATAACCCTGCGTCTGCAAGGCTTCGATCACCCGACTGAGCAGATAGCGCGGATCGGCAATGGCTGCCGGCATACCCTCCCGGGGATGCATGCCGACTTGCACGGCGGCGGTAGGAATCCGCCGCCACGGCATGCGCTGCAAGCTGCCGCTGATGGGGTAGGCACGACAATCGATATCACCGACGTCCCAGACCAGGCCAGAGTTCTCAACATCGTCGCCCTTGAGCGTCAGCCCGAGGATTGTACTCGGCAGCGGCCGGCCACTCTGGTAGACCGCGAGCAGTTCGTCCCGATGCAGCCACTTGCCCCGAGGCACACCGTTGTTATCCACGATAAACAATTCGAACAGCTCGATATCCGGATTCTGTGCCAGGAACGCCTGGGCTTGTTGCACGGAGGCAAAAGAAGATTCGACAAGACTCATGGGAATGCTCGTATTTTCGTGTCGGACGGGCGATCAGGCACCGTCATCCTGTGCTCGCTATCAACGAGCACGGTTCAAGGAATCAACAGGAGATACGGCCATCCGGAGGACGTGCGTGGCGACAATGCCAGAGGGCCCAGAACGCCAGTTCGCAGGGCAGCGCAAAGGATGCTGGAGGCACGGCGGGCGGTTGCGCGCCGACCAGGACGATGGCGGCGCACGGCGGGTATTGAAATGCGACAGGCCAACCGTCCATAGGAGCATCACGGAAAAACATTCGACACGAGCCTCCCATGACGCCAGGGGCTGTTAAACCAGGATTTGATGGAGTCTGCGTTGGCGTCGGCTAAACAATCGTCTTCGCCATGCTGGCTGAACACAGTCTTGCCGGCGGGAAAAGCAGCGACCGGCATTCTCTGCACACGCTCGTTCCGTTAGGATCAAAACCTGTTTGCGCACGCCCCGCGCAAGGAGCACAGCGAGAGACAGAACGGATGCTGAACAGCAACACCCTCAGAAAGCTCGACATGCAGGACCTCATGGTGTTCAGCGCCGTATTCGAGCAAGGCAGCGTCACCGGCGTGGCGGAAATCCTCTGCGTCAGCCAGTCAACGGTCAGCTACAGCCTGAAAAAGCTGCGGGCCTGCTTTGACGACGAGCTGTTCATCAACACCCGGACCGGCATGCGCCCCACCTTCAAGGCCGAAGGCATGCACGAGCATGTGCGCAGCATCTTGCAAAGCATCAACCGCTGCCATGCCGGCACGCCGGCCTTTGATCCGACCCGGCAGGCCGTGACCTTCGAGATTTGCGCACCGGAATACTTTGAACAGCTGCTCCTGCCACAACTGCTGCAAGGCTTCGATCATGCAGACCTGCCCGTCGTGGTGAACGTGCACAGGCTCGGGGCCGATATTCCCGTTGATGATTTGCGTGACGGCAGCCTGGACCTGGTGATCTGTTTCGGCCCTCATTTCCACAGCAGCCATGCCGATCTCAAGACCCAACGCCTGCTGGAAGAAGAACTGGTCTGCGTGACAGACAAACGGTCGGCTCCGCTGGAATCGCCGTTGAGCATCGAAGCGTTCGTACAGCGTCGACACGTTTTTCCCACGCCTTGGGCGTCGCCCACCAACATGGTGGATGGCTGGCTGACGCGCCAGGCCCGGCAACGGCAGATCGCCGCACGGGCCAACAGTTACGGCGCGGCGTTGAAGATGATCACCGGTACCGATTTCCTCCTGACCCTGCCCCGTCGCATCCAGCAATTGCTGGCCAGCGCAGCGACATTCCAGCACTGCCCGGCGCCGGCGGGTTTGCCGGGCTTTACCCTGGACATGCAATGGAGCCTTGCGGCCGATCAGGACAGCGCCAACGCCTGGCTGCGTGAACAGATCGTCAAGGCCTGTCCTGGGCAAGACCTCGCTTGAACTTCAAAGACCGATGGCGGCCTTGGCGTAGGGGCCGCGGTCGATATCGAGGACTTCCACACACAGCTGTACGCTGACGCCGACGGGCCATGGGCCAAGATCCTGGATCACCGCCAGCAGGCTATCGGCCAGCTGCTTCTTGATTTCCGGCGAACGACCGCTCAGCAAAGCCAGCTTCACATGCACGAACCCACGCTCCCCCATGCCGGTGCCGACGCGAAACGTATCGATTTTCACGGCCCGGCTCTTGATGTCGAACTCGGCGGCGAACTGACCGGATGCCACCAGTGCGTTGTTCATGCGCAACAGCGCGACGTCGGCGTTCAGCTCGGTCAGGTTGGCGGTGTACTCCATGTGCAAGTGAGGCATGTGTTCGACTCCGTTTCGAAAAGATGATGTTGGGATGACAGTCGGCGCAACCATACCTCGACTTTGCAGTTTCAGGCAGGTTTTGTTTCGTCGAGCAAGCCGGCGCGCTCGCTCATGAAAGCCTCCAGGCGGGACCGCAGCCAGCGCTCGGCCGGGTCATTGTCGACATGGCTCAGCCAGACCATGGAGAGGTCCAGGGTCGGTGTCTTGAAGGGAAAGGGTTCGCAGAACACCTGGCCGGAAGCGGCCATGGCGGTGGCGGTGTAGTCCGGCAGGCTGGCGATCAGGTCGGTGCCAGCCAGCAACGCCGGCAGCGCGCTGTACTGCGGCACCGACAGCACTACCTGGCGCTTGCGACCGATCTCGGCCAGCCATTCGTCAGCAAACCCGGCGATGTTGGCGGTATGGGAAACCAGCACGTGGGGCCGCGAACAGTATTCATCCAGGGTCAGCGGGGTATCCGAGGCATCGGCGCGCAACACGCAGGGCTGGATATGTCGCAACAGCTTGCGCTTGGCATTGGCCGGCAGCCCACGGGTCTGGCTGATGCCGACAGTGATATCGCCCGAGGCCAGCAAATCGGGGATACGCCAGTAATCGACATGCTGGACCACGAACACGATCTGCGGCGCCTCCTGCCGCAAACTGCGCAACAGCGGCGGCAAGAGGCCGAACTCGACATCGTCGGACAGCCCGATGCGAAACGTCATGGCACTGCTGGAGGGGTCGAAATCATGGGTCAGGCTCAAGGCCACCGACAGCGAATCCAGCGCCGGCGAAAGGTGCTGGATGATTTCCTCGGCCCGCGCGGTGGGCTCCATGCGATGCCCGACGCGAATGAACAACGGGTCGTTGAACAGCGTGCGCAAGCGATTCAGGGCAGAGCTGATGGTTGGCTGGCCGAGGAACAGCTTTTCCGCCGCCCGTGTCACGTTACGCTCAAGCATCAGCGTTTCGAAAACCACCATCAGGTTGATGTCGGCCTTGCGCAATTCGTTGCGGTTCATCCATTGCTCCTGGTTCCGGTCGGATCAAGCAAGCGCTGCAATGTGCGGAAATATCTCACAATCATTGGAAACGTATTCCCATTAGCGAAAAATTCCAGCTTGGCTAGGCTTGCCAGGACATGTTCAAGCATGTCCTGAATCCGTTAATCGCATGGAGCGAACCGATGTACTTTGAAATCTAT
The DNA here is from genome assembly GCF_030687895.1 of Pseudomonas sp. FP198. NCBI lineage: Bacteria > Pseudomonadati > Pseudomonadota > Gammaproteobacteria > Pseudomonadales > Pseudomonadaceae > Pseudomonas > Pseudomonas sp. FP198. The sequence goes on from NZ_CP117452.1 coordinate 4,294,909, forward strand.
CGACAGACCCGAGGGACCCCGACCACAGGACAAGGTCAATGGCGCTGGCGCCTGCGAGCCGGCAACCACGAAACCATCGCCAGCGGTGAATCCTACGTGAACAAGGCGGACTGCCTTCACGTCATCGGATTGATCAAAACCGCCCAATGCGAGACGCCTGTAAAGGAAATCTGAAGGCGTCCATTCGTATCACCCGAAGCTGCTCGATGAGCAGCTTTCCCTGAACTACAAGCCGCCGCTGTGATGGGTCGTGCCGGACAGGTATCGTATGCAGACAAAAGCGAGAGCCGACCTTCCATGACCCAACCTGGTGACCGTCGCGACTGGCTGCTGCGCGCGCCCGAATCGAAGAAGCTGGAGCGCATCGAAGCCTACTTCAGTGGGCACGGCTATAGCGCCCACCGGCATGACACCTATGCCATCGGGTTCACGCTCGCCGGGGTCCAGAGCTTCAACTACCGGCAGAGCAAACGTCATAGCCAGCCCGGCGGAACCATCGTGCTGCACCCGGACGAAGTCCATGACGGCGAGGCGGGGACAAGCGATGGTTTTCATTATCGAATGGCCTACATCGAACCGTCATTGATCCAGCAGGTGTTGGGCGGCCGGCCATTGCCTTTCATCGAAGGCGGGTTGTCGAACGATTCCCGGCTCAACGTTGCGACTCGCAGGCTCTTGGGCAGCCTCGGGCATCACCTCGATCCGCTGGAGGAAGACGATGCCCTCTACGACGTGGCCCAGGCACTGGCTGACGCGGCAGGTAACCAGCGCGGACGCCGCCTGCTTGACTACCCGGCAGCGGAGCGCGCGCGCCTGTTCATTCATGATGCCCTTGATCAGGCCATTACCCTGGATGACCTCGTGCAGGCCAGCGGCCGGGACCGATGGAGCCTGTCCCGGGACTTTCGCGCCCTGTACGGCACCAGCCCCTATCGCTACATCACCCAGCGTCGATTGAATGAAGCCCGTCGCCTCGTGCTGCATGGCATGCCGCTGAGCGAAGCCGCATTGGCCTGCGGCTTTTTCGACCAGAGCCACATGACCCGGCTGCACACCCAGGCCTTTGGCATTTCACCGGCACGCTGGCTGAAAATGCTGCGCTAGCGGCACGCACGGCGTAGCGCGAAAAGCTGCACGATCATCCAATACCCAAGCTATCCCCAGCGCTAAGGTGCGGCTCATCAACCACAGAGGAGCACGCCAGGATGACTCGATATTCCCCAATCAACTTCGCGCAGAAGTACACACTGTTCCACGATCAGTGGGCACCGAAAGTCGTGGCTGAAATGAATGACTACCAGTTCAAGATCGTCCGCCTCGAAGGCGATTTCATCTGGCACACCCACGCCGACACGGATGAAACCTTCATCGTGCTGGACGGTGAACTTCGTATCGACTTTCGCGATGGCGCGGTGCTGATCGGCCCAGGCGAGATGTACGTCGTCAAGCAAGGCGTCGAGCACAAGCCCAGTGCCGCGCAGGAAGTGAAACTGTTGCTGATCGAACCGCGGGGAGTCATCAACACCGGCGAACAAGTGAATGCGCGAACCGCGATCAATGACGTCTGGATCTGACCGAGCCAGGCTCAATCGTATTCCGCCTCCTGATGGTCGCCCAACAACCGCCGTTGGCGAGGTGTCGCGGCGGCCAGCACCGCGAGATTGAATTGCCAGTGCAGGTAAGGTGAAAACTTCTGCGCGACCATCCGCCGGCCATAATGCACCTGGAACATGTAGCGGGTGCGGTCGGCGGTCCGGTTGTCACTGCCGGCGTGCCACAGCTCGCTGCGCAATATCAGCACATCACCCGCCTGGCACAGCACCGGTTTTGCCGAGCGCCCCTGCCACTGCGTTTCGCCGGCCATCGGCGCCCGCCCCGCCTTGTGGCTGCCGGGAATGACTCGCGTCGGGCTCAAGTCGGCGTCGATGTCATCAAGGTAGAACTGTGCGGTGAAAACCTGCATCGGCAGATCAAAAGAAGGCTCGGCCAACAGGCTGGTGGGCAGCTGCATCGGCAAGTAATCCAGGTGCAGCGCAGCGCCGACAAAACCGGGATGGCAGCGCCAGGCGGTCTGCCCAATGATGTGGCAATCCTCGCCCAACGCCGCCTCGGCCAGCTCGATCACCCCGCCCACCTCCAGATACGGTAGCCAGAACGGGTCTCGATTGAAGACGCATTTGTAATGATCGATGACGCCGCTGTAGTCCCAGTGGTGGGGTTTCAGTTGGTCGATGGCCTGGCGTACTTCGGTGATTTGCGTGGCGCTCAACACACCGGGCATCAGGACAAAACCGTCCTGATGCAATGCTCGCAAAAGATCAGCGGTGGACACGAGCGCAACCTGCTCAGGTCCGGAAACGGCCGGTCAGCTCTGCCAGGTTCCTAGACAGGTTCGACAGCTGCTGGCTCGCGTGCATGCTTTGGGCGGAGTTCGCCGCCGCTTCGTTGGACAGGTCACGAATATCGGAAATGTTGCGAGCGATCTCCTCGGTCACGCTGCTCTGCTCTTCACAGGCATTGGCGATCTGCGCGGCCATGTCATTGATCCGCTGGATCGACCCGCCAGTGCCACTGAGCACCTGGTCGACACCGGCGGCGCGCTCGACGCTGTCCCGCGCCTTGCTGCTGCCGACCTGCATGGCCTGCACGGCCTTGGCGACACCGCTTTGCAAGCGCTCGATGCGGACCTGGATATCCTTGGTCGAATCCTGGGTACGCGCCGCCAGCGCCCTGACCTCATCGGCCACCACGGCAAAACCACGGCCCTGTTCGCCGGCACGCGCAGCCTCGATGGCGGCGTTCAGCGCCAGCAGGTTGGTCTGCTCGGCGATGCCACGGATCACCTCCAGCACCGCACCGATACTGGACGTTTCCTGGGCCAATGCCTCGATGGTGCCCGAGGCACTTTCCACTTCGTGAGCCAGTTGGCGGATCGACTCGATCGTGCTGCTGACCACCTCCGCGCCGTCGCGCGATTGGCTGGTAGCCTGCTGCGCGGCGTCCGAGGCGCTCACGGCGTTATGAGCAACCTCATGCACAGCGGCGCTCATCTGCGTCGCGGCGGTGCTGACCTGGTCGAGCGCCGCGTGCTCGCTGCTGATCAGTCGGTCATTCGTCGCGGCCATAGCAGCCATGGCCCGGGCTGCCGAGTCCACTTCCCCGGTCACCCGTCCGACCTCGGCAATCAGCGGCTGCAGCTTGTCGAGGAAACGGTTGAACGCGCTGCCAAGCTGCCCCAGTTCGTCAGCCGAACGCACTTCAAGGCGCCCCTTGAGATCGCCGCCGCCCTCTGCGATTTGCTCGACGCGGTGCAACAAGCGGCGCATCGGGCTCAGCACCACGAGCGGCAAGGCAACCAGAACCAAGACGCAACCGAGCAGGCCAACCAACAGAATAACGCCCTGCTGCACGCCGACTGCCTCGCCATTGGCGATGGCCGCATCACCCTCGCGATGGGACGCCGCATCCTCCAGCTCACCCAGCTTGTCGATTGAATCACGCATGGTTTCGAACAGACGCTCGCTGTCACCAAAGCTCAGCGCGCTGGCGCCCTGCGGATCGCCTACCGCCTGCTCGACGACCCGCCGCGAAACCTGCATCCATTTGCCGAAACTGTCATTGAACTGGCTGACCAATGCCTGAGCCTCTGCACCGGGCTGCATCGCGGCATATTTTTGCACACGGTCATAGGCCTGCTTGGCATTCTCGCCATGACTGGCACTCAGTGCTTGAATATGCTCATCCGCATGACCATCCAGCAGACTGCGCTCGGCCACAAAGGCCTGATAAAGATCGCGGTCGGCATTGAGCAACAGACTGATGGCCGGCAGATAGCGCTTGGTCAACTGCGTACTGGACTCGGTCACCTGACCGATGCCGCGCATGCCCGTCCACCCCATCAGCACCAGCAGCACCGCCAGGAACGCAATCGGCAGAGTGATTTTCCAACGAAAGCCAAGGTCGGCGAAGAACCGCAGCATGGTGTCACTCCTTACATGGGGGATAACCTGCCTATCGGCAGCCATGCCTTGAGCTATAGACCATTAGTCTAATTGTTACAAAGATTGGCGGTCTTGAAATGCCTTGGCTAGAGAGGTTCGGAGTGGTCAGAAGAGGTGACCTCTCTTCGTCGATACTTCCCCGCCGATGCGAGGAGAAATTCCGATCACTCAAGAAAAAATGATGCACCCGTGGCGAGGGAGCTTGCTCCCGGTCGGCTGCGAAGCAGTCGTAAACAGGCGGATGCGGTGTGCCTGATGCTCCGAATTTGGCAGGTTTCAGGGCCGCTGCGCGGCCCAGCGGGAGCAAGTTCCCTCGCCACGGGTTCCTCGATTGCCTTACCGCGATAGGAGGACTGGCAAGGATAAGGCGGTGACGGTAGGTGTCAGAGCCGGCCGAAGCGATTGCGATGGTTATACGCCACAGAGCAATCGGCAAAGCGGGCGATTGACCGGAAGTGGCGGCGAATGCAAGCACAAACACAATGACCCGGCCACGGGAAAACGCTACGAACATTTCAAGGATGAATTGCATGCAGAACATACGTTGCGGTCATTGCTGTCGCAAGCTAGCCACCGCCAGCGGCTTCCAGGAACTCCAGATCAAATGTCCACGATGCCGGACGCTCAATCACATCAAAGGTCAGCCAACCCTCACTCGGCTCAAGGAAACGCCCGAGCAAAGAATATTTACCAGTGGTTCATAATCGTAGCAACCGGCGGTTGTGTCGCACCGCACATTGCGCAATACTTCGCGTACGTAAGTACGTACGTATAAACATACTATTAAACACATCCTAGTATGTTGCGCGTTGTTATCGTGATATTTTTTTCGGAGAAAAATCATGGCTGCGTTGCTTGAACGAGCTGAACAAGCCGTATCGGTTACCGCAATGGTCAGGGGCTTTAGCGCGAAGCTCAAAGAAGTATCGAGTCGTGCCACTGACCGCTTGGTCGTGTTCAAAGACAATGAACCGGCAGCCGTCATCCTAAATGTAGAGGCCTATCAGGAAATGCTTGATGAGCTTGAAGACCTGCGGATTGAAGCGACTGCACGCGACCGGTTGGCTAATTTCAATCCACAGACGGCCATTTCTCACGCTGATATGCGTGCGAGATACGCCAAGAAAGACTAAGGATTTTCGATGGCTTGGGGAGTCACATATCACCCAGATACCGAAGGTGATTTCGATCAGCTGGGATCTGCAGCTGCAAACAGAATCTTTGATGTCATCGAGCAAAGGATCGCCAATGGCGAGCCAGACAAGAGCGGCAAGTCCCTAAGCGGCAGTCTGGCAGGCTGCCGCCGGATCCGCACAGGCGATACACGCATCGTCTATCGAGTTGATGGGAAAGCGATCGTAGTCTTGATCATTGCTGTCGGCGCTCGTCGCGACAGCGAAGTATACGACGCTGCCAAAAAACGCGTCTGAGCCCATATACGGGCTTTTTTTTCCGCAGATGGTTGCCCCAGAGGGTAACGTCTCTTTGAAAGCCGCAGCCTCCAACCAGCGTGCCGCGAGCATCCAGAACGCTGAGTTCATGAATGCAGCAACCCCGCTGGCTTCCCCTGCCAAGACATCAGCCTGGCCGGAGCGCGAGATAGCAACCAAGACAACAGAGGGTTACGCGGCGAGCGAACCGTAAGACCTCAGGGCGTTACGGCTCGAAGCCATTGAATTATCTTTCACAACTGCTGGAGTCATCGGCGGCTCATCGAATCCTAGGAGCTCAACGGTAGTAGGAGGACCTTTGAAGAAGCGAGCGACAATCTTTCGCATACTTCATGGGCTTAGCTCCGTTATGCCCTAAAAATGCCTTAAACGAAACGCCAGAAACGAAAAAGCCCCTGAAATGTTCAACCATTTCAGGGGCTTAGTCGTATTCAATAATGGCGGAGAGATAGGGATTTGAACCCTAGGTACTGTCGCCAGTACAACGGATTTCGAATCCGTCCCGTTCGGCCACTCCGGCATCTCTCCAGTGGCGCGCATCATACCAGCACATTTGCCGGAAGCGAACCCCCGAGCGAAATTTTTTCCGTGCTATCAGATGCTTGCGTTGATTACAGCGGGACACCCAGGCGTTGGGCGACTTCTTCGTAGGCTTCGATCACGTCACCGAGGCCTTGGCGGAAGCGGTCCTTGTCCATCTTCTTCTTGGTGTCCTTGTCCCAGAGGCGGCAGCCGTCCGGGCTGAACTCGTCGCCCAGGACGATGGAGCCGTCGCTGAACACGCCGAATTCGAGTTTGAAGTCGACCAGCAGCAGGCCGGCGTCGTCGAACAGTTTGGTCAGCACTTCGTTGACCTTGAGCGACAGTTCCTTCATGCGCGCCAGTTGCTCGGCGGTGCCCCAACCGAATGCCACGACGTGGGATTCATTGATGAACGGGTCGCCCTTGGCGTCGTCCTTCAGGAACAGCTCGAACGTGTAAGGGTTGAGCTTCATGCCCTCTTCCACGCCCAGGCGCTTGACCAGGCTGCCGGCGGCGTAGTTACGCACGACGCATTCGACCGGGATCATGTCCAGTTTCTTGACCAGGCACTCGTTGTCGCCCAGCAGCTTGTCGAACTGGGTCGGCACGCCGGCGGCTTCGAGCTTCTGCATGATGAAGGCGTTGAACTTGTTGTTCACCATGCCCTTGCGGTCCAGCTGTTCGATGCGCTTGCCGTCGAACGCCGAGGTGTCGTTGCGAAACAGCAGGATCAAGCGGTCAGCGTCATCGGTCTTGTAAACCGACTTGGCTTTGCCGCGGTAGAGTTCTTCACGTTTTTCCATGATGGGCTCCGCTTGCTAAGTAGATGGGCTAGGCGATATGTCGCCAGTCGAGCCCTGAATCTTGATCGGCCAGTTGCAGCCAGTCCGGGTCGCACCCGAGGGTGTCGACGAAACATTGCCGGGCCAGCTGCGGCAGGTTGTTCTTGCTGCTCAGATGGGCCAGGACCAGGTGTTGCAGGCCTTGCCAGCCCAACTCGGCCACCAGGAATGCTGCCTGGTGGTTGTTCAGATGTCCGTGTTCCCCGCCTACCCGTTGCTTCAGGAAGTAGGGATAGTACCCTCGCGCCAACATGTCGCGGCAGTGGTTGGACTCGATCATCAGTGCGTCGAGGTCCCGATAACTGTCCATCACCCTGTCGCAGTACGAGCCCAGGTCGGTGAGCAATCCGAAGCGCCGCTCGCCATCACTGAACACATACTGCGTCGGCTCGCGGGCATCGTGCGCCACGCTGACCACGCTGATGTCCAGGGCACCGATACGCAGCTGCTCGCCACCGGCCACGAAGCCAGCCGGCTCGATGGGCTTGCGCAGGCCACCGAACGTCCCGCGACTGAGGTAGACCGGCAGATTGTAGCGCCGAGACAGCAAACCCACGCCATGCACGTGGTCGGCATGTTCGTGGGTCACGAGTATCGCGCTCAGTTGCGCCGGGTGCACACCCAGGCGCAACAGGCGCTTCTCGGTTTCCCGCAGGGAGAAACCGCAATCGACCAGCACGTAGGTGCCAGCACTGGCTATCAGCGTGCCGTTCCCCTGGCTACCGCTGCCGAGAACGGCAAAACGCATCGGATCAGCCCAGGTTGTCCTGAATCACGCCCAACACCTTGCGAGCCACATCGGCTGGCGCCACGGTGTTGATGTTTTTCTCGACGGTGACCTGGACGTTGTCGCCGACCTTGCTCAGGCGAACCTGGTAACGCTCGGCGCGGGCTTCGATTTCTTCCTTGTCCGGCGCACTGCCGAACAAGCTGCTGAAGAAGCCAGGCTTCTCGTCTTTCTTCTCGGCTTTTTCAGCGAGGTTGATGTAGTAGAGGCCCAGGCTGCGGTTGATGTCTTCAACCCGCCATTCGCCCTGCTCCAGCGCGCGGCCAACGCTCGACCAGGCGCGGTCGAGGTCGGAGCCGACGTTGAGCACCGGGTTGCCGCTGCCGTCTTCGCTCAGGCTGACCCGGCTCGGCGTGTCGTAGTCACGGGTCGCGAGCATCGAGACCGAACCGCCCTGCTCGGCGTTACGGCTCATGCTGGCGAGCATGTCGTCGACCAGCGCGGCGTCGAGACTGGTATTGACCGAACGATTGGTGAAAGCCACGTCGGCGGTGCTGCCGGCGGGACGCTCGGCGCTGACCACGTAGATTTCACTGGTGTTGCGCTGCACGCCCGGCTCGATGCGCACGCGCACGCGGGTTTCGCTGTCGGCTGCGACGCCGGCGGCGCTCAGGCGCTTGGCCATGGCCGCGGACAGTTCATCGGAGCGCTGCCAGGTGGTGGTGAACTCGCCGGTCTGCGGGCGCTGTTCGTCCAGGCGGAAACCGTTGTCCTGGAAGAACTGGATTGCCACGGGCCAGACTTCGGCCGGTGGATGCTGGCCCATGACCCAGCTCGAATCACCGCTCTTCTGCAGGGTGTAGTCGCTGGCATCGGCCACGGCCGACAGCGGCTGTGGGCGCGGGACAACGTATTCGCCCTTGACGCTGTCGTCGGCGACGTTGCGCGGGATCGGCAGCAGCGGATCCAGGCGCTTGGCAACGCTGACATCAGGTGGCAGTTGCATCGGTGCAGTCTGTTGCGCTTCGAGGTAATCGCTACCACGGTCGCGGAAATAACCATCCGGGCCCCAGATCCATCCACAGCCACTGGTGCTGGAGATAATCAAGGCAAGTGCGGAAAGGCCGGCCATTCGCTTCATGCGGTGTAGTTCCTCAATTAAACCAGGACGCCGGACTGGCGCATGGCCTGCCGCAGCTGTTCGTGACAGGTAGTGCTCAACCAGGTGAGCGGCAGGCGGATGCCTTCGTGCATCAGGCCCATTTCGACCAGGGCGAATTTCACCGGGATCGGGTTGGCTTCGATGAACAGGTCCTTGTGCAGCGGCATCAGTTTTTCGTTGATTGCCCGTGCGGTCTCGGCGTCGCCCTTGAGCGCGGCCTCGCACAGGTCGGCCATGTCGCGTGGCGCGACGTTGGCGGTGACGGAAATATTGCCCTTGCCGCCCATCAGGATCAGCTCGACAGCGGTCGGATCATCGCCGGACATGACGATGAAGTCCTCGCTCACGCCATCGAGGATGGCCTTGGCACGCGTCAGGTCGCCAGTGGCTTCCTTGATGCCGATGATGTTCGGCACGGTGGACAGGCGGATCACGGTCTCGGCCTGCATGTCGCAGGAGGTGCGGCCGGGAACGTTATAGAGGATCTGTGGGATGTCGACGGCTTCGGCAATGTGCTTGAAGTGCTGGTACAGGCCTTCCTGGGTCGGCCTGTTGTAGTACGGAACGACCAGCAGGCAGGCATCGGCCCCGGCTTCCTTGGCGTTACGGGTCAACTCGACGGCTTCGCGGGTCGAATTGGCGCCGGTGCCGGCGATTACCGGAATGCGGCCATTGACTTGCTTGACCACGGCGCGGATGACTTCGATGTGCTCGTTGACGTCAAGGGTGGCCGACTCGCCGGTGGTACCGACGGCGACGATGGCGTGGGTGCCGTTTTCAAGGTGGAAGTCCACGAGTTTGCTGAGGCTGGCCCAGTCAAGACGCCCTTGTGCATCCATGGGTGTGACCAGTGCCACCATACTGCCCGCAATCATGAAACCGCTCCTGCCGGAAAAAGAGAGCGGTAATGGTACTGGCGCCAAGATGCTTGTACAAGCGAACTCCCATTCCCCTTGGCGATGGTTTTCGCTACCCTTCAGGCTTTGATCGGTACCGATAAGCTCACACGCCGGTTCCCAGCCTCCGTTTTCGTCGCTACAAGCCCCGATCCTGCGTTTGTCCTGAAGCATTGGCTGATCCCGCAATGCAGCAGAAACCCGGGCAGAGGGCTTGAACCGTTCGCTTTCGCAGGGCTGCTACCGTGCCGCGCGGCACAAAGGTACCGACCGCTCATCGCTTTAGGAATGCTGCATGTCCACCCCCACAGTCCGCGAACAATTCCTTGTTATCAGTGCCCTTGGCGCAAACCCCATGGAGCTGACTAACGTCCTGTGCCGCGCCAGCCATGAAAACCGCTGCGCCGTCGTGACCTCACGCCTGACCCGTCATGGCGAATGCAGCGCCCTCGTGCTGGAGATTTCCGGCAGCTGGGACGCCTTGGCGCGCCTGGAGGGCAGCCTGCCGGTGCTGGCCAAGAAGCACGCCTTCACCGTCAACGTGGTGCGCAGCGCCGCGCTGGAAAATCGTCCCCAGGCCTTGCCCTATGTAGCTTATGTGAGTTCGGCCTACCGCCCGGACATCATCAACGAACTGTGCCAGTTCTTCATGGACCATCACGTCGAGCTGGAAAACCTGACCTGCGATACCTATCAGGCCCCGCAGACTGGCGGCACCATGCTCAACGCCACGTTCACCGTGACATTGCCGGCCGGCACCCAGATCAGCTGGCTACGCGATCAGTTCCTGGATTTCGCCGACGCGATGAACCTGGACGCACTGATCGAACCGTGGCGCCCACAAAACCCAATGTAAGGAAGCGTTCATGGCCGTTGCCATCGACCAGCCAGTTACCGATTTCCAGGCGCCCGCCACCAGCGGGCAGACCATCAGCCTCACCGCCCTGAAAGGCAAACAGGTGGTCATTTATTTCTATCCGAAAGACAGCACCCCCGGTTGCACCACCGAGGGCCAGGGTTTTCGCGACCAATATGCGCAATTCCAGGCCGCCAACACCGAAATATTCGGTGTGTCGCGGGACAGCCTCAAGTCCCACGAGAACTTCAAGTGCAAGCAGGAGTTCCCCTTCGAGCTGATCAGCGACAAGGACGAAACGGTCTGCCAACTGTTCGACGTGATCAAGCTGAAGAAGCTGTATGGCAAGGAATACCTGGGCGTTGATCGCAGCACCTTCCTGATCGACAAGGATGGCGTGCTGCGCCAGGAGTGGCGTGGCGTGAAGGTGCCGGGGCATGTGGATGCGGTGTTGGCGGCGGCTCAGGCCTTGAACAAGGGCTGAAATCTCGTTGCCTTTACTGGCGCTATCGCGAGCAAGCTCGCTCCCACAGGGTTTTGACTAACAACACAAATCCAGTGTGGGAGCGAGCCTGCTCGCGAAGAGGCCTTAAGCATCACTTCATTATTCAAGTTACAGCAACGGCGCCACCACCGGCTCCTTGCTCGGCCACGCATCCAGCACCGCCTTGAATAACGTCGCCAGGGGAATCGCAAAGAACACCCCCCAGAAGCCCCACAGCCCGCCAAACAACAACACCGCGCAGATAATCGCCACTGGATGCAGGTTCACCGCCTCGGAGAACAGCAGCGGCACCAGCACATTGCCGTCCAGCGTCTGGATGATCCCGTACACCGCCATCAGATAGATGAACTGGTCGCTCCAACCCCACTGGAACAGTGCGATCAGCGCCACCGGCACGGTCACGACCACAGTGCCGACGTAAGGCACCACCACCGAAATGCCCACCAGCAACGCGAGCAACGCGGCGTAGTTGAGCCCCAGGGCCACAAAACCGATGTACGTGACGCCACCGCAGATGAAAATCTCGATGACTTTCCCACGGATGTAGTTGGCGATCTGCCGGTTCATCTCCTGGGCGACGCGGGTGATCAATGCCCGCTCGCGCGGCAGGTAGCCTCGGACCCAGCGTCCGATCATTTCCCGGTCCTTGAGAAAGAAAAACACCAGGATCGGCACCAGCACCAGGTAGATCATGATGTTCACCAGCAACGGCAGGCTGGACAGCGAAAACGTCAGCGCCCACTGGCCGAACTTGCCGATCTCGCCACGCACCACTTCGATGGTCTGCAGCACTTGCTCGTCCGAGACCAGGTGCGGGTAGCGTTCCGGCAGCAGCAACAACAGCGATTGCCATTTGGCGAGCATTCCCGGCAGCTCGTTGAACAGGGTCACCAACTGGTGCCAGAGCAACGGCACGATGACCACGAGGAACACCACAAGCAGCCCCATGAACAGCGCGAACACCAGCCCTACCGCCACGGAGCCAGGCAAACGCAGGCGTTCCAAGGCTGTGACCAGCCCCTGCATCAGGTACGCCAGCACCATTCCCGCCAGCACCGGCGCAAGCATCCCGCCCAGCGTCAGGACCGCCGTGAACGCCAGGAACAGTAGCACTGCCAGGACCACCGCTTCCTCATCGGAGAAGTAGCGCTGAATCCAGTCGCGTAACACTTTGAACATTAAAAATCCTTAGGAGACGCTGTCGGTTTTCAGGCTTTTTTCAGCCAGTAACGGTAGACGCCGTTATCGTCTTCTTCGCGCAGCAGCGTATGACCGGCCAAGCGGGCAAAGGTGCGAAAGTCGCGCTGGGAGCCCGCATCCGTGGCCGTCACCTTGAGCACGGCGCCACTGACTAGGCGATTGAGTTCCAGCTTGGCCTTGAGCAACGGCAGCGGACAGTTCAGGCCACTGGCGTCCAGCTCGGCATCGTGGGCTACAGCATCGGTCATTGTTTCACTCCGCAACAGGTCGTCGAGCGGCCTAGAATATCTGGTCCCGGACCCGCTGTCCGGCTACAGTAAGGTCTTTGTCGACTAAGGCTTCGTGCATGACATTTCTGCGCCCCACCCTGCTGACGCTCGCTTGCCTGCTCGCCTCACCGGGCTTCGCCGACGACCTGCCGTCACTTGGCGATGCCAGTTCTGCCATCGTCTCGCCGGAACAGGAGCATCAGCTGGGCCGCGCCTGGCTGGCCTTGTTGCGCAGCCAGGTCTCGCAACTCAACGATCCGCAGCTCAAGGACTATGTCGAAACCAGCGTCTACAAGCTGGTGGAGACCAGCCAGGTCAACGACCGGCGCCTGGAATTCATCCTGATCAACAGCCCCCAGCTCAACGCTTTCGCCGCACCCGGCGGGATCGTCGGGGTCAACGGCGGCCTGTTCCTCAATGCCCAGACCGAAGGCGAATATGCGTCGGTCATGGCCCACGAACTGGCGCACTTGTCGCAACGCCATTTTGCCCGCGGCGTCGAAGCCCAACAGCGCATGCAGGTGCCGATGATGGCGGCGCTGCTGGCCGGCATCGTGATTGCCGCCGCCGGTGGCGGTGACGCCGGGATCGCCGCCATTGCCGGGACCCAGGCCGCCGCCATCCAGGAGCAACGGCGTTTCTCGCGGCAAAACGAACAGGAAGCCGACCGCATCGGCATCCAGAATCTGGAGAAGGCCGGTTACGATCCACGGTCGATGCCGACCATGTTCGAGCGCCTGATGCGCCAGTACCGGTTTGACGCCAAGCCCCCAGAGTTCCTGCTGACTCACCCGGTCACGGAATCGCGCATCGCCGACACCCGCAACCGCGCCGAACAGGCCAAGCCGGGCGGAATCGAGGACAGCATGCGTTATCAACTGATCCGCGCGCGGGTCCAGTTGACCTATGAAGAAACCCCCGGCCTGGGGGCCAAGCGCTTCCGCGCACAGCTGGACGAGAACCCGAAGAGTGACGTGGCCCGCTACGGACTGGCAATCGCCCAGATCAAGGGCGGCCAACTGAATGAAGCCCGGGAGAACCTCAAGCCATTGCTGACCAAAGCGCCCAACGAGATCATCTACAACCTCGCCCAGGTGGACCTGGACATCACCAGCAACAAGCTGGCGGACGCTCAATCTCGCGTGGATCGACTGCTGAGCCAATATCCGGGCAACTACCCCCTCAATCAGGTGCGCGTCGATCTGCTGCTCAAGCAGAATCGTCCCGCCGATGCGGAGAAGGCCCTGGAAGCTCTGCTCAAGAGCCGCCCGGACGATCCGGACATCTGGTACATGGTGGCCGAAACGCGCGGCCTGTCAGGCAATATCATTGGCTTGCACCAGGCACGCGCCGAATATTTCGCATTGGTTGGCGACTATCGCCAGGCGATCCAGCAGCTGGATTTCGCCAAGCGACGCGCCGGGAGCAATTTCCCTTTGTCCTCGCGCATCGACGCCCGCCAGCGCGAACTCATGGAACAGGAGCGCATGGTCAAGGACATGATGGGCTGAGCATTGACCAGGCATAAAAAAACCGCCTCGATATCGAGGCGGTTTTTTTTCAGCTGAATACCGGCTTATTCAGCCAGCTTGAAGGTAATGAAGCTTGCACGCCCCTGGCGCAGGACGCGCATCGACACCGAGCGATTCTTCGGCAACGCCTTGGCGATGTCGGTGAACTCCTTGGCCGAGCCGATGGCCTGGTTGTTCAGGTGGGTAATGATGTCGCCAGGTTGCAGGCCGATCAACGCAGCGGGACCGTCCTGTACTTCCTTGATCACCACGCCACCCTGCAACTCCAGGGTTCGCTTCTGCTCATCGGTCAACTCGACCACCGCGACACCCAGGCGATTGCTGCTGCGCTCGACGCCGGACTTGGGCAGTGAATCCAGTTCCTTGCCTTCTTCCGGGATCGCGCCGACAGTCAACTCGACATTCTTGCGCTTGCCTTCGCGAATCACTTCCAGGTTGGCCTTGGCCCCGGCCTTGAGGGCGCCCACCAAATGCGGCAAATCAGCGGACATGACGATCGGCTGCCCATTGAGGCTGAGAATCACATCGCCCACTTGCAAACCGCCCTTGGCGGCCGGACCACCTTCCTGGATCTGCGCCACCAGCGCGCCGGCAGGTTTCTCCAGGCCAAACGACTCGGCCAGGTCCTTGTTCACTTCCTGGATGACCACGCCCAGCCAGCCACGGCTGACCTTGCCCTCGCTTTTAAGCTGGTTGGATACATCCAGGGCCACGTCGATCGGAATAGCGAAGGACACCCCCATGAAACCGCCCGAACGGGTGTAGATCTGAGAGTTGATGCCCACCACTTCACCGTCGAGGTTGAACAGCGGACCACCGGAGTTGCCCGGGTTGATCGGCACGTCGGTCTGGATGAATGGCACGTAGTTTTCGTTTGGCAGGCTACGCCCAATGGCGCTGACGATGCCCTGGGTCACGGTATGGTCGAAGCCGAACGGCGAACCGATTGCCACTACCCACTGACCGGCTTTCAGGTTCTGCGATTTGCCGAGCTTGAGCACCGGCAGGTCCTTGCCTTCGATTTTCAGCAAGGCCACGTCCGAACGCGGATCGGTGCCGATCAGCTTGGCCTTCAGCTCACTGCGATCGGCCAGGCGCACGAGGATCTCATCGGCGTCGGCAATCACATGGTTGTTGGTCAGGATGTAGCCGTCTGGCGAGATGATGAAGCCCGAGCCCAGGGACTGCGCTTCACGCTGACGACCACCGCCAGGCGAACGCGGCTGTGGCATCCCGCGCTCGAAGAACTCGCGCAGCATGGGCGGCAGGCCTTCCAGGTCAGGCATCTGCGGGTCCATCACCCGACGCTCCGGCAGCTTCTGCGTGGTACTGATGTTCACCACGGCAGGCGAAGCCTGTTCGACCAGTTGAGTGAAGTCCGGCAACTCGACCGCCACAGCGGGAACGGCCTGACCGAGCACCAGCACGGTGGCAAAAATGGAGAGATAGGTTTTCAAGCGTGGTATCGACATACGGCTCCCGTTACGACGAGCATGGTTAAGCGATATGGAGCAGAAATACCTGGGAACGATACGCCAGTATTTTTGTTCCGCAAACAGACAAGGCCAGAGCCGAGCGGCTCTGACCTAATAGAAAAAAAATGGTTTTTTTGCAAATGAAAATGCTGACAGGAAGTTTCAGCATTTTGCTCAAGCACGCTTGCCGGCTTCTTGCGCAATCGAGCCACCCGGGCAGCGTGTTATTGGGCTGCCGCGACGTCGGAACGCATGGACAACGCGATCCGTTCCGCCGTACCGATAGGTATTTCGCCAACCACCGTCACCATCATCTCGCCCTGGGGTGTAGTAAGCCGACGCGATACCGCTGCGGTCGGGCCAAGCTGCGTGCGGGTGTCGGTGGCAGTTGCACCGTTCAGCGGCTCCAGGAACACAGAGAAACGGGCCAGGCCATCGTCATACATCAAGCTACTGACCTGGATCTTGGTATCCGGGTCCTTGTGCGCAGCGCTACTGGTCAATTCAAAGCCGGGCGGAAGCCAGTCGGAATGCCAGGCGGTTTTCACCGTGGCGGCCTTACCGGCCCCCTGCGCAACAGCCTTGCATTCGACACTGGCCTGCAGATCAGCGTCTGAAGGCTCACCGATGTTCAAGCGAGTGAATTGGAAACGTTCGAGCAACTGGCCTTTGTCACTGAGCAACAGGGACTTGAGCGGCAAGCCGGTCTCTCTGTCGAGATGCAGCTCAAAGCCATAGCGATGCTGATCCTTCGGAGTCAGGGCGACAATGACAGCCTGACGCCCGGCCACGCGCGACTTGCCAATGACGGCAAGGTCATACCAATTCTTGAGTTTCTGCGGATCGAGCGCACGTGCGGTGCCATCTGGCGTATTGCCCAGCCCGGCGATCAAGGTGCCACTGACGCATTGAGTTTTTCCATCAATGCGCATGACCTCCTGTGCCGAACCATCGAGCTGGAGCAGCCGCTCGCGGACTTTGCCATCCTGGACGCGATGCCAGATGTTATGGGTAGAAAAACTACCGTTACGCTCGTAAACGAAAGTGCCCTGGAAGCTTTGCTGCTGCTCGGCTTGACTCAGACGATTGAGCCAGTCCTGAGCTTCACCGGCATAGGCTGGAACAACGCACCAGCCACCTACCAGAAGCGAGAAAAGAGGTATGGCGCGCATGGTCCTCCTTAACGGTTTTCCAGACTGGCCGCACGAGCGTATGGCAGCGCGCTTTCAGTACCTTTCAGCGCAGCCTGCTGGGCATGCTGACGCAGGTAGTTGGGCAAACGCTGATCATGCCAGCCTGGCTGGCCTTGGAGGACGCCGTTGGCCATAGGACCGGCAGCTTCCGAACCTTCGCTGTAGCCGGCCAGTACCGCCGGGCCCTTGACCTGTGGTGCTGCCAAGCCAGGCTGATTGGACTGCTGCGCCATTTGCACGCCGGCAATCTCATCCTGGTTGTACAGACGCACACCTGCCAGTACAGCTACGGTAACCGAGGCAGCAACTGCCAGGCGACCCAGGCTGCGCCATGGACCGCGGGAGGCTTTTGCCGGCACGGCTTCGTCAGCCAGAGCAGCAGAAACGGCCGCAGCGATATCCAGGCGTGGAAGCAACAAGTCCTTGTGCATCACCGCCCGGGCAATCTGGTAGCGAGCCCAGGTTTCACGGGTTTCAACATCGTCAAAGGCATTCAATACCCGACGCAATTCCAATTCGTCCGCTTCGTTATCCATCACTGCGGACAGCGATTCCTGCAGGGCTTCACGACTCATGGCGTTCCTCTCTTGGCTGTCGCCGCTGTCTCAGTTTTCCTGCAACAACGGTTGCAGGGCTTTATCGATGGCCTCCCGAGCGCGGAAGATCCGGGAGCGCACGGTACCCACCGGACATTGCATGACGCTGGCAATGTCCTCGTAACTCAGACCGTCGAATTCACGTAAAGTTAAAGCCGTACGCAAATCTTCGGGCAGTTGCTGGATGGTTCGATGGACAGTGCCTTCGATCTCATCCCGCAGCAATGCACGTTCCGGTGATTCGAGGTCCTTGAGGCCGTGATCGCCGTCATAGAACTCTGCATCCTCGGAGCTGACATCGCTATCCGGCGGCCGG
The DNA here is from genome assembly GCF_030687895.1 of Pseudomonas sp. FP198. Taxonomy (NCBI): domain Bacteria; kingdom Pseudomonadati; phylum Pseudomonadota; class Gammaproteobacteria; order Pseudomonadales; family Pseudomonadaceae; genus Pseudomonas; species Pseudomonas sp. FP198. The sequence continues at coordinate 4,312,452 of NZ_CP117452.1, forward strand.
CGGCCGCGTGAAACCAGATAGTTTTTCGCCGTGTTGATGGCGATGCGGTAAAGCCACGTATAAAACGCGCTATCCCCGCGGAAATTACCAAGTGCCCTGTACGCCTTGATGAAGGCTTCCTGGGCAACATCCTGGGCTTCATGGGTGTCGTGCACAAAACGCACGATCAACCCGAGAATTTTGTGCTGGTATTTCAGCACTAGCAGATCGAAAGCTCGCTTGTCGCCGCGTTGAACGCGCTCGACCAGCTGCTGATCCTCTTCCTGGGTTAGCATGAACACTCCTCGATAAGCTCGAAGGAGGCTTGCATTACTAATCGTCCAAGCTTGCAACCATAGACTCGGGCTTTTCGCAAAAGTTCTCCCCCTTCCAAGCAAGTTTCCGGCGGGCTCTGATCCGGCACGCACGAAAAACGCAGCACGAGATTCCCCGGCCGCGCGAATAATCTGTCGTCGGGCCTGTCGGATGGACTCGAATCGAAGTCCTGCACCAACCCGACGCTGTTCCCTTTTGCAGACAACCGTCTATTGAACCTAGGCGCTTGGCAAAAGTTCCCACCATTTGTAGCTCTTCGAAACGAAAATTTAGCAACCGTGACGAGATAAACCGCGTTCTGTCCTCGAAAAGGCTGCGTTGTCGCCGTTTCAGCAAAACCTTGATCCGACGAAGCGCGTCGCTTCCCTGTCGCACTGGTTCCATATTGCCATGAACGCCCGGCTATTGTGCCGATCCCCCCCTCTATATACTAGTGGGCTGCACGGTCGCCTGCCCCCCATTGAACCGGATGCCTGGCACCAACCCCGACCCGGGTCGCTTTGAGCGGAAACCATTCGAATGAGCCAACAGTTTCAACATGATGTTCTGGTAATCGGCAGCGGCGCCGCCGGATTGAGCCTTGCGCTGACATTGCCCGCGAACCTGCGCATAGCAGTGCTGAGCAAAGGCGACCTGGCCAACGGCTCGACGTTCTGGGCCCAGGGCGGCGTCGCCGCCGTGCTGGATGACACGGACACTATCCAATCCCATGTCGACGACACGCTTAACGCCGGCGGCGGGTTGTGCAATCGCGAAGCCGTGCGTTTTACCGTCGAGCACAGCAGGGAAGCCATCCAATGGCTGATCGACCAGGGCGTGCCTTTCACCCGTGACGAGCAATCGGGTACCGAAGATGGCGGCTTTGAATTTCATCTCACACGCGAAGGCGGCCACAGCCACCGGCGGATCATCCATGCAGCCGATGCGACCGGCGCGGCAATTTTCAAGACCCTGCTGGCCCAGGCCCGGCAGCGACCGAACATCGAATTGCTGGAGCAGCGAGTCGCGATCGACCTGATCACCGAGAAACGCCTCGGCCTGGAAGGCGACCGCTGCCTGGGTGCGTATGTGCTCAATCGTGGCACCGGTGAAGTCGACACCTACGGGGCGCGCTTCGTGATCCTCGCCTCCGGCGGTGCAGCCAAGGTCTATCTCTATACCAGCAACCCCGACGGTGCCTGCGGTGACGGCATTGCCATGGCCTGGCGTTCAGGCTGCCGAGTGGCGAACCTGGAATTCAACCAGTTCCACCCCACTTGCCTGTATCACCCCTTGGCCAAGAGCTTCCTGGTGACCGAGGCACTGCGCGGCGAAGGCGCTCACCTGAAGCTCCCCAACGGCGAACGCTTCATGCAGCGCTTCGATCCGCGCGCCGAACTGGCGCCACGGGACATCGTTGCGCGGGCCATCGACCATGAAATGAAGCGCCTGGGCATCGACTGCGTGTACCTGGACATCAGCCACAAACCCGAAGCCTTCATCAAAAGTCATTTCCCCACGGTGTATGAACGCTGCCTGGAATTTTCCATCGACATCACCAAGCAGCCGATCCCGGTGGTGCCGGCGGCGCATTACACCTGCGGCGGGGTGATGGTCGACCAGCACGGCCGCACCGATGTACCCGGCCTGTATGCGATTGGCGAAACCAGCTTTACCGGATTACACGGTGCCAATCGCATGGCCAGCAATTCGCTGCTGGAATGTTTCGTCTATGCCCGCTCGGCGGCGGCGGACATCCTCGAGCAGTTGCCGCAGGTTGCCATCCCGACCACCCTGCCTACCTGGGATGCCAGCCAGGTGACCGACTCGGACGAAGACGTGATCATCGCCCACAACTGGGACGAACTGCGGCGCTTCATGTGGGACTACGTCGGCATCGTACGCACCAACAAGCGCCTGCAACGGGCCCAGCATCGGGTGCGTTTGCTGCTCGATGAGATCGATGAGTTCTACAGCAACTATAAAGTCAGCCGCGACCTGATCGAGTTGCGCAACCTGGCGCAGGTGGCGGAACTGATGATTCGCTCAGCCATGGAGCGCAAGGAAAGCCGAGGACTGCACTACACCCTCGACTACCCGGACCTGCTGCCCGAGGCATTGGACACTATCCTGGTACCGCCCACCTACGCCGGCTGAACCTGAGCCGGACCCGCAGGCGCCGATGGACATCCGGCGCCAGCGCGTCGCGGGGCACGCACAACGAGCGGACCCACCACTCGCCCCGCAAGCGAAAGCGCAGCACCACGATCATCGGCAATGCCAGGCTGTCCGGCCGCAACTGCACCGCCTGCCAGCCGCCGCCCTCGCTCCAGAGCTGCCAGCCGTCGGCATCTCGACGCAAACCACGAAAAGCCTGGCGATGAGTCAGCAACAGATATCGCGGTAGCACCCAGGCGCCGTGGCCCAGGCACAACATGGAAGCAACGACGGCGAGCCAGGGAGGAATCGAGCACAGAAACAACGAGCCCAAGGCAAACACCTGGGCCAGGAGATAGGCCGCCAGCAGCTGCCGGGAGGCGCGCCAGCGGCACTCGAAGCGGCTACTTGGGCTGGACACGGTCCAGGATCATCCGGACCATGCGCTGCAGTTCCGGATCCTCGGATTCACTGCGCTCCATGAACCAGCCGAACATGTCCTGATCCTCGCATTCGAGCAAACGGACGTAACACGCACGGTCGACTTCATCAAGGTGTGGGTAGACCTCCTTCACGAATGGCACCAGCAGCACGTCAAGCTCAAGCATGCCGCGGCGGCTGTGCCAGTAGAGGCGATTCAGTTCAACATCTTCGACCATGGAGCACTCCTCAAATAGAGCGCAAGTATACAGGCCCGGCCGTAGCGGAACAGACGGCTTTGGTCGGGCGCCTCCGATCCTTTGTGAACTACCCATTTCAAGGGCGTCCCCTTATGATGTCTGCCAGACTTTTTACCCTGCGATGACCCATGGCTGATTCCGCTTTTTTCTGCACCCTGTCCCACGAAGGCGTTCTCGCGGTCCGCGGCGTGGACGCAAGCAAATTCCTGCAAGGCCAATTGACCTGCAACCTCAACTACCTGAGCGACAGCCGGGCCAGCCTCGGTGCCCGTTGCACCCAGAAGGGCCGGATGCAATCGAGCTTCAGGATCCTGCTTGAAGGCGAAGGCGTGCTCCTGGCAATGGCCGCTGAATTGCTCGAACCGCAACTGGCGGACCTGAAGAAATACGCCGTGTTCTCCAAATCCAAGCTCACCGACGAGAGCGCCGCATGGGTTCGCTTCGGACTGGAAGGCGCCGATGCCACGCTCACCGACCTGGGCCTGGAACTGCCGGTCGATACCGACAGCGTGGTTCGCCATGAATCCCTGATCGCCATCCGCGTCTCTCCAGGCCGCGCCGAGCTCTGGGCTCGCGCCGAACAGGCCGATACGCTGCGCACTCGCCTGGGCGCGAAACTGGCCGAAGGCGACCTCAACCGCTGGCTGCTGGGCCAGGTTCGCGCGGGCATTGGCCAGGTCATGCCGGCTACTCGCGAGCTGTTCATTCCGCAGATGCTCAACCTGCAGGCCGTAGGCGGCGTGAGTTTCAAGAAAGGCTGCTACACCGGCCAGGAAATCGTCGCGCGCATGCAGTACCTCGGCAAGCTCAAGCGCCGGCTCTATCGCCTGCAGCTGGAGGCAGGCGAGCTGCCAGAGCCGGGCACTCCGTTGTTCTCCCCCACTCACGGCAGTTCCATCGGCGAAGTGGTCATTGCTGCCCGCGCCGAACAAAACATTGAACTGCTGGCGGTATTGCAGGCCGAAGCAGCGGAAGATGGCAATTTGCACCTCGGGGCTTTGGAAGGACCCGCGCTACAATTGCTGGACTTGCCTTACGAACTGGACCGCGACCGCGAAATCCAGCGTTGATCGCAACATTTTGTCGCAACACCCTAGAGAACCGAAATGAGCGATTTGGCGAATAAGGTCCAGCGGGATTTGGTGGCGGCCATCGATAATGATGACCTGGTCCTGCCAACATTACCGGAAGTGGCCATGCAGATTCGCCGGGCCGCCGAAGACCCGGAAATCAGCGTCAGCAACCTGAGCAAAGTGATTGGTCGTGACACCGCCCTCTCGGCGCGCCTGATAAAAGTAGTCAACAGCCCCCTGCTGCGTGCCACCCAGGAAGTAACGGACCTGCACACGGCCATCACGCGGTTGGGGGTCAACTACAGCAGCAACCTGGCGATCGGGCTGGTCATGGAGCAGATATTCCATGCTCGCTCCGAAGTGGTTGAGCAAAAGATGCGGGAAGTCTGGCGCAAGAGCCTGGAGATCGCCGGCGTCAGCTATGCATTATGTCGCAGCTACACGCATCTCAAGCCCGATCAGGCGGCGCTGGGTGGACTGGTCCATCAGATCGGCGTGCTGCCGATCCTGACGTACGCCGAAGACAACAATGAGTTGCTGTCGGACCCGGTCAGCCTCAATCACGTCATCGAGACGATCCATCCCGTGCTGGGGGACAAGCTGCTCAGTGTCTGGGAGTTTCCGGAACGGTTGGTGAAGTTGCCGGGGCTGTACCTGGATTTCACCCGAGACTCGAAGCAACTCGATTATGTCGACCTGGTGCAGGTTGCCGCGCTGTACTGCTACAAGGATGCCGACCATCCGCTGAGCAGGATTGACGCGTTCGGGGTTCCGGCGATCAGGAAGCTGGGCATCGACCTGGACAACAAGGACCGCTGCGCGGATATCGAAGAAGCTCGGTCGATGTTTTATTGAGCAGGCCGGCCAATGAAAGAGCCGGGGCCTGAACCTGTGGCGAGGGGATTTATCCCCGCTGCCCCTCGCCACAACAGCGTTCGACTGAGCTCATTCGGAGCCAGGAGCAAAACTCACCCGCACCTTCAACCCGCCCTCCTGCCCATCATGCAGGGTGATCTGCGCCAGGTGCGCACGGCAGATTTCTCCGACAATTGCCAACCCCAATCCCGAGCCGGCCACTTGCTGGTTGCGCCGATAGAAACGCTCGAATACCCGTTCCCGCTCAGTCTCGGGAATGCCTGGGCCGTCATCCTCGACTTCCAGTACCGCCGGCGCGGTGACCCGCAGGATCACGTTACCGCCCGAGGGGGTATGGGCCAGGGCGTTGTCCACCAGGTTGCTCAACAGCTCGTTGAGCAAAGTCGGCTCGCCCCGTAACCAGACGGGTTCATCGGCTTCCAGGGCCAACGCAACCCCACGGGCATGGGCCAGTGGCGCCATGGCCATGCCCAATTCTCGGGCGAGCTGGCTCAGGTCGAGCAATTGTGCGCCGCCTTCGGCAATTGCCCGCGCGCCGTTCTCCACCCGCGCCAGCGACAGCAGTTGATTCGCCAGATGGGTCAAGCGGTCAGTGCCCTGGGCGGCGGTTTCCAGGGTTTCGCGCCAGGTCGACGGCTCGCTGGCACGCAAGCCCAGCTCCAGGCGCGCCTTGAGCGCCGCGAGTGGCGTGCGCAGCTCATGGGCGGCATCGGCGATAAATTGCGCCTGGCGTTCGAACTGGCCGCGCAGCCGTTCGGTGAAATGATTGAGCGCGCGCACCAACGGCCACAATTCGTGCTGGACTTCCACCAGCGGCAACGGCCGCAAATCGTCCGGTTGGCGCTCCTCCACCGCCGTGCGCAAGCGTTCCAGCGGGCGCAACGCCGCGCTGACCGCGAACCACACCAGCAACAGCGCGCCCACCGCCAGCATGCCCAGCCGCAACAAGGTATCGGCCATCAAGCTGCGGGCCATGCTGACCCGCGCCTCTTCGGTTTCCGCCACGCGGATTTCCGCCATGCCGTTCATTTCGGGTTCGCTCACGGCCTTGAGCAAGCTCACCACGCGCACATTCTGCCCTTGGTAACTGGCGTTGTAGAAACGTGCCAGCGCCGGGTAATCGTCGGTGCGCGGCGTACCGGGCGGCGGCCCGGGAAGATTCTCGTAGCCGGAGATCAGCTTCTGGTGAATGTCGTTGACTTGATAATAGATACGTCCGGCACTGTCATAGGCGAAGGTGTCCAGAGCTACATAAGGTACGTCCGCGCTGAGGGTACCGTCGCGCTGCGAAAGACCGGCGGCGATGGTTCGGGCCGACGCCAGCAGCGTCCGGTCGTAGGCCGTATCGGCGGCTTCACGGCCATTCCAGTAGGCGCTCAGGCCACTGGCGAGCATCAGTACCACGAGCAACGAAGCAAGGTTGCGAAGTAGCCGCCAGCGCAGGCTGTCGGGCTTATGCATCGCGGTTTTCCAACAGATAGCCCAGGCCGCGGAACGTCACGATCGCCACCGCATGGCCGTCGAGCTTCTTGCGCAGGCGATGGACATAGATTTCGATGGCGTCGGGGCTGGCCTCTTCGTCGAGGCCGAACACCTGCGCCGCCAGCTGTTCTTTGCTCATCACCCGCCCGGGCCGGGCGATCAACGCTTCCAGGACAGCCTGCTCGCGAGAGGTCAGGGTCATCAGTTCCTCGTCGAGGGTAAAGCGCCGGGTGTCCAGGTCATAGACCAGTCCACCACAGCGCTGCTGCCGCTCGCCACCCAGTACGCTACGGCGCAGCAGTGCCTTTACCCGCGCCTCAAGCTCGGTGAGTTCGAAAGGTTTGGCCAGGTAATCGTCGGCGCCGAGGTTCAGGCCATGGACCCGATCCTTGACGTCGCTGCGAGCGGTCAGCATCAGCACCGGCAACGTCTTGCCCCGCGCCCGCAAGCGCGCCAGCACCTCGAAGCCGTCCATGCGTGGCAGCCCGACGTCAAGGACCGCCACCGCGTATTCCTCGCTGCTCAAGGCCAGGTCGGCGGCCACCCCGTCGTGCAGCACATCCACCGTCAACCCCGTGCTCTTGAGGGCCTGGGCGACACTTTCGGCGAGCTGCAGATGGTCTTCGACGAGCAGGACACGCATGGAGTTTTCCTCGATTCAGGGATGGTCGGGGCCATTCTTTGGCGCGGAGTTTACAGCCGCATTCGCCACTGTGAAGCTCAAAATCATCCTGACAGCTATTGAAAGGTTAGCGAAAGGTTGGGCCGCTAGAGTCGCTCCACGGACAGTTTCGACTGCCGGTCGCGAAACACCTCGCGAAACGAAAAACGCCTCGAAGCGTTTTCGCCGAATAAAAACAATAAGCGGAGTATTCATCATGCTGTCCATACAGCTTCTGGCTTCAACGCCCACCCGCCATTCCTGCCCCAACCAGACTACCCTTGCCTGTGCCGCTGCGCAGACCGAACTGCCGCGTCTTTGAAACGCGTTTGCGGGTCTGCGCCGTACAGCGCTGCGAAGCCTGATTTGAAACACAAAACAACAACTCCTGTGGAGACAAAAATGAACCTAGCACTGCGTAAAGTAGCCCTAGCCGTCGGATGCCTGATGTTCGCCGGGCCAACGCTCGCCGCCGATCCAGCCAAGGAGCCAAAGCGCCCCGAATGCATCGCCCCCGCCGCTCCAGGTGGTGGTTTCGACCTGACCTGCAAACTGGCGCAAAGTGCGCTGGTCAACGAAAAACTGCTGACCAAGCCGATGCGCGTCACCTACATGCCCGGCGGTGTCGGCGCGGTGGCCTACAACGCAGTCGTCGCACAACGCCCGGCCGACGCCGGCACGCTGGTGGCCTGGTCCAGTGGCTCGTTGCTGAACCTGGCGCAAGGCAAGTTTGGCCGTTTTGACGAAACCAATGTGCGCTGGCTCGCGGCCGTGGGCACCAGTTATGGCGCCATCGCTGTGAAAAGCGACTCGCCCTACAAAAACCTCGACGATCTGGTACAGGCGCTGAAGAAAGATCCGGGCTCGGTGGTGATCGGTTCCGGCGGTACCGTCGGCAGCCAGGACTGGATGCAGACCGCTTTGATTGCCAAGGCTGCCGGCATCGACCCGCGCAAACTGCGCTACGTAGCCCTTGAAGGCGGCGGTGAAATCGCGACCGCCCTGCTCGGCGGCCATATCCAGGTGGGCAGTACCGACATCTCCGACTCCATGCCACACATCCAGAGCGGCGACATGCGTCTGCTGGCGGTGTTCTCTGATAAACGCCTGGACGAGCCGGAGATGAAAGACATCCCGACCGCCGTGGAACAAGGCTACGACATCCGTTGGCCGGTAGTACGTGGCTTCTACCTGGGCCCGAAGGTCACCGATGCAGAATACGAATGGTGGAAAAATGCCTTCGACAAGCTGCTGGCCTCCGAAGAGTTCGCCAAGCTGCGCGACCAACGTGAACTGTTCCCGTTCGCCATGACCGGTCCGGAGCTGGACGCCTACGTGAAGAAGCAAGTGGCCGACTACAAGATGCTGGCCAAAGAATTCGGCCTGATCCAGTAATCGCCTCTGTTCTCGCGGCGGCACCGGCACAGTCGGCGCCGCCCAGGAGTTAGTCATGCTCGTCATCCAACGTATTATTGCCGCGGTGCTGCTGCTGGCCTGCATCGGCCTGGCACTGATGGCCTGGCCTTATCAGGCAGCCTTTTCCTATGAACCGGTTGGCCCGCGTGCCTTTCCCCTGCTGATACTCGGGCTGATGGGGCTGGCGCTGCTGTACATGCTGTTTCGTCCCACGCCCGTCGTGCACAGCGAAGACGATCCGCACCTGGACCGTGAAACCCTGCAGAAGATCGGTATCTGCGTGGCGCTGCTACTGGTGTTCGCCGGGACCTTCGAGCCCTTGGGATTCATCCTCGCCAGCATTCTGATCGGCGTGCCGATGGCACGTCTGTACGGCGGCCGCTGGGTGCCGAGCGTGGTGATCATCAGCCTCATGGCCATTGGTCTTTATCTGTTGTTCGACAAGCTGATGGACGTGCCGCTGCCCCTGGGCCTGCTCGGCGTCCTGGAGAATTGATATGGATACCCTGAATTATCTCGGCCAGGGTTTTGGCGTTGCGCTGACGCCGTACAACCTCGTCACCGCGTTGAGCGGCACGCTGATCGGTACCGTGGTCGGCCTGCTGCCGGGCCTGGGGCCGATCAACGGCGTGGCGCTGCTGATCCCGATTGCCTTCGCCCTGGGACTGCCGCCGGAGTCGGCGCTGATCCTGTTGGCGGCGGTGTACCTGGGCTGCGAATACGGCGGACGCATCAGCTCGATCCTGCTCAACATCCCGGGTGAAGCGTCTACCGTGATGACTACCCTGGACGGCTACCCGATGGCCCGCCAAGGCCTGGCCGGGGTGGCGTTGTCGCTGTCGGCGTGGAGTTCGTTCATCGGCGCGCTCATCGCTACCTGCGGCATGGTGTTATTTGCGCCGCTGCTGGCCAAATGGGCGATCGCCTTCGGACCGGCGGAATATTTCGTCCTGATGGTGTTCGCCATTGTCTGCCTCGGCGGCATGGCCGGCGACCGACCGCTCAAGACCTTCATCGCTGCGCTGATCGGGCTTTTCCTGTCTTGCGTCGGCATCGATGCGAACAGCGGCGTGTACCGTTTTACCGGTGACAACATCCATTTGACCGATGGCATCCAGTTCGTCGTGCTGGTGCTGGGCCTGTTCTCCATCAGCGAAATCCTGTTGCTGCTGGAAAAAACCCATCGCGGCCAGGAAGCGGTGAAAGCCACCGGGCGGATGATGTTCAACTTCAAGGAAGCGGCCTCGGTGTTCTGGGTGAACATCCGCTGCGGCGTGCTCGGTTTCATCATGGGCGTATTGCCTGGCGCGGGCGCAACCCTGGCCAGTGCCGTGGCCTACATGACCGAAAAACGCATGGCGGGCGCCAGTGGGACGTTCGGCCAGGGCGACAAGCGCGGCCTCGCGGCCCCGGAAACCGCCATCGGCGGCGCGGCTTGCGGTGCGCTGGTGCCAATGCTGACCCTCGGCGTCCCAGGTTCGGGCACCACGGCGGTGATGATCGGCGCGCTGTCGCTGTATAACATCACGCCCGGCCCGCTGCTGTTCCAGCAACAGCCGGACATCGTCTGGGGTCTGATCGCCTCGTTGTTCGTCGCCAACGTCATGCTGGTGATCCTCAACATTCCGATGATCCGTATTTTCACCCGCATCCTGGCTGTGCCGAACTGGGCACTGGTGCCGGTCATCGCGATCATCACCGGGATCGGCGTCTACGCGGTGCACGCCACAACGTTCGACCTGTTCCTGATGATCGGCATCGGCATCTTCGGCTACATCCTGCGCAAGCTGGAGTTTCCACTGTCACCGGTGCTGCTGGGCTTCATCCTTGGCGGTCTGATGGAGCAGAACCTGCGTCGTGCATTGTCGATTTCCAATGGCGCGTTGGAAATCCTCTGGTCCAGCCCGATCACCTTCGGCTGCTGGGTCCTGACGGCAATCATGTTGTTCCTGCCGCTGCTGCGGATCTGGCGTCGTCGCAGTGCCCAGCGTCGTGCCCTGGCCAATGTCTGAGGCGACAACTTTCAGACAATGGTGGGGAACACCGCTGGTCGGCCTGGCCGGCGGTTATCTGGCCAGCCTGATCGGCTGGCCCTTGCCCTGGATGGTCGGCTCGCTGTTGGCGATCATCCTGGTGCGCTGTCTCAGTCCCTGGCAACTGATGGAAATCCCCGGCGGCCGCAAATGCGGCCAATGGGTGGTGGGCATCGGTATCGGCCTGCACTTCACGCCGGTGGTGATGGAACAAGTCCTCAGCCACTTCGGCCTGATCTTCTTCGGCGCGCTGATCACCAGCGTGTCCAGCATCGTCAGTGTCTGGCTGATGCGCCGCACCGGCGAAGACCGCGCCACGGCCTTTTTCTCCAGCATGCCGGGCGGTTCCGGCGAGATGGTCAACCTCGGCGCCCGCAATGGCGCGATGCTCAGCCATGTTGCCGCGGGCCAGAGCCTGCGTGTGCTGGTGGTGGTGTTGTGCGTGCCGGCCGCCTTCAAGTATCTGCTCGGTGACGGCACGCCAGTGCAACACGCCGCGGCGGTGGACTGGTTGTGGCTGGCGGTTCTGTTTCCGGCGGGTGCCCTGCTCGCCTGGATCTGGGAGCGCTTGCGCCAACCCAATCCATGGCTGTTCGGGCCCTTGTTGGTCAGCGCGGCGGTTAGTATCGGCTGGGATTTGCACATCGGCCTGCCCGATGGCGGCAGCCAGATCGGCCAATGGCTGATCGGCAGCGGCCTGGGTTGTCATTTCAACCGGCAGTTCTTCCGCCGCGCACCCTCGTTCATGGGCCGCACCTTGATCGGCACGGTGCTGACCATGCTGATCGCCACCCTTGCCGCCTTGGGCCTGAGCACCTTGACCCACCTGGACTTGCGTTCGCTGACCCTGGGCATGATGCCCGGCGGTATCGCCGAAATGAGCCTGACGGCGGAGACGCTGCAACTGTCGGTGCCATTGGTGACGGCGCTGCAGGTGATGCGGCTGTTGTTCGTGCTGTTTCTGGCGGAGCCGTTGTTCAGGTATTGGGTTCGCAGGCCGGATCCGGACTTGTAGACCGAGTTGTGCTCTTCGCGAGCAGGCTCGCTCCCACATCGGGATTTGTGTTTGTCCTCAACCCCCTGTGGGAGCGAGCCTGCTCGCGAAGGGGCCCTTATTGCCAACCACCTAAACCGGCGGCAATCGCCAATCGATCGGCTGCTCGCCATGCTGCTGGAGAAACTTGTTGGTCCGGCTGAAATGCCCGCAGCCGATAAAGCCCCGATGGGCTGACAGCGGCGACGGGTGGACCGAGGTCAACACCAGATGTTTGGTCGCATCGATCAGCTTCTGCTTGCTCTGGGCATGAGCGCCCCACAGCAGGAATACCAGGTGCGGCTGGTGTTCGCTGACCACTTCGATGACCTTGTCGGTAAAGTGCTGCCAGCCTTTTTTAGCGTGGGCATTGGCATTGGCGCGCTCCACGGTCAACGTCGTGTTGAGCAACAACACACCCTGGTCGGCCCAGCTCTGCAGATAGCCATGGTTGGGGATATCGATGTTCAGGTCGCGCTTCAATTCCTTGTAGATGTTCACCAGCGACGGCGGCGTCGGCACGCCCGGCTGCACCGAAAAGCACAAGCCATGGGCCTGGCCCGGGCCGTGGTATGGGTCCTGGCCGAGGATCACCACCTTGACCTTGTCCAGCGGCGTGGAATTGAGTGCATTAAAAATCAGCGGGGCCGGCGGATAGATTTCCTTGCCGGCGGCGTATTCACTGCGCAGGAACTCGCGCAACTCCGCCATGTACGGCTGGTCGAACTCGGCACGCAGTGCCTGCTTCCAGCTGGGTTCGAGTTTGATACGGTCGTCAGCGGTCATGGTTGCACCCGGTAGAAACAATGGGCGCACCCTAGGAAAGCCTACAGGGCTTGTCAATTGATCTGACGTCAATCCGGCACTTTCCCCCACAGCAGTCATACTGATCATTCAATTTTCCGATCGAGGTCACGATGAATCTGCACTTCGAAGAACTGACCGGCATCAACGGGGCGCGCCTGGGCGTCGCCACCCTGGATGCTGAAAAATCCTTGAACGCCCTTTCCCTGCCGATGATCAACGCCCTGCGCGATCGCCTCGACGCCTGGGCCCGGGAACCGCAGATTGTCTGTGTGCTGTTGCGCGGCAACGGTGCCAAGGCGTTCTGCGCCGGTGGCGAGGTGCGCAGCCTGGTCGAAGCGTGTCGCGCCCACCCCGGCGAAGTGCCGCCGCTGGCGGCGCAGTTTTTCGCCGCCGAATACCGGTTGGACTTCAACCTGCACACGTATCCGAAACCGTTGATCTGCTGGGGGCATGGCTATGTACTCGGCGGCGGCATGGGCCTGCTGCAAGGCGCCAGCACGCGAATCGTCACGCCGAGCAGTCGCCTGGCGATGCCGGAAATCAGCATCGGCTTGTATCCGGACGTCGGCGCCAGTTGGTTCCTGTCGCGCCTGCCGGGCAAGCTTGGCCTGTTCCTGGGCCTGACCGGCGCCCACATGAACGCCAGGGATGCCATCGACCTGGGTCTGGCCGATCGCTTTCTACTCGATGAGCAACAGGACGACCTGATCGAAGGTCTGTTGCAGCTCAACTGGCAGGAACAGACCGAGATGCAGCTCAACAGCCTGCTCAAGGCCCTGCAGCAAGAAGCTCTGCCGCAACAGCCCGAAGCCCAGTGGTTGCCGCGTCGGCAGCAAATCGATGAGTGGCTGGATGTCAGCGACGTGCGCTGCGCCTGGAAAGCCCTGAGCCTGCTGGTGGATCATCCGGACCCATTGATCGCCCGGGCCGCCAGGACCATGGCCGAAGGCTCGCCGCTGACGGCGCACCTGGTCTGGCAGCAGATCAGCCGCGCCCGCCATTTGTCATTGGCCGGTGTGTTCCGCATGGAATACACCCTGAGCCTCAACTGCTGCCGCCATCCGGAATTCAGCGAAGGCGTGCGGGCGCGGTTGATCGACAAGGACCACAAGCCCCGCTGGCATTGGCCGGATATCAATCATGTGCCGCAAGCGGCGGTCGAGGCGCATTTCCACAAGGTGTGGGAGGGGCGGCATCCGTTGGCGGATTTGTCCAATGAGTAACGGACGCGCCTTTGGTAAGGCATACCTTTGGCGGGGACCTGCCCTGTGGGAGCGAGCCTGCTCGCGATGGCGTCGGCCCTGACAGCAATGTTGTGTGAGGCATACCGCCTTCGCGAGCAGGCTCGCTCCCACAAGGGCTAGAGGATCAGGGTTATGGCAGGCACAAAAAAAGCGGCGCTCAATGCGCCGCTTTTTGCTGCCGATCCGTCAGCGATGACCGCCCCGTCCGTCATGACCACGTCCATCATGGCCACGTCCCCGATGATCATGGCCACGGTCACGTCCGCCCCGGCCGCGACGGTCGTCATTCCAGCCGCCCCGGTCCCGGCCGTCCCAACCGCCTCGATGCGGATAGGGGCGATACGCCGCTCGCGGTGGCGAGTAATAGCGTGGGCCATGCTGGTAGTAGCGTGGAGCCGAGTAATAACGCGGCGCCGGCTGGTAGTACCGTGGTGGTGCGTAATAGCCACGCGGTGCCGAGTAGTAACTTCCACCGCCGCTGTAATAGACCGGCGCCGGTGAGGTGTAGACCTCGGAACGGTAGTAGCTGGAGCCTCCGTCGGAGTAAGGCACGCAGGCCGAAAGAGTCAAACCGAGAAACGCAATGAGCAGCAGTCGTCGATACATGGCGGCCTCCTGGACCGCGGATGGGCCACATCAGCGACGCTGACGGGCGGCAGTCATCTATTGGGGTGACTGACGATTAATCTGACAGCGAAATCGGAATCTGGTGCGACGTTGCAATAACTCGAAACATGTAGCCTTTTGCTTCATTGCGGTGCGCCACGGCACCACAACAACGCATGAATCCGCTTGAGGTCCGCGCCTTCCTGGCATGCGGTCGCTCTGGGCCGGGGCTTGCGCGTACTTGGCACGGCTCTCGCTTTAACGAACCTTGTGCAGGAGTCATCACAGGTTCGCGGCACCACAATTTGCAATGGCTGACTAGGGTTCCGGCTCGCCTCTGGCGAGTGGCTGGTCCGAGAGTTGGCGACCTCCAGTTGAGGTTACACGGCGGGACAAAAGCCCGGGAGACAAGCCACCGTTCGCGGTGCCGCGTTGCTCCTGTCCGCCCTTGATCAACTGGAGAACCACCATGCTCAAGCTTCGTCTGTCCTCCCTGCTCTTCGCCGCGCTTGCGGCCTTCGCGAGCCTTCCGTCCCACGCCGCGCCCAAGGACCATTTCAGCGTCTGCTGGACCATCTACGCCGGCTGGATGCCCTGGGAATACGCCGGCAGCCAGGGCATCGTCGACAAATGGGCGAAGAAGTACGGCATCACCATCGATGTCGTGCAGCTCAACGACTACGTCGAATCGATCAACCAGTACACCGCCGGTCAGTTCGATGGCTGCACCATGACCAACATGGATGCCCTGACCATTCCCGCCGCTGGCGGCGTGGACAGCACCGCACTGATCGTCAGTGACTTCTCCAACGGCAACGACGGTATCGTCCTCAAGGGCGAGGGCAAGAAAGTCGCCGACCTCAAGGGCATGGACGTCAATCTGGTGGAATTGTCGGTGTCTCACTACCTCTTGGCTCGGGCCCTGGACTCGGTCGGCCTCGCCGAGAAAGACCTGAAAGTCGTCAACACCTCCGACGCCGATATTTCTGCCGCCTTCAACACCGACCAGGTCAAGGCCGTCACCACCTGGAACCCGATGCTCTCGGACATCAAGGCCCAGCCGGGTGTCAGCGAAATATTCAACTCCAGCCAGATTCCCGGCGAAATCATGGACATGATGGTGGTCAACACTCAGACGCTCAAAGACAACCCGGCCCTGGGCAAGGCACTGACCGGCGCCTGGTTCGAAGTGGTGGCGCTGATGAACGCCAGGAACGCAGCCGCCAATGCCGCGCTGGAACACATGGCCAAGGCGTCGGGCACCGACCTCAAGGGTTTCCAGGCGCAACTGGACACCACCCGGTTGTTTGCCACCCCCAAGGAAGCCCTCGCCTTCGCCACCAGCGAACAACTGCCCGCCACCCTGCGCAAGGTCGCCGAGTTCTCGTTCCGCCACGGTCTGCTGGGTGAAGGCGCCAAGGATGCCGACGCAGTGGGCATGGCGTTCGCCAATGGCGTGACCCAGGGCGACAAAACCAACCTCAAGCTGCGCTTCGACCCCACCTACGTGCAACTGGCCGCCGACGCCAAGTTGTAGGACCGGAGGACTGGCATGCGCCTGATCAACCGCTACCCGGATCGCCCCAGCCGCTTGTTGCTGGTGATCCTGCCATTTGCGCTGGTGCTGTTTGCCTACTTCATGGGCTCGGCGGAACGGCTCACGGACAACCCCAACGACAAGCTGCTGCCCAGCGCCGTGCAAATGGCCGATGCGGTCAAACGCCTGGCCTTCACCGCCGACGCTCGCAGCGGCGATTACCTGCTCTGGCAGGACACCGCGTCGAGTCTGCGCCGGTTGGCGATCGGCCTCGGCATCAGCGCCCTGGCCGGGCTGTGCCTGGGCATTGCCGCCGGCACGCTGCCGCTGTTCGGCGCGCCGTTGTCGCCCCTGCTCACCGTGGTGTCGATGGTGCCGCCCTTGGCGATCCTGCCGATCCTGTTCATCGTCTTCGGCCTGGGGGAGTTATCGAAAGTGATGCTGATCGTCATCGGCATCACCCCGTGCCTGGCCCGCGACCTGGAGCAGCGTGCCCGGGAAATTCCGCCTGAGCTGTTGATCAAGGCCCAGACGCTGGGGGCCTCCACCTGGACCCTGATGTTGCGGGTGGTGCTGCCGCAATTGCTGCCGCGCCTGTTGATTTCCCTGCGGCTGATGCTGGGTTCGGCCTGGCTGTTCCTGATCGCTGCCGAAGCCATCGCTTCCACCGATGGCCTGGGCTATCGGATTTTCCTCGTGCGTCGTTACCTGGCGATGGATGTGATCCTGCCCTACGTGGTGTGGATCACCCTGCTCGCCTGGCTGATGGATTGGGGCCTCAAGCGCCTGACCCGCCGAGCATTTCCCTGGTACGAGGGGGCGAAGGCATGAGCTTCATTACCGTAAACAACGTCTGGCAGCAGTATGCCGATCAAGTGGTGCTCGAGCGCTTGAACCTGAGCGTTGCCGAGGGTGAGTTCTGCACCCTGGTGGGTGCCTCGGGTTGCGGCAAGTCGACGTTCCTGCGACTGCTGCTGGGCCAGGAACGCGCCAGTCGCGGCCAGATCCTGCTGGACGGCGAGCCTTTGGCGGGCGAGCCGGATGCCAGCCGTGGAGTGGTGTTCCAGCGTTACTCGGTATTCCCGCACCTGACGGTACTGGACAACGTCGCCCTCGGCCTGGAATTGCCGCGCTTGCCGCTGCTGGGGCGTCTGTTCGGCGGCGCCAAACGCCAGGCCCGCGAAGACTCCGCGCAACTGCTGGACAAAGTCGGCCTCGGCCACGCGCTGGACAAATACCCCGCGCAGCTCTCCGGCGGCATGCAGCAACGGCTGGCCATCGCCCAGGCGCTGATCATGAAGCCGCGGGTGTTGTTGCTGGACGAACCCTTCGGCGCCCTCGACCCCGGCATTCGCAAAGACATGCATGCCCTGCTGCTGGAGCTCTGGCGGGAAACCCGGCTGACCGTGTTCATGGTGACCCATGACCTGTCCGAAGGTTTCAGCCTTGGCACGCGCCTGCTGGTGTTCGACAAGGTTCGCGTCGATCCACACGCCCCTGGCGCCTATGGCGCACGCATCACCTACGACATCCCATTGAACAGCGACCGCCGCACCGCCCGTGCCGCCGTCGACGCCCTGCCCGCCGAACTGGCCGGCACGTTGCGTATCGCTTGAAAGGAGAAATTCCATGACCGATTCGATCCAGCTGTTTCCCCCCTTCGCCGAAGAACTGCTGCCCGGTGGTGGCCATCGCTCGTTCGTCCTCAAGCGCGGCCAACTGCTGCGCCTGATCGATGTGCGCGGCGGCGCCAACGTGAGCCTTACCTTGCTCAATGCCAACGAAAAAACCGAGCGCCTGAACCTGCCGGACAGTCTGAAATGCCAACACACCGCCAAGCTCACCGCTGGCCACTGCCTGTACTCGGACATGGGCCGGGTATTGGCGGCAATCACTGCGGATACCTGTGGCTGGAGCGATAGTTTTGGCGGCGTGCTCTGCGCCGAGGAAGTCGCTGAAAAATATGGTCAGGGCCGTTACCAGGAACTGCGCAACGGCTTCTTCCGCAACGGCACCGACAACCTGTTGGTAGAACTGGGCAAATGGGGGTTGGGTCTGTCCGACCTGCTGATGACCCTCAACCTGTTCAGCCGGGTCGATGTCGACGAGGCCGGCCACTTCCACTTCGTGGAGGGCAACTCCAAGGCCGGTGACTACATCGAGCTATACGCACCGATGGACACCCTGATGGTGCTGACCGCCCTGCAACACCCGATGGACCCGAACCCGCTATACGCGCCGCAGCCGCTCAAACTCAGCTGGATGAACGCCAACCCCAGCGTCGCCGAACACTGCCGCCAATCGCGCCCGGAAAACCAGCGCGGCTTCATCAACACCGACCGCCTGTTCGCCTGAGGATCGTCGCCATGTCACTCGCCATTGCCGCTGCACACAAGCAACCCGAGACCGCCGTCTACCGCGCCACAATTCCCGCCGGCGAACCCTGGCTGACCGAGGTCAAGGCCGGCCAGACCCTGCGCATCCTCGACCTGGAAGGCAACCAGGCGGTCGATACGTTGTTCTACAGCCTGGCCAACCCCAAGGAACGCTACGACGTGCAACGCACACTGCGCCGGCAGAACAGCGTCTACCTGAGCACCGGCAGCGTGCTGTATTCCAACCTCGGCCGCCCGATGCTGACCATCGTCGAGGACACCTGCGGGCGCCACGACACCCTCGGCGGCGCCTGCGCGCAGGAAAGCAACACCGTGCGCTACGCCTTGGAAAAACGCTACATGCACAGCTGCCGCGACAACTACCTGCGGGCCTGCGCCCACGACGGTCGACTGGGCAAGGGCGACATCGGACCGAACATCAATTTCTTCATGAACGTGCCGGTGACCGCCGACGGCGGCCTGACTTTCGAAGACGGGATCTCGGCGCCGGGCAAATACGTCGACCTGCGGGCCGAGATCGATGTGATCGTGTTGATTTCCAACTGCCCGCAACTGAACAACCCGTGCAACGCCTACAACCCCACCCCTGCGGAGCTGCTGATATGGAACTGAAACTCGTGCGCCTGCGCCGCTGGCTGTTCGCGCTGTGCCAGAGCCGGTCGGGGCAGTGCATCAGATAGCGCCCTGACCCCCTGTGGGAGCGAGCCTGCTCGCGAAGGCGTCGGATCAGTCAGCCTTCATGCGACTGTTGTACCGTTTTCGCGAGCAGGCTCGCTCCCACAGAGGTTGTGTGGTGTTCGATGGTATTCGCCGACGGGGACGACCCCGTCGGCCATCAAAAACTGCGGGACGGCCCGCATCCCGATTCAGGCTGACATTGCGGCCTGAGGGGTAAATGCCATGTTCGAAAAAATCCTGATTGCCAACCGTGGCGCCATCGCCTGCCGCATCCTGCGGACCTTGCGCGAGCTGGACGTCAAAGGCGTCGCGGTTTACTCCCAGGCCGACGAAGCCAGCCTGCACATCCTCCAGGCCGACGAAGCCCACTGCCTGGGCGAAGGCGCGGCGGCGGGCACCTACCTGGCGGTGGACAAACTCCTGGCGATCGCCCAAGACAGCGGCGCGACCGCGATCCATCCCGGCTACGGTTTTCTCTCGGAAAATGCCGCTTTCGCCGAAGCTTGCGAGGCCGCCAACATTGCCTTCATCGGCCCGACACCGGAGCAGTTGCGAGTGTTCGGTCTCAAGCACACCGCACGCGCCCTGGCTCGCCAGCACGGCGTACCCCTGCTCGAAGGCACCGAACTGCTCGACAGCCTGGATGCCGCGCTACTGGCCGGCGCGCAGGTCGGCTACCCGGTCATGCTGAAAAGCACGGCGGGCGGCGGCGGAATCGGCATGCGCGTATGCCGCAGCGCCGCTGAATTGAGCGAGTCCTTCGAAGCGGTCAAGCGCCTCGGGCAGAACAATTTCAGCGACGCCGGCGTGTTCATCGAGAAGTACATCGAACGGGCGCGGCACCTTGAGGTTCAAGTGTTCGGCGACGGCCAGGGCCAGGTGATCGCCCTGGGCGTGCGCGACTGCTCGGTGCAGCGGCGCAACCAGAAAGTCATCGAAGAAACCCCGGCGCCCAACCTGCCCGAAGGCATGGCCGACGCGCTTTGCGCGGCCGCGATCAAGCTGGCCCGGGCGGTCGACTACCGCAGCGCCGGCACCGTGGAGTTTGTCTATGACAGTGAGGCCGGACGCTTCTATTTCCTGGAAGTGAACACGCGCCTGCAAGTGGAGCATGGCGTCACCGAGCAGGTATGGGGCGTGGACCTGGTGCGCTGGATGGTGCAATTGGCCGCCGGTGAACTGCCGCCACTGAGCGAACTGAGCCAAGGGCTGAAAGCCGAGGGCCACGCGATCCAGGCGCGCCTGTATGCCGAGGATCCAGGCCGGGATTTCCAGCCGAGCCCTGGGCTGCTGACCGCGGTGGAATTTGCGCAGGCCAACGGCAAGGAACTGCGCATTGACACCTGGGTCGAGGCCGGTTGTCAGATCCCGCCGTACTTCGATCCGATGATCGCCAAAGTCATTCGCTGGGCGCCGACCCGCGAGCAGGCACGCCTGGGCCTGCATCAAGCGCTGGACGAAAGCCTGCTCTACGGCGTCGAAACCAACCGCGTCTACCTGCAACAGATCCTGCTCGACGCGCCCTTCGCCAATGGCCAGCCCTGGACCCGCTGCCTGGAGACCCTGGCCTACCGCGCCAACACCGTCGAAGTGCTCAGCCCCGGCACTCAGACCAGCGTTCAGGATTACCCCGGTCGCCTCGGTTATTGGGCGGTGGGCGTGCCGCCGTCGGGGCCAATGGACAGCCGTTCGTTGCGCCTGGGCAATCGCCTGCTGGGCAACGAGGAAGGTGCGGCGGCCTTGGAAATCACCATGAGCGGGCCGCTGCTGCGCTTCAACTGCGCTGCGCGAGTGGCGGTCACCGGCGCAGAAATCGCCCTGACGCTGGACGGCAAAACGGTGCCGATGGACACCCCGCTGTCGATCGGTGCAGGGTCCACCCTCGCCATCGGCACGATTATTGGCGCCGGGGCGCGGAGTTATCTGTGTGTGCGTGGCGGCTTGCAGGTACCGGATTACCTGGGCAGCAAAAGCACCTTCACCCTCGGCCAGTTCGGCGGCCACGGCGGGCGAGCATTGTGCACCGGCGACGTGCTGCACCTGGCTGCGTTGGATGAGCACGTCGTGATGCCGTCGATCCAAGAGCCGCCCCTGGTGTTGCCAGCCGTGCGGCAGATCCGGGTGATCTACGGTCCCCACGGCGCGCCGGAATATTTCACCGAGCGCTACATCCAGACGTTCTTCGACACCGCGTGGGAAGTGCATTTCAACTCCAGCCGAACCGGCGTGCGGCTGATCGGGCCGAAGCCGGAATGGGTCCGTGCCGACGGCGGCGAAGCGGGCCTGCACCCTTCCAATATCCATGACAACCCGTACGCCATCGGCGCGGTGGACTTCACCGGCGACATGCCGGTCATCCTCGGCCCCGACGGCCCCAGCCTCGGGGGCTTCGTCTGCCCGGTGACGGTGATCGAGGCGGACCTGTGGCAACTGGGACAGCTCAAGGCGGGGGACAAGGTGCGGTTTGTGCCGGTGGAGCTGAAGACTGCCCGCGCATTGGCAATGGATTTCTCCCGTGGCGAGGGAGCTTGCTCCCGCTCGAGTGCGCAGCGCTCGCCAGACAATATTCCTGGCGCTGAAAATTTGGGGCCGCTGCGCGACCCAGCGCGAGCAAGCTCGCTCGCCACAGGGTTGGGGATTACACAGACATTGATGTCGCCTGTGGTGTTGGACATCGGCCAGGACGACACCCGCCTGGTCGCGCGGCTGTCCGGCGACACCCATCTGCTGCTTGAAATCGGCGCTCCCGAACTGGACCTGGTGCTGCGTTTTCGCGCCCACGCCTTGATGCAGGCCTTGGAGCAAAAGCACCTGCAAGGGGTGATCGACCTGACGCCGGGTATTCGCTCGCTGCAAGTGCATTACCAGCCCGAGCAATTACCCCTGGCCGATCTGCTGGCCATCATCGCCGGCGAGTGGGACGCCGTGTGCGCCGCGCAAGACTTGCAGGTGCCGTCGCGTATCGTCCATCTGCCGCTGTCCTGGGACGATCCGGCGTGCCAGCTGGCGATCGAAAAGTACATGACCACCGTGCGCAAGGACGCGCCCTGGTGCCCAAGCAACCTGGAGTTCATCCGGCGCATCAACGACCTGCCCAACCTCGACGAAGTACAACGCACGGTGTTCGATGCCAGCTATCTGGTGATGGGCCTCGGCGATGTCTACCTTGGCGCGCCGGTCGCCACGCCGCTGGACCCGCGGCACCGGCTGGTGACCACCAAATACAACCCGGCGCGCACCTGGACCGCGGAAAATTCGGTGGGCATCGGCGGCGCCTATCTGTGCGTGTACGGCATGGAAGGCCCCGGCGGCTATCAGTTCGTCGGCCGCACGTTGCAGATGTGGAATCGTTATCGGGACGTCGCCGCATTTGACGGCAAGCCCTGGCTGCTGCGCTTCTTCGACCAGATCCGCTTCTACCCGGTCAGCGCCGATGAACT
Organism: Pseudomonas sp. FP198; assembly: GCF_030687895.1. Lineage (NCBI taxonomy): Bacteria > Pseudomonadati > Pseudomonadota > Gammaproteobacteria > Pseudomonadales > Pseudomonadaceae > Pseudomonas > Pseudomonas sp. FP198. The sequence continues at coordinate 4,334,865 of NZ_CP117452.1, forward strand.
GCTGCGCATCCGTCGGGATTTCCCGTTGGGCCGCTTCGACCTGGCGATCGAACACAGCCAACTCAACCTCGCTGATTACCAGCGCTTCCTGGCCAGGGAAGCGGACAGCATCGACGCGTTCCGCGAGCAGCAACAAGGCGCCTTCGGTGCCGAGCGCGAGCGCTGGATCGCCAGCGGCCAGGCGCATTTCGACAGCGAAGAACCGGCAACCGCGCCGAGCGAAGATTCAGTGCTGGACGAGGGCGAACTGAGCGTCGACAGCCACATCGCCGGCAACCTCTGGCAGGTCCAGGTGGAGGTGGGTGCGCGGGTCGTCGCGGGTGACGTGCTGGTGATTCTGGAGTCCATGAAAATGGAAATCCCGGTGCTTGCGCCGATCACCGGAGTGGTCCGCGAAGTGCGCGTCCAGCCCGGTTCAGCGGTGCGCGCCGGGCAACGCGTGGTGGTGCTGGAACGTGACTGAACTCAATCAAAGGATTAACGCCATGAACCTCTCTCTGCGCCTGGACAACCTGCGCGACGCCTACCGCAAAGGTGAAACGACGCCGCGTCAGCTGCTGTTGGCCCTGCGGGAAAAAGCCGCTGCGCTCAACCCGGACTATCACCTGTTCATCCACCTGCTGTCGCCCGAGGAACTCGAACCTTACCTTTCGGCACTGGAAAACCGCGACCTGGAAAGCCTGCCGTTGTATGGCGTGCCATTCGCGATCAAGGACAACATTGACCTGGCTGGCATTCCCACCACCGCCGCCTGCCCGGCGTTTGCCTACGTGCCGCAACGTTCGGCAAGCATCGTCGAGCAATTGCTGGCGCTGGGTGCGGTTCCTGTTGGCAAGACCAACCTCGACCAGTTCGCCACTGGCCTCAACGGCACCCGCACGCCCTACGGGGCTTGCCGCAACAGCGTGCTGGCCGACTACCCGGCGGGCGGCTCCAGCGCCGGCTCGCCGCTGGCGGTGGCCCTGGGCGTGGCCAGCTTTGCCCTGGGCACCGACACCGCCGGCTCCGGCCGCGTGCCTGCGGCGCTGAACAATCTGGTGGGGTTGAAAGCCACCAAGGGCCTGATCTCCACCGCTGGCGTGGTGCCGGCCTGCCGTACGCTGGACTGCGTGACCACATTCACCGCGACGGCGCGCGAAGCCAGCCAGCTGTTGGCATTGACTGCGCGTCTCGACCCGCGCGACGAATACAGCCGCCCCAACCCGCAATGGAACGACGGTGCGGCGTTCGGCGCGCCACGACGTTTTCGCTTCGGCGTGCCCCGTCGGCAAGACCTGGAATTTTTCGACTGCGACGAAGGCCCACGGCTGTTCGCCGATGCCATCGAGCGCCTCGAACGCCTGGGCGGCGAAGCGGTCGAGCTGGACTTGTCACCCTTCCTGGAAGCGGCACGCCTGCTCTATGAGGGGCCGTGGGTTGCCGAGCGCTACAGCGTGGCCGGAGAACTGATGGAACGCGAACCCGACGCGGTACTGCCGGTGATCCGCGCCGTGCTGGCGCAAGCGCCGACAGTGACCGGTGTGGAAACCTTCCGCGCCCAGTACCGTTTGCAGGCGCTCAAGGCCCAATGCGACCGCGCGATGGACGCGCTCGATTGCGTCCTCACCCCAACCATCGGTCGCCCGGTGACGCTCGCCGAACTCGCCGCCGAACCGCTCCTGCGCAATTCGCAACTGGGTTACTACACCAACTTCATGAACCTGCTGGACTACGCCGCCGTGGCCGTTCCCAGCGCATTCATGGCCAACGGTTTGCCTTGGGGCGTGACGCTGTTCGGCCGCGCCTTCACCGATCAGTACCTGCTGAGCGTGGCCGACGCCTTGCAGCGCCAGCAAGCGCCTGATCTGCCAGTGCCTGCCAACCCGGCGCGCCATGATCGGGCACGGTTGGTCGTGTGCGGCGCGCACCTGGATGGGCTGGCGTTGAACTGGCAGCTCAAGCAACGTGGCGCCCGCCTGATCGAGGCGACCCGAAGCTCAGCGGATTATCGCCTCTACGCCTTGGCCGGCGGCCCGCCACTGCGCCCTGGCATGCTTCGGGTCGGCGAGGGAGGCGTGGCGATCGAAGTGGAAGTCTGGGAACTGCCAAGCAGCGAGTTGGGCTCGTTCCTCACCGGTATCCCGGCACCGCTGGGGCTGGGTAAGGTGCAACTGGCCGACGGACGCTGGGAAAGCGGCTTCATTTGCGAGCCGTATGGTCTGGACGGCGCGCAGGACATCAGTCATCTGGGCGGATGGCGGGCTTATCTAGGTACCCGTCAATAAACAGCACCCTGTGGCGAGGGGATTTATCCCCGCTGGGCGGCGCGACGTTTCGCTAAATCCCCTCGCCACGATCTTGCAAAGCTGTAAATCCGAATGCCTTTTCTTACAGGGCCACTAAACTGATTCCATCGGGTCACTCCAAGGGAATCGCCATGTCGCTTCGTTCGCCGTTGTATTCCCAGCGCTCGCCGGTGCTGATCCTGGCCATTTTGCTCGGCGCCGGCTTCCTGGTGACGTCGCTGCTGGGTTACTACGCCGCCAACACATCGCTGCGGGACAACGTGCTCAAGACGCTGTATTTCAATCTGCTGATCGGCCTGCTGGTGACGGTGGCCGCGCTCGTGGTGCTGCATCGGCTGATGGTCAGCTACCAGCGGCGGATCGATGCCCAAGCGATTCTTGACGGCCTCACCGAGCTGCCCAATCGGCGGGGCTTCGACCTGCTGGCGGTACAGGCCCTGCACGAAGCCCAACGCGAGCCCAGGCCACTGAGCGCGCTGTTGCTGGAGGTGGATGACTTCAAGCGACTGGACGCCAACCACGGCCACGTCGCCTGCGATCAATTGCTGACGGGTTTCGCTCGCGACCTGACCGATACACTGCGCCATTCAGACATTGTCTGCCGCTGGAGCGCCGATGCTTTCGTCCTGCTGCTCAAGGACACCGATGGACAGAACGCTCTGAAAATCGCCGAGAAAATTCGCCAGCGCATCGAACAACAACGCTACTTTTGCAGCGGCAAGCAATTGCGGATCACCATCAGCATCGGCCTGACCACCCTGCAGGACAAAGACTCCTTGCACAGCCTGCTGTCCCGGGCCGATCATGCGCTGCAACGCGCCCGACAGACCGGAAGCAACCGAACCTGCGTGGAAATGCCTCATTCCAGTTATGAATAAACCCGATCTCTGCCCGGCGTGCGGCGCCACCAACGACTGCAGCCTGGCCAACCCGAAAACCATCGACCATGCCTGCTGGTGCTACGGCGTGAGCATCGACCCGGCGGTGCTGGAAAATTTGCCGGCCGAGCTGCGCAACCAATCCTGCCTGTGCCCGCGATGCGCCCGGGTCGATGACCAGTTGCGCGCCAAGCATCAACCGATCGCGTAAGATGCCCGCCCCCAGCTTACCTGCCCGAACTGCCCATGCGCGTTGACCGTTTCCTCAGTAACCTGCCGCGTTTCAACCGCCAACAGGTCCGCCTGCTGCTGGTGGAACGGCGCGTGCGGATCGACGGCCAGACCGTCAACGATCCACAGGCACAGGTGCGTGAATTCAGCCGCGTCGAAGTCGACGGCGAAGTGTTGCAAGCAGGCCGGCCGGCGCGTTACTTCATGCTGCACAAGCCGCCCGGCTGCGTCAGTGCCACCCGCGATCCGCAGCACCGCACCGTCCTCGATCTGCTGGACGAACCGGACAAGGACGACTTGCACATCGCCGGTCGCCTGGACTTCAACACCACCGGGCTGATGCTGATCACCAACGACGGCAGCTGGTCGCGGCGCCTGACCCAGCCGCAGACCAAACTGCCGAAGGTCTACTACGTCGAGACCGAGCAAACCATTACCGCCGAGTACGCCTTCACGTTTGCCCAAGGCCTGTACTTCGCCTTCGAAGACCTCACCACCCAACCGGCGCAATTGACCCGACTGGGGCCGACATCCGCGCGCCTGAGCATCGTTGAAGGCCGTTATCATCAGGTCAAGCGCATGTTTGGTCACTTCAATAACAAGGTGCTGCGCCTGCACCGTGAAAGCATGGGTCCGCTGCAGCTGGACGCTCATCTCGCACCGGGCCAATACCGCGCCTTGAGCCCTGAAGAAGTTGGCCTGATCTGAGCCGGATGACCGCTGGGCAGATGTGTCGGACAATTTTCAAAGAGCACTTGCGCAACGGCTGTCCCCCTGCTTGAATCAAACCGTCGGCCGAAATGTGACCGATGAGTCACCCCATACCTCTAAGAAACTTTTTGCCGGCTGGAACCCTCAGGTTCCGCCTCGCTCGCCGGCAAATTGCCCGCCATAACAACACCCGTCGACCGGCTTGCGCGGATCGACATGGGCCTTATCTTCCAGGCGTATGCCTACCTGTCACATTGCCCGTGCAATCTCATTGCGCGCATACCCGCTTGCCAGGAGTCTTATGACATGAGGCCAGAAATCGCTGTGCTAGATATACAGGGTCAGTATCGGGTTTACACGGAGTTCTATCGCGCAGACGCCGCGCAAAAGACCATCATTCTGGTCAACGGCTCGATGGCCACCACCGCGTCGTTTGCACAGACGACCAAAAACCTCTACCCGCAATTTAATGTCGTGCTGTACGACCAGCCCTACGCGGGCAAGTCCAAGGCTCACAACCGCCACGAGAAAATGCTGACGAAGGAAATCGAAGGCCAGATCCTGCTGGAGCTGATCGACCACTTCGCCGCCGATCACGTGTTGTCGTTTTCCTGGGGCGGAGCCGCCACCCTGACCGCCTTGGCCCAGCGCCCGCGGCGCATCGAAAAAGCCGTGATCAGCTCGTTCTCACCGGTGCTCAACGCGCCGATGCGCGACTACCTGGAACGTGGCGTGGACTACCTGAGCAGCCTGGACGGCGATCGTGTCGGACACCTGGTCAACAGCACGATCGGCAAGCACCTGCCGCCGCTGTTCAAGCGCTTCAACTATCGCCACGTCAGCAACCTGGCCGAGCATGAGTACGGGCAGATGCACTTTCACATCAACGACGTGCTCCACAGCGACCAGCAGTGCTATGTCAACGCGGCGAAAAAGATCAACGTGCCGGTGCTGTTCCTGAATGGCGAATGGGACGAATACACCGCGGCCACCGACGCCAGGCTCTTCGCCAACCATGTCCAGCACAGTAGCTTCACCACGCTGCAAGCCACCGGGCACTTCCTCGACATGGAACACAAGGCCGCCTGCCGCGACAGCCGCGAGGCGTTGCTGGGTTTCCTCAAGCCGACCCACCACGCCAGCCGACCGCGCTACAGCTATGTACAGGACTACCATGCAGTGGCCATCTGAGAAAAGTCATCGCGGGCAAGCCTCCAGCAACGGCGCTTGCTCGCGAATGACCGCTCTGGTTTGAGGCTTGCGTAGACGGATGACCTCGCCGTCCGGAAAGAAAAACTTCAAATCCCAGGCCACATCTGGTACAAAGTCAGCCGCTCTGAGCGGGTGTCGTATAATGGCATTACTCCAGCTTCCCAAGCTGATAACGAGGGTTCGATTCCCTTCACCCGCTCCAATCGAATTCTGGTCCCACGTCGTGATGGTTTTGACGGGGGATAAAAAAACCGGCTCCTGGTGGCCGGTTTTTTTTGGTCTGGGGTTTGTGACGGGGCGCTCGCTCCGCGATTGTCTTTTTCTCTTGGGAGCAGGGTGAAAACCTTTGCCCGGTTCAAGCAATACCGGGCAAAAGCGACACACTAGAGACTATTACCAAAGCATATGTATTTTCCTGCCGTAACCAATATGTAGCGGCAGGAACGCTGCATTGGCTGTCAGGAAAACATATCGTTGGCAAATGTGTTGATGCCCACCAGACTGATGAGCTGCATATCAGCTGTCTGGATCTGTTCAATGGTGTCGTAACCTGCATACCAATCCTTCAGGCGCACACCTTCTTGCGGTGCCTGTCCTGGAGCGAAACTTGATCGGTGCAGATAGAGGTCATCGCCGATGCGATCAGCCAACAGCTCAGAGCTACCGATGTAGGACAAAACCAATTTGTCACCGCTGCTGATACCGTCGTCCTGAATCGTCACTAACTTTGGAGTATCGATGGTGTAGATATCATCACCCTCACCGCCGTTAGCAAAACCGCCGGTCTGCAATATCAGCCTGTCATCCCCCTGACCTCCTGACAGTGAAAAGCCCACGCCTCTACCGGTCAGCAGGTCGTTGCCTTCCCCACCGTCAGCCATGCCATGTATCACAGTGATAGTGTCATTTCCGGCCTCACCGTAGGCTTGAGTCCCCTCGTCGCTCGCAGTCGTGACGATGGTGTCGTTACCGCCGCCGCCGTACAGGATGTCTGCCTGCGGCCCGTTCGCCGAGCTATCGACTTTGAAAGGTTCTATCCACGAAGTCAGCCCACCATAAAGGAAATCATTGCCGTCCCCGCCGTCGATGACGTCGTTGCCCAATCCACCCTCCAGATAATTAACACCCGTGTCTCCAACCAGGACATCGTTGAAATGACTGCCCAACACATGTTCGATGTTAAGCAATACATCACCTTCGGCATCGCCACCTTGATTGATTTGCGTCTGCAAGTTGATCGAGATGCCAGTTGTGCTTGTAATGTAAAAAGCACTGTCCAGACCTACGCGGCCATCGATTACATCTGCCCCGGCTCCACCAATGAAGATATCCTTCAGACCCGAGCCCGATAGCGTGTCGTCAAAATTGCTGCCTTGAAACATTTCAATGTTGGCGTAGGTCTGACCAGCAGCCGCCCCTATGTTCGTGCCGTTGGTCAGGTCGATCGTCACTGCGCTGTCAGACTGTTCATAAGTGACCAGATCGATGCCAGCCGCGCCATCGTGCGCCACGGGCGAACTACCACCGTAGAAAATGTCGTTGAAATTCGATCCTCTGATCGCCTCGATACCGGTGTAGGTATCACCCGCCGCGATCCCGGAATGCACGCCCGTCTTGAGGTTGATGTCCATGGCTACTTTGCTGTCGAGATAGCTCGCTATGTCATAGCCAGCACCGCCTATGAGCTGATCCGCTCCCGCGCCACCGTACAGTGTGTCGTTACCCGAACCGCCGGTAATGATGTTGTCGCTGTCGTTGCCATAACCGGTAAATGCACCAGTGCCGACGTAGGTCAGGCGCTCGACGTTGGCCGCCAGGACCGTGCCGTTGGCATTGATCACCGACACGCGGACTTCATCGTTGCCGCCACCGGCCTGTTCGATGATGTAGGGGGTCAGCCCCAGATTGATGTTGTAGATATCGTCGCCAGCTCCCCCTTCCAGCTGTACCGTTGGGATTACGGTGTATGGGCCAGCGGAGAGCACGTCGTTGAAGGCAGAGCCTATGACGGTTTCGATATTCGCCAAAATGATGCCTTCGGCATCTCCGCCCGTGCCTGCGGTTCCCCACCCATTACGGATATCGACGTTTACCCCGGCAGTCGAGCCCGAGTAGTCGATCGCGTCGATCCCGGCACCACCGTCGAGTCGCATACCGCTGCCATCGCCAACGAACGTGTCGTTGAAATTCGATCCCCTGATCACCTCGATACCGGTGTAGGTATCACCTGCCGCGATTCCGGAATACACACCCGCCTTGAGGTCGATGTTCACAGCTTGCTTGCTGTCGGTATAACCCGCTATGTCATAGCCGGCACCACCGATAAACTGATCCGCTCCCCCACCCCCGTACAGTGTGTCGTTACCCGAACCGCTGGTAATGATGTTGTCGCTGTCGTTGCCATAACCGGTAAATGCACCAGTGCCGACGTAGGTCAGGCGTTCGACGTTCGCCGCCAGGACCGTGCCGTTGGCATTGATTACCGACACGCGGACTTCATCGTTACCGCCATCGGCCTGTTCGATGATGTAGGGGGTCAGCCCAAGATTGATGTTGTAGATATCGTCGCCAGCTCCCCCTTCCAGCTGTACCGTTGGGATTACGGTGTATGGGCCAGCGGAGAGCACGTCGTTGAAGGCAGAGCCTATGACGGTTTCGATATTCCCTAAAATGATGCCTTCGGCATCTCCGCCCGTGCCTGCGGTTCCCCACCCATTACGGATATCGACGTTTACCCCGGCAGTCGAGCCCGAGTAGTCGACCGTATCGATCCCGGCACCGCCGTCGAGTTGTATACTGCTGCCATCGCCAACGAACGTGTCGTTGAAATTCGATCCCCTGATCACCTCGATACCGGTGTAGGTATCACCTGCCGCGATCCCGGAATGCACGCCCGTCTTGAGATTGATGGTCACAGCTTGCTTGCTGTCGGTATAACCCGCTATGTCATAGCCGGCACCACCGATGAACTGGTCCGCTCCCGCACCACCGAACAAGGTGTCGTTACCCGAACCGCCTGTAATGACGTTGTCGCTGTCGTTGCCGTAACCGGTGAATGCGCCGGTGCCAACGTAGGTCAGGCGCTCGACGTTGGCCGCCAGGACCGTGCCGTTGGCATTGATCACCGACACGCGGACTTCATCGTTGCCGCCACCGGCCTGTTCGATGATGTAGGGGGTCAGCCCCAGATTGATGTTGTAGATGTCGTCGCCAGCCCCCCCTTCCAGCCGTACCGTGGGGATTACGGTGTACGGGCCAGCGGAGAGCACGTCGTTGAAGGCAGAGCCTATGACAGTTTCGATATTCGCTAAAATGATGCCTTCGGCATCTCCGCCCGTGCCTGCGGTTCCCCACCCATTACGGATATCGACGTTTACCCCGGCAGTCGAGCCCGAGTAATCGATCACGTCGATCCCGGCGCCGCCGTCGAGTCGCATACCGCTGCCATCGCCAACGAACGTGTCGTTGAAATTCGATCCTCTGATCACCTCGATACCGGTGTAGGTATCACCTGCCGCGATCCCGGAATGCACGCCCGTCTTGAGATTGATGTTCACAGCTTGCTTGCTGTCTGTATAACCCGCTATGTCATAGCCGGCACCGCCGATGAACTGGTCCGCTCCCGCGCCACCGAATAAGGTGTCGTTACCCGAACCGCCGGTAATGACGTTGTCGCTGTCGTTGCCGTAACCGGTGAATGCGCCGGTGCCGACGTAGGTCAAGCGCTCGACGTTGGCCGCCAGGACTGTGCCGTTGGCATTGATCACCGATACGCGGACTTCATCGTTGCCGCCACCGGCCTGTTCGATGATGTAGGGGGTCAGCCCCAGATTGATGTTGTAGATGTCGTCGCCGGCCCCCCCTTCCAACTGTACCGTTGGGATTACGGTGTAGGGGCCAGAGGAAAGCACGTCATTGAAGGCAGAGCCTATGACGGTTTCGATACCAATGAGCGTATCCCCCTCTGCATCGCCACCCCGTCCAACAAGTCCAGTGCCCTGACGCAAATCTATACTGATACCTTCAGTAGATGCCGAATAGTCGACAGTATCTAAACCTGCACCACCATCGATTTTGTCTGCGCCAGCAGTCCCCTTGATGGCATCGTTGCCACCCAGAGCGTTGATCTCATCGTCCCCTGCGGTGCCAATCAGTGCATCTGCGCCAGCTGTTCCATTAATGACTGCCATTTTTCTTCCCTGCTTTAAGGATGGTAGAGGAGGTTTTCGTAAATCAGTGTGTTCACAAAACTGAAGCATGAATCCCGGCGGTGTTTTTCGGCTGCGGCCAGTGAAGCTTGAGCGAAGATTTCGTCTGGAGGATGAGCAATTAACGTTTCATTTATTAAATTTCAGGCACGACAAAACCGCCCGATTTGAAACAACGGGATATGGTCGATTTTTTACGATCCATTGCGCAGCCGATCCATGCTGAGTTCCATCCAGCGCCCTTCCCCCTATTGGGAAGTTGATTGGCACCAAGCTTCCTTGCGTGATAGCACGATAATCAGTATCTACTCAAGCATCTGGCAAATGCCCCAACGGCAGCGCCCCCGGAGCCTTCACCGTGTTGATCGCAAAATTACTGCGAATGTCACTCACCCCCGGCAGCTTCAGCAGCTTGCCCGTGACAAATCGGTCATAGGCGCGCAAGTCCGGCACCACCACCTGCAGCAGGAAATCCGACTCGCCTGACACCAGGAACGCAGAGATCACTTCGGGCAGCGCGGTCACCGCCTGACGAAATGCCTCGGCTCGTTCGTCGGTGTGCCGTTCGACCTTGATGCCGACAAAAATGGTCATCCCGAGGCCCACTTCATCGCGATCCAGGATGGCTTGATAGCCACGGATCACTCCCGCTTCCTCGAGCATTCGCACGCGGCGCAGGCATGGCGAGGGGGACAGGCCGATTTCTTCGGCCAGTTGTACGTTGCTCAGCCGGCCGTCCCGCTGCAGTGCAGCGAGAATTTTGCGGTCGAAGGCATCAAGTTTCATGTTTGGCACTTTCCAATTGAATGGCTCGATTGCTTGGCAGGTTATGCCAATTCCAAGAGCTTTAGAAGCTGATTACGCAAGCACCTGCCCTACCCTTCGGTCATAGACTGGCATCTCCAATCCATTGATTGCAGGGGCATGCAATGACAGAACTCTGGTTGTTTTTCATGGCGTTGACGGTGGCGTATCTGTTGCCCGGGCCGGACATGATCCTGGTGCTGCAAACCGGTGCCCGTCAGGGCAAGGCTGCGGCGCTGGCGACGGCGGTAGGCTTGGGGATTGCCCGGGCATGTCATGTCGCGCTGGCGGCAATGGGGCTCTCGGTGCTGTTCAAGACCGCGCCCTGGACCTTTGATGTAGTGCGCCTGGCTGGGGCCGCTTATCTGGCGTGGATCGGGTTTCAGTGTTTGCGAACCACGTTGGTGCCAAGCTTTGAAGGAGCTGACGCCGATGTCGGAAAGCGACAGTGGTACCAAGCGATACAACGCGGTCTGCTGACCAACCTGCTCAATCCCAAGGCGCTGCTGTTTTGCTCAGTGTTGCTACCGCAGTTCATCGACCCACAGGGCGGTCCGGTATTGGGGCAATTCGCGATGCTCGGTTTGGTGCTGGTCCTCGTCGGCCTGCTGTTCGACAGCGCCTACGCACTGGTGGGCGTCGTGCTCGGGCGCTGGCTTCAGCGATCGCCTTCGGCGCAACGTGTGCAGCAGTGGTTGTTTGGCAGCCTGCTGATTGGTTTTGCGGTACGGCTGACGTTTGTGCAGCAGTCGTAGACTATTGCTACCAGGACTTACGCACTAGCATGGGGTGCTAGGGGTTGAGCTAATCTTCCCCCCCATTCAGCCTAACCCAATTGCAACACAGGCCCAGCCAGACTACACTCCTCCCAAAATGGGAGGGAACAGGTGCGAATTATCGCGAGAGGAACCTTGCGGGAGTTTTGGGAAAGCAACCCCGCTTATGCGGATTCCCAGACGCCATTGGTTGAATGGTATCGACACATGGAGAAAGCGACCTATCGAACACCTCAAGAGATTAAGGCTGAACTCAGAACAGCCAGTATTCTCAAAGGCGCCAGGGTCGTTTTTAATATCGGCGGCAACAAATACCGAGTAATTCTGGCAATCGACTATCAGCGCCAGCTCGGCTTTGTACGGTTCGTCGGCACCCACGCCCAATATGACCAAATCAATGCGGAGACCGTATGATCAACATCAAACCCATTCGCAACCAGGACGATCTGAATGCGGCCTTTGCGCGAATCGAACAACTGTGGGGCGCGGAAGTCGGTTCGGCTGAAGGCGATGAGTTGGAAATTCTTGCCCTGCTAATCGAAAAATATGAGGAGGAGCATCACCCGATGCCGCCTTCCGATCCAATTGAGGCGATTAAATTCCGGATGGATCAACAAGGCTTGACCCCGCGTGATCTGGAACCATTTATTGGTTCGAGCGGACGCGTCTCGGAAGTGCTGAACCGCAAACGAAAATTGAGCCTGGCAATGATTAAACGCCTGCACGACGGACTGCGCATTCCTTACGAAAGCCTGTTAGCGGATGTTGCTTAACATAGCGACAACTCAACATCACCCTGCCCGGCTACCTGCTGAACCGTATCGATGAATATGTGCTGCATCACCTGGAGGAAAAAAGCCGGTCAGGCTTTCTGGCATCGGCGGCATTAAAGGTATTGCAGCAAGGACGTTGAGCAATACCTGCCGAAACATAAGAACCTGTGGGAGCGAGCCTGCTCGCGAAAGCGGTGGAACAGTCAATTTCCAGGTTGCTGACCTGACGCCTTCGCGAGCAGGCTCGCTCCCACAGGTTTATACATAGCCCGGCCTGGGCTATGTCACTTATTTGCTTTCCGACTTGGACTCTTGCATCTGTACCGAAGACTTGGTGCCGTCGGTGTTGTCCTTGGTCTCGTTATCCGAATTATCAAAGCAGCCCTGCAGTGCGAACAGGCAGCAGGCGAGGCAGAAGGTGCGGATGAGGTTCATGGTCTACTCCGTCGATGAAGGCTTTAAGGAGTGACCATCAGGCAGCGCAAATGGTTGCGCCAGTCTTCCTCCCGGACGATGAACGTCGTCGCAGGTTCGGATTGAAATGTAAGTAGAATTTTCGCCGCTGCGTTGCTGTCACACCAGACAGGTGCATCCACTAAGGAAACACGGCAATGACGTTCGCAAAGATTGCTCAAAAACTGGCCCTTTGGGCGGGGAGTCCCAAGACCTTTCTGGGGGCCATCGTGTTGTTGGCGCTCTGGGCCGCCAGCGGACCGTTCTTCGGTTTCAACGACACCTGGCAGCTGATCATCAATACCTCGACGACGATCATCACCTTCCTCATGGTCTTCCTGATCCAGAACACGCAAAACCGCGATACCGATATCCTGCACTTGAAAGTCGATGAATTGTTGCGCGCGACCAAAGACGCGCAGAACGCAATGCTCGGTCTCGAGTCGCTGGACCTCAAGCAACTGGAAGCGTTGCGCAAGCGCTACCAGGACATGGGCAAAGACGAGGCCAAGAGCCTTGACGGCGTGGAACAGGAAAACAAGGTCGACCTGAACCAGTGCTGAAAGCAGATGCGCGAGCGTTGTTGCAACGCTCGCGCATCCGAATGCCGCACATCAGGGCAACGGATTCCCACCCGTCACGCCAAACACTTCTCCGGTGATATAACTCGATTCCTGCGAGGCCAGCAGCACGTACAGCGGTGCACATTCCGCTGGCTGCCCCGGACGCTTCATCGGAACCTGGGAGCCGAATGTAGGAATCTTCTCCCTAGGCTGTCCGCCGCTGGGTTGCAGCACCGTCCAGATCGGCCCTGGTGCCACGGCATTGACCCGGATTCCCTTGCTGATGACCTGTCCGGCCAACGCCTTGGTAAACGCCACGATCGCCGCTTTGGTGGTGGCGTAATCGAGCAGCGTCGCGGACGGATCGTAGGATTGGATCGACGCGGTATTGATGATCGTCGCCCCGGCCGGCATCAGCGGTACCGCAGCCTTGCAGATCCAGAACATCGCGTAGATGTTGGTTTTCATGGTGTCGTCGAATTGCGCGGTGGTGATGTCGGCAATGTCCTTTTGCGCTTCCTGCTTACCGGCGACGTTGACCAGGATATCCAGGCCATCGAGCTCCTGCTGCGCCATCTTCACCATCTGGACGCAGAACGCTTCGTCCTTGAGATCTCCCGGAATCGCAATGGCCTTGCGGCCTTCAGCCTTGATCAGCTCGATGACTTGCTGCGCGTCGCGTTCTTCGCTGGGCAGATAGTTGATGGCTACATCGGCGCCTTCCCGGGCATAGGCAATGGCGGCCGCGCGACCGATCCCCGAATCGCCGCCCGTGATCAGTGCCTTGCGCCCCTCCAGGCGACCGAAGCCTTGATAGGTTTTTTCGCCGTGATCGGGTTGCGGCTCCATGTCCTGGTCAATGCCGGGGGGTGATTGCGGCTGGTCGGGGAATTCCGGACGAGGGTATTGGGTCAGTGGATTCTGCATCGCGTATTGGTTGGGTTCTCGGTGTGTAGACATCGAGGTTCTCCTTTTCGGCGGGCAAAACAAGCCGGGACGCTGGCGTCCCGGTCCTGAGGTAAAAACAGGTGCGGCAAATCAGCGACTGGCCTGCAGCGCCCTGGCCATCTCAAGATGCGTCTGCAATTTGGGCAGGGTTTCGTCGGCGAACGCCTTGATCTCCGGCACGTTGGTGGTCTGGGCCTGCTGCTGAATCTGCTCGATGGCTTCCTCAGTGGCCTTGACCTGGCTGGCGGCATACGCCGCTTCGAACGACTCGCCCTCGGCCACTTGCGGCATCAAGGTCTTGGCCTTGTCCGCGACTTCTTCTCGGGGCGCGACGGGCAAGTCGAGCTTCTTGGCGATTTTCGCCAAGTGTTGGTTGGCGGTGGTGCGGTCGTTGATCACCATGATGGTGTAGTCCTTGACCTCCCTTGATTCCGCTTTCGAATGCGCGGCACGGCTGGCTTCGATGTCAGCCATGCCTTTGGCGGATGCATCGTTGATGAATTCGGCAGGTGACTGGGCCCAGGCACTGCTGGCACCCAGGCCCATCAGCACGACAACACTGGTGGTGCGTAAAAAGGTGGCCATCCGGCTCATGGTCACGCCCTCCTCTGATAGAAAATTGCGACAGGGTTTACCCGCCGCTTAATCAGAACCACCGTTTGAATATTCAGCGAGCCGTGCGATCCGGCTTGCGGCCGATCTCAGCCTTCAGCGGACTTTTATCGACACTCGCAGTGGTGGTTCTCCCACTTTTGCGACCTGCTTCAGACACCTTCGTTCGATCATGAGCAGTGTTTCCCGGATAAATGTTGCTTGACCCGTGCATGGTCGAGCCCTCCGTATTGCATGAATGATGGACATGCCTGCCCCGTATTTCATTTGAAATGAGTCGGCATTCAAGGTTTGGAAAAAGCGCTGGCGCGACGACGAACGGTGACGCGGATTCAGATACCGAAGGCCCGGTGATTGTGGCGTTTGGCTGCGTACATCGCCTCGTCGGCGTGGCGGAACAAGGTGATGTCTTCCGTGCCGTGTTCGGGGAAACACGCCACGCCAATGCTCGGTTCGATGCTCAGGCAATGACCGTCCAGCCGCAGCGGCTGGGCCAGCGCGTGACGAATCTGTTCCTGCACCCGGTCGGCGTCTGCCACGCTCTGGATGCTGTGGAGCAGCACCACAAATTCATCGCCACCGATGCGTGCGACGGTGTCGGTGTCACGTATGCACCCCTTGAGTCGGCTGGCCACCGCTTGCAGCAGCATGTCGCCAACGGCATGACCGTAGGTGTCGTTGATCTGCTTGAAGCGATCCAGATCGATGTAGAGCAATGCCATCCGCCCCGATGCAACACGGGCCGTGGTCAACGCGGCCTTGAAGCGGTCACGCAGCAACTCGCGATTGGGTACCTGAGTGAGCTGATCGTACTGCGCCATGTGCTGCAATCGGGTATGCAATTGCTGGCGCTCGATGGCTGTCGTGACTTGCGCGCATACGTACTGCAGCAATTCTTTGTCCTGCTCGGTATAGCGCTCGCTGTCCGCGGCGCTCTTGACGATCAAGGCGCCAATCGTGCCGTTCTGCGAGTTCAGCGGCACACCCAGCCAGCACGGCGCGTCCGGTTTCGCCACGAGGTCGTGCAGCTCCACGGGCAACGAGCTGGAGCCGGGCGTCAGCAGGATCGGCTGACCGCTGCGTATGACTTCGGCACACAAACGCCCGATGGTCGTACCCGGCAGTTCCGGCTGCCGCTCCCGGTCGTCGACGTGATAGGGAAAGTTGAGCTGGGCACATTGCTCGTCATACAGCGCCACCGAAAAATTCAGTGCTGGCAGCCACTCGCCGATAATCAAATGGATACGCTTGAACAACGCCAGCAGGTCGGCGGCAGCATGGGCGGCCTCGGAAATCGCGTACAACGCGGCCTGCCGGGACTCCGCCTGCTTGCGCTCGGTGATGTCCCGCGCCACGGCGATCCGCAATTGGTCAGGCTCCGACCAGCGCGCCGACCAGAGGATATGGACGACCCCACCGTCCTTGCGCAGATAGCGGTTCTCGAAATTGAGCTTGGGTTCTCCGCGCATGACTTCGCGCGCCGCGTCAAGGGTCCGCTGGCGGTCGGCAGGGTGGACCATATCGATCATCGAACGGCCGATCAGCTCCTTCGGCGTGTAGCCGAAGATACGCTCGCTGGCGGCACTGACAAAGACGAAACGCCCCAGGGCGTCGACGGCGCACACGGCATCCATCAGCAGATCAAGGTAACCGGCCAGCGGCGTGGAGTTTCGAATATCCATGGCACAGAAGCCATCCGGGAATGCAGCAATGAACGAACCGGGAAATCGCCAGGCCAGCGCGCGCCCTGAATACCGGTGAGGATAGCCCAGGCGTCCGGTCCGCCGCAGTAAACCGCTCGATCAGGACGCCTGAAAGGTTATCGGCCGGTCACGACGTATCTTGATCTGGCTCAAGACTGGGTCGTGATAAAGTCGCGTCCTGCCTTTGCCACGTTTTGAGATGACTTTCGCAATGACCGATTTCCAGGAATACGACGCCCGGCTCGAAAATTGGGAGACGTTGCGCACCAACACCGCTTTCAGCGGCCTGCTGGTGGGCAATGGCGCGAGCCGCGCCGTGTGGGACGATTTCGGCTATGACTCGTTGTTCGAGAACGCCCGCACCGTCGAGGAAAAACCACTGAGCCCTTCGGAACTGAGCGTCTTCGACGCCCTGCAGACTCGCAGTTTCGAGCAGGTGCTGGGCGCGTTGAAAACCACCAGCCGGGTCAACAAAGCCCTGGCCGTCAGCTCCGCCGCCCCGCGCAATCGTTATTATGCGATCAAGGAAGCCTTGATCAACACCGTGCACGCGGTGCATATCCCTTGGCGACTGGTGCAACCCTCGACCCTGGGAAGTCTCAATCAGGAGCTGGGCCGCTACCGCACGGTGTTCACCACCAACTACGATCTGCTCAGCTATTGGGCGATCCAGCATACGCCCGAGACCCTCACCGATCTGTTCCTGGGTGCCGATCACAGCTTCGATCTGAGTCGGACCAGTACAGACAAGCCGCGCCTGTTGTATCTGCACGGCGGCCTGCATCTGGTGCGCAACCAGGACGGCACGGCACGCAAGCTCGCTTCCACCGAAGGCACGCTGTTGGGCAGTTTTGCCATCAACAACACCCTCAAGACCCTCGACGACGTGCCGCTTTTTGTCAGCGAAGGGCCGAGCCAGGACAAACTCAAGACCATCCGCAGCAGCGATTACCTGTCGTTCTGCTATGACCAGTTGCTGCACCACGACGACAATCTGTGTCTGTTCGGCCATGCCTTGGGCGAGCAGGACAGCCATATCGTCCATGCCCTGCGCCAAGCGGCGCCGAGGACCGTGGCCATCTCGATCTACCCGCGCAGCCAGGCGTTCATCCAGCACCAGAAGCGGCATTACACCAAGTTGTTCGAGAGCCTGGACACGCAACTGCGCTTCTTCGATGCCAAGACCCATCCGCTGGGCGATCCGAAGCTGACGGTGCCGGTGGAGGTCTAGGTCCGACGGGGCAGCGCAGAACCGTGGCGAGGGAGCTTGCTCCCGCTCGACTGCGAAGCGGTCGCCATTTAAGCGATGGGACCGCTTCGCGCTCCAGCGGGAGCAAGCTCACTCGCCACAAGAGCTCACTCCATCGGGCGAGCGCGGCGTCCCTGATTCTATAAAGTGATGGCCGTGCCCAGCAGCGTCAGGAACCCCGCCAGCCAGTTCGGATGGGCGGGCCACGCCGGTGCCGTGGCCAGGTTGCCTTGGACATGGGCTTCGGTCACTGGAATATCGATGAACGTCCCGCCGGCCAGGCGCACCTCCGGAGCACATGCCGGATAGGCACTGCATTCGCGCCCTTCCAGGATGCCTGCCGCCGTGAGCAATTGCGCACCGTGGCACACCGCGGCAATCGGCTTGCCCGCCAGATCGAAATCGCGCACCAGTTGCAGGACGCTTTCATTCAGGCGCAGGTATTCCGGCGCACGACCGCCCGGCACCAGCAGCGCGTCATAGTCGCTGGCCTGGACGCTGGCGAAATCCTGGTTGAGGGCAAACAGATGTCCAGGCTTCTCGCTGTAGGTCTGGTCGCCTTCGAAATCATGGATCGCGGTGCGCACCGTCTGCCCGGCGGTTTTCTCCGGGCACACCGCGTGCACTGTGTGGCCGATCATCTGCAAGGCCTGGAACGGCACCATCACTTCATAATCTTCGACGTAATCGCCGACCAGCATGAGGATTTTCTTCGCGGCCATGGCATGGGCTCCTTTGGGATGCGTGGGGGGACGCATTAAAGGTAGTCCGCAGCGGCGATCACCCGAGATTAACTGACGGGTTGCACCTTCAGGGAATGGCGAATGGACGTGTGGGAGCGAGCCTGCTCGCGAACCAGGCAACGCGGTGGGTCAGATGCACCGCGTTATCGTTCTTCGCGAGCAGGCTCGCTCCCACAAGTGATCGGGGCAGGCACAACTGTCAGGCGAGGTAACCGTCCGCCCGCAGCAGCGTTTCCAGGCAATGCTCGGTGATGTGATAGAACGCCTTGAGTTCTTCGATCCTGGCAATAAGTTCGGCAGGGTCCACCGGTTCGGCGCGCTTGACCGCCAAAATCATCTTGTTCTTGTTGGTGTGGTCCAGGGAGATGAACTCGAACACCTTGGTCTCGTAGCCACAGGCTTCGAGGTACAGCGCCCGCAGACTGTCAGTGACCATTTCCGCCTGTTGGCCCAGGTGCAGGCCATATTGCAGCATCGGCTTGAGCAGCGCCGGGCTCTGGATCTGCAGGCGGATCTGCTTGTGACAGCACGGTGAACACATGATGATCGAGGCCCCCGAGCGGATGCCCATGTGGATCGCGTAGTCAGTGGCGATGTCGCAGGCATGCAGTGCGATCATCACGTCCACTTCACGCGGCGCGACGCTGCGCACGTCCCCGTGCTGGAACTCCAGGCCCGGGTGTTCAAGCCGCGCGGCGGCTTCGTTGCACAGCTTGACCATGTCCTCGCGCAACTCGACGCCTGTCACCTGCCCCTCGGCCTGCAAGGTGTTACGCAGGTAATCGTGAATGGCGAACGTCAGGTAGCCCTTGCCCGAACCGAAATCCGCGACCCGCACCGGTTTGTCCAGCGCCAGCGGCGAAGACGTCAACGCGTGGCTGAAGACTTCGATGAACTTGTTGATCTGCTTCCACTTGCGCGACATCGCCGGAATCAGCTCGTGCTTGTGGTTGGTCACGCCCAGGTCGGCGAGGAACGGCCGGCTCAGATCGAGGAAGCGGTTTTTCTCACGGTTGTGCCCGGCGGACGGCACTTCCCGCAACTGCTGGGGTTTGCTCTTGAACAAAGAGCTCTTGCCCTTCTTGCTGTATTCCAGCTGCGCCTCGTCGGTGATTGCCAGCAGATGTGCGTTCTTGAACGAGGCCGGCAACAGCGCGGCGACCGTCTCAACGCCTTCGACCAGCGGGAAGTTCTTGGTGATGTCGCGTGTCTTGTAGCGGTAGACGAAGGACAGGCACGGCTGACCCTTGACCGTCAGTTGCTTGATGATCAGCCGCTGCAGATCGGCTTCGTCACCGACGTATTTGGCCAGCACCAGCTTGATGAAGGCGTTCTGCTCAAGGCTGGTCTGCAACAGCTCGATAAATTGCGCGTGGTGATCCGGCGCGGGACGGGCGGGAGTAGCAATGGCGGACATGGAAAAGCGGCCTCGGGGCGGGCGGATCGGGAATGGCGGGTATTTTATGGGGGATGGGAGGCCAGGGCACGGGGAATTTCCCCAACGGTGCAAAAGCGAGAATCCATCTTCATGGTCAGCCAGGTTTTTGTGGCGAGGTAGCTTGCTCCCGCTCGGCTGCGAAGCAGTCGCCTGATTTCAGGCCTGACTCAACCCTTCAGACCGATGGGGACCGCTTCGCGCTCCAGCGGGAGCAAGCTCCCTCGCCACAAAAGCGCTTTCGCCATGTAAATGGGGTTGGCGGGAGATGCCTTAGCCGAGCACCACCAACCGATTCGGCAACTCATTGCGCGCATGGGTCACCGGTACGTGTTCCTTGAGCAGTTCGCCGCAGGCTTCGATGCACGTCACAAAGCCTTGTAACGTCTGGCCCTGGCGAACCTGCTGGGTAAATGCCGCGACAATCGCCTCCCAATGCTTATTGTCGAGTCGCTTGGAAATGCCCTCGTCCACCAGGATTTCCACATACCGCTCGGCCTCGCAAACGAAGATCAGCATGCCCGTGCCGTCCACCGTGTGGTGCAGGTTCTGCTCGAGAAATTGCCGGCGCGCCAGGTTCGACGCCCGCCAGTGGCGTACCGAGCGAGGGATCAGGTGCGTGGTGATGGCGGGAATGCGAAACAACAGGCACAACCCGATGAAACTACCCCATTGCACCAACAGCAAGCTGTGCAGCGTCAGCCAGCCGGTGAGGTAATGCGCCACGCCGGGCACCACCAAGGCCAGCAGGCTGGCCCAGAGCAGCGGGATATAGGCATAGTCGTCGGCGCGAGCAGCAAGCACCGTTACCAGTTCGGCATCGGTGTCGCGCTCGACCCGGGCAATGGCCTCGGCCACCTTGCGTTGTTCGTGTTCAGTCAGTAATGCCATGTCAAAAATGCCTGCTCATTATTATGCTCACCAGCCGCCCGACGAACCGCCGCCACCAAAACTGCCACCGCCACCGCTGAAGCCTCCGCCTCCGCCGCCGCCGAAGCCACCGCCGCCGCTTCTATAACTGCTACCACCGGAACCGCCGCCAGTAGGCAAAATACCAAGCAACTGGCAAACGCCTATCGTCAGGATGACCAGCATCACCAGGAAGATGATCAGCCCCGGATGCCGCTCGACGAAATCGCCCTCAGCTGATCCTGCCGTGTACGCAGGGGCCGGTTCATCCAGCGGACTGCCGCCCAACACCACGAGCATCGCCGCGACGCCGTCGCTGATGCCCTTGTTGAAATTTCCCGTCTTGAATGCCGGAGTGATGACCTGATTGATGATGACCGAGCTCTGGGCATCGGTCAGCCGATCTTCCAGGCCGTACCCCACTTCGATCCGCAGTTTACGGTCATCGCGGGCGACGATCAGCAGCGCGCCGTTGTTTTTATCCTTCTGCCCGATGCCCCAGTGGCGGCCTAATTGGTAACCGAAGTCTTCGATGCTTGCGCCCTGCAGGTCCGGCAGGGTGACGACAACCAGCTGCTCGCTGGTCGCCTGCTCATGGGCCTTGAGTTGCGCATCGAGTTGCGTGCGCACCGAGGGCTCCAGCATCTGGGCGGTGTCCACCACCCGCCCGGTCAATGCCGGGAACTTCAATTCGGCCTGGGCCGTAACTGCGAACACCCAGAGCAACAGCACCAGGCCAAACTTCAACGCGCGCATTGGAACCTCATCCGTGGGAATGCCATAGCCTGTGGGAACAACGATCAGAACTTCACTTCAGGCGCTTTTTCGGCATTCGGGCTGGTCGCCTCGAAGGTTTCGCGGATCGGCAAGTCGCTGTACATCACGCTGTGCCACAGGCGGCCGGGGAACGTGCGGATTTCGGTGTTGTACTTCTGCACCGCCAGGATGAAGTCGCGACGCGCCACGGCAATGCGGTTCTCGGTGCCTTCGAGTTGCGATTGCAACGCCAGGAAGTTCTGGTTGGCCTTCAGGTCCGGGTAGCGCTCGGACACCACCATCAAGCGGCTCAACGCCCCGCTCAACTGGTCCTGGGCTTGTTGGAACTGCTTGAGTTTTTCCGGATTGTCCAAGGTATTGGCATCGACTTGGATGGAGGTGGCCTTGGCCCGCGCTTCGATTACCGCGGTCAGGGTTTCCTGCTCATGCCGGGCGTAACCCTTGACGGTTTCCACCAGGTTGGGAATGAGGTCGGCGCGGCGTTGGTATTGGTTCTGCACCTGGCCCCAGGCCGCCTTGGCCTGCTCGTCCAGCGTCGGGATGTTGTTGATGCCGCAACCGGCCAGCAATGTTGTGAAGAGCATCAGGGCCAGCATTTGCAGGCCGCGAAGGTGGTTCAGTCGTGGATTCATCGGGTCAAGCGCTCCCTTGCATTGCATTAAAAAAACACCGCCACCTATCTTACCGGCGTCTGGGGCATAATCGCCGCCGCACTGGATCGAATCGGGTTGATGGGCTAAAAGATGCCCGGTGCGAAACTAAGTTCATCGGCACAGGCTCGAAAGTGTGCTGCATTTAACTGGATAACACCCGAACAACAATAGCCGCTCCTCACATTTAGGCTGACCGGCGTGTCCTGATCACCGCCCTTTAGGCTTGCGAGAAAACAATTCATGAAGAAGCTGTGTTTGCTGGGCCTGTTTGTCACCCTGGCCAGTCAATCCGTATTAGCCGACAACCTGCCAGCCCCCATGGAGAACAAGGACGCTTTCATCAGCAACCTGATGAAGCAGATGACCCTCGAGGAAAAGATCGGCCAACTGCGCCTGATCAGCATCGGCCCGGAAATGCCCCGGGAGATGATCCGCAAGGAAATTGCCGCGGGCAACATCGGTGGTACGTTCAATTCCATCACCCGCGATGAAAACCGTCCGATGCAGGACGCGGCCATGCGCAGCCGGTTGAAGATCCCGATGTTCTTCGCCTATGACGTGATCCACGGCCACCGGACGATTTTCCCGATTCCCCTGGCCCTGGCTTCGAGCTGGGACATGGACGCCATCTACCGCTCCGGTCGTATCGCGGCCAAGGAAGCGGCGGCCGACAGCCTGGACATCACCTTTGCGCCGATGGTCGATATCTCCCGCGACCCGCGCTGGGGCCGGACCTCCGAAGGTTTCGGCGAGGACACTTATCTGGTGTCGCGCATTGCCGGGGTAATGGTCAAGGCATTCCAGGGCAGCGGCGCCAACGCCGCCGACAGCATCATGGCCAGCGTCAAGCACTTCGCCCTGTATGGCGCGGTGGAAGGCGGCCGGGACTACAACACCGTGGACATGAGCCCGGTGAAAATGTACCAGGACTACCTACCGCCCTACCGCGCTGCCATCGACGCCGGTGCAGGCGGGGTGATGGTCGCGCTGAACTCCATCAACGGCGTGCCGGCCACCGCCAACACCTGGCTGATGCACGACCTGTTGCGCAAGGAATGGGGCTTCAAGGGCCTGGCCGTCAGCGACCACGGGGCGATTTTCGAGTTGATCAAGCATGGCGTCGCCCGGGACGGTCGCGAAGCGGCAAAACTGGCGATCAAGGCCGGCATCGACATGAGCATGAACGACTCGCTCTACGGCAAAGAGCTGCCAGGGCTGCTCAAGGCTGGCGAAATCGAGCAGAGCGACCTGGATAACGCGGTGCGTGAAGTGCTGGCCGCCAAGTACGACATGGGCCTGTTCAAGGACCCGTACCTGCGCATCGGCAAGGCCGAGGATGACCCGGCCGACGTCTATGCCGACAGCCGCATGCATCGCGCCGATGCCCGTGACGTGGCGCGCCGCAGCCTGGTCCTGCTGGAAAACCGCAACCAGACCCTGCCGCTGAAGAAGACCGCGAAGATCGCCCTGGTCGGTCCACTGGCCAAGGCGCCGATCGACATGATGGGCAGCTGGGCCGCCGCCGGGCGCCCGGCGATGTCGGTCACCGTGTACGACGGCATGGCCCGTGCGCTGGGCGGCGAGTCGAAGCTGATCTACGCCCGTGGCGCCAATATCACCGGCGACAAGAAGGTGCTCGACTACCTCAACTTCCTCAATTTCGACGCACCGGAAGTGGTGGATGACCCGCGCCCGGCCCAGGTGCTGATCGATGAAGCGGTGAAGGCCGCCAAGGAAGCCGACGTGGTCGTGGCCGCCGTGGGCGAGTCCCGTGGCATGTCTCACGAGTCCTCGAGCCGCACCGAGTTGAACATCCCGGCCAGCCAGCGCGAGCTGATCAAAGCCCTGAAAGCCACCGGCAAACCCTTGGTGCTGGTGCTGATGAACGGCCGTCCGCTGTCGCTGTTGGAAGAACAACAGCAAGCCGATGCGATCCTGGAAACCTGGTTCAGCGGCACGGAAGGCGGCAACGCCATTGCTGACGTGCTGTTCGGCGACTACAACCCGTCGGGCAAGCTGCCGATCACCTTCCCACGCTCGGTCGGGCAGATTCCTACCTACTACAACCACCTGAGCATTGGCCGGCCGTTCACGCCGGGCAAGCCGGGCAACTACACCTCGCAATATTTCGACGACACCACCGGTCCGCTCTACCCGTTCGGCTATGGCTTGAGCTACACGACGTTCAACCTGTCGGACATGGCCTTGTCGTCTACCACACTGAACAAGACCGGCAAGCTCGATGCCAGCATCACCTTGGAAAACACCGGCGAGCGTGACGGTGAAACCGTGGTGCAGCTGTACATCCAGGACGTGACCGGGTCGATCATCCGTCCGGTGAAAGAGCTGAAGAACTTCCGCAAGGTGATGCTCAAGGCCGGCGAGAAGAAAGTCATCCACTTCGACATCACCGAAGACGACCTGAAGTTCTTCAACGCCCAGCTCAAGTACGCCGCTGAACCGGGCAAGTTCAATGTGCAGATCGGCCTGGATTCCCAGGACGTGAAGCAGCAGAGTTTCGAGTTGCTCTGACAATCCCCCTGTGGGAGCGAGCCTGCTCGCGAAGGCGATCTTTCAGTCACTGCATCATTGACTGTCGGACCGCTTTCGCGAGCAGGCTCGCTCCCACAAGGGGTCCGTGGCAAACGCAATTTTTGTGACCACTGAAATCCACTGTGGGAGCGAGCTTGCTCGCGAAGGCGATCTTTCAGTCACTGCATCATTGACTGTCGGACCGCTTTCGCGAGCAGGCTCGCTCCCACAATGGTATCTGTGGTGTCTGGACTAACCTCGTCGATCCAGCAGATTCACCACCAGCCGATCCACCCATCCCCACAACCGTTGCTTGACGCGCTTCCACAGCGGCCGGCGCTGCCAGGCGTCGAGGCTCACTTGCAGGCTTTGCTCGAAATCGCGCTCAAAACTGGCCGCCACGGCCTGGCTCAGTCCTGAGTCCAGCGCTTCCAGATTGGCCTCCAGGTTGAAGCGCAGGTTCCAGTGATCGAAATTGCACGAGCCAATGCTGACCCAATCGTCCACCAGCACCATTTTCAAATGCAGGAAACATGGCTGGTATTCATAGATCTTCACACCGGCCTTGAGCAGGCGCGGGTAATAACGATGGCCGGCGTAGCGCACGGAGGGGTGATCGGTGCGCGGGCCGGTCAGCAGCAGACGCACATCGACGCCCCGGGCGGCGGCCTTGCGCAAGGAACGACGCACGTTCCAGGTCGGCAGGAAATACGGCGTGGCCATCCAGATACGTTTCTGACCGCTGTTTAACGCCCGGGACAGTGATTGCAGGATGTCGCGGTGCTGGCGGGCGTCGGCATAGGCCACCCGGCCCATGCCCTCGCCCACCGGCGGAACACGGGGCAAGCGCGGCAAGCCGAAATTGGAAGCCGGTTTCCAGGCCCGACGATGGCGGTTGGCGAGCCACTGGCGGTCGAACAGCAGTTGCCAGTCGAGCACCAACGGGCCGACGATTTCCACCATCACCTCGTGCCAGTCGCTTTGGTCTTCCAAAGGGTTCCAGAATTCGTCGGTGACCCCGGTGCCGCCGACCACCGCCAGGCGCTGATCGACCAGCAGCAGCTTGCGATGGTCGCGGTAAAGATTGCGCACCCAGCGACGCCAGCTCAGGCGATTGTAGAACCGCAGCTCCACACCTGCCTCGACCAGGCGATTGCGCAGCCCCAGGGTAAACGCCAGGCTGCCGTAGTCGTCGAACAGGCAGCGCACGCGAACACCCCGCTCGGCGGCCTGGACGAGCGCCTGGACCATCGCCTCGGCGCAAGCGCCTGCCTCTACCAGATACAGCTCCAGTTCCACCTGCTCCTGAGCGCGGGCGATTTCCACCAGCATGCGCGGAAAGAACTGCGGACCGTCGATCAACAATTCGAAGCGATTGCCTTCGCGCCAAGGGAATACCGGACCGCTCATGTCAGCGCGCCGTGAAGATCAGCACCGCATTCACCGGCACCGACAGGCTGATGGTCGACAACCCGGCCAATGCGCGCAGCTTTTCCAGGCCCGGCGCCAGGTCGAAATCCGCCGCGTTGAGCACCACCGGCTCCAGGGTCACGACCTGGAAACGTCGCTCATCCAGGCGCGTCGCCAGCAGTTGGACGTTGTATTCGTGCTGCTTGCCATGCAGGTCCACCGTTACCGGCAGGCGCAGCTCCAACTGTGCGCCGTTGGCCAGGTCCTGGATCGGCATCAGGTCAAGCTGCGCGGTGATGGTGGCTTCGGCAAACTGCTTGATCTCGAACAGCTCGGCGCGCATGCGTTCGTCCCGCAGCGGGACGCCGCTGTTGATGGACTCCAGCTCGACCTCCAGCCGCGCCAGGCCCTTGGGCTGGACCTGGCCATGAAGCACGAGAAAGCGCTGGACCTCGGACACATTGCCGTTTTTGCTGCTGATAAACGAAAGCCGCGACGATTCGCCGTCCAGGTACCAGTCGGCCTGGGCCGGCAACGCGGCGCAGGCCAGCAGCAACGTGATGACAGCGAGGGGGAGAAACCGCTTGAACATACAGACTCGGAGGGCAGAGAAACCTGTGGCGAACCTTAACCGGGACGAGGGCGATTGCAAACTGTCGGTTTCGACAACTGCCTTGGCTCGCCACAAACTTGGCTCGCCACAAAGGCAATCCTTGAATCAGCATTCAGGGTTCCAACCGACACCCCTGCCGCTCGCCGATCCAGCGCGCACTGTGGCTACGCCCTAACCCGCTGACGGTGACGCGTCTGGCTTCAACGGCCTCGAAAAAATTGCTGACGGGAACCGACTGCTTCACGTAGCCCCGGCAATAGTCGGCCGACTGCTGCATCACATAGCGGCACGAGCAATACTCTTTGGCGGTGTAGGCGCTGATGATGTCGGGGAAAGCCTGCAGGGCCACCCGTTCCAGCCAGACCCAACCGAACAGGGCAATGAGCAGCACCGACGCCAGGCTGAGCAACACGTTGCGTCTCATGGTCGCACCGCTCCGGCGAAGGCCGCCATGGCGCGCTTGAGCAATTCGTTGTGGCGGTAGCTGCCGTCGCGGTCATCGCCGTAGCGCACGATCACCAGCCTGGCGCTGGGAATGATATACAGCGCCTGGCCCCAGTGGCCGAGCGCGGCGAACGTATCCGGCGGTGCGTCAGGCCATGGGCGGAGGGTGGAGTCGGCACCGCGGTTGAGCCACCAATGCCCGCCAGGCACGGCTTCGTCCTGGCCCGCCTGGAACCCGGCGAACGGCTCGCGATTGAATGCTATCCAGTCTTTGGGCACCAATTGGCGGTCGCCCCAGTAGCCATCGCGCTGCATCAACAAACCGACACGCGCCAGGTCCTGCGCCGTGAGGTAGGCATAGGACGACCCGATAAACGTGCCGCTGGCGTCGGTTTCCCAGGTCGCATGGCGGATGCCCAGCGGTTCGAACAGGGCCGTCCAGGGGTAATCGGCATAACGCGCCGGGCCGACAATGGTTTTCAGCGCCGCCGCCAGCAGATTGCTGTCGCCGCTGGAATAACGGAACGCTTGCCCGGGCGGGCCGAAGCTTGCGTGCGCGGCAGTGAACGCCGCCATGTCGTGGCGCCCCCGCGTGTAGAGCATCGCCACGACCGAGGAATTGAGGGGCGCGTATTCGTAGTCTTCCTGCCAGTCCAGGCCGGAAGCCCAATGAAACAGATCGGCCAGGGTCATGTCCGGGTGTCGCTGCAGCGGCGGGTAGTACTTGGCAGCGGGATCGTCCAGGGCAAACAGCCTTTCGCCGTAGGCCACGCCGAAAATTGTCGCCAGCAGGCTTTTACTGATGGACCAGGTCAGGTGCGGAGTCCGGGCGGTCGTGGGTCCGGCGTAGCGTTCATAGACCAGTCGGCCGTCCTGGATG
Source organism: Pseudomonas sp. FP198 (assembly GCF_030687895.1). Classification (NCBI taxonomy): domain Bacteria; kingdom Pseudomonadati; phylum Pseudomonadota; class Gammaproteobacteria; order Pseudomonadales; family Pseudomonadaceae; genus Pseudomonas; species Pseudomonas sp. FP198. Next base: position 4,362,667 of record NZ_CP117452.1, read on the forward strand.
ACCAGGAGCGCGTCGGTGCGGATGCCCTCGCGAGTGCTGTCATCCCTTTGGGGAAAGGCGTATTGCTCCAGCGCTTCGAGGGCCGGCCCAGTGGGCGTCGGGCCGGTTGGCCATTGTTCTGACGGCCAGTCTTCAGCGCGGGCTGTGAGGGTCAACAGCAACAGCGGAAGCAACAGCCAGCGTCTGGGCATGCGTGGGGCTCGCAGGGTTGAACCTGCAGAGCCTAGCCGGGCTTGATGACAGTTTGAGTTGATGGGGTCTGGGAGGACGCCATCGCGAGCAAGCTCGCTCCCACATGGGGTCTCACGCGCGGCACAGATCCATGTGGGAGCGAGCTTGCTCGCGAAGAGGCCCGTCAAGCCAATAAAGATTCCAACGCCTTGGCCAACCGCTTGGCCCGCGCGGCCGCCGCGATATCCATGACCCCTTTGTCGCGCCCCCACATTTCTCGCCACGACGCCGGCCCAGCAGCCAGGGCCTCATTCAATTCGACATCAAGCCCCTTGAACTGCGCGAACAGTCCACCCAGCAGCACATGCCCGGCCGCACTGGACGGATTTTGCCGACTCACCTCCGCGCACCCCGCCAGCAGAGCCAACAGGCGCAGTTGCAAGGCCTGCGGCCAATCGCACTCCTGGCCCACACCATAGAGCCAGGCAGCCATTGCACTGAGCACATAAAGGTCTTCCAGGGTACGGAACGGTTTGACGTAGGCATCCCAGCCGTCACCTGGCAGCACTTCGCACAACGCGCCATCGAGCAATACCCGAGCATGGCCGATGTCCGGCATCAAGGGGATGGCGGGGAGTTTTTCCAGGTTCACACCAGGTTCTCCGCCATAGACCACCGCCAGCTTCAGCCGCGGTGCTTCGCCGACAGCTTCGCTTCGGGCCGCGATCAGCAGCCATTCGGCGGCATCGCCCGCGGTGACGAAATCCTTGCGTCCATTCACCCGCAAGTCGCTGAGACGGGTCTGCATATCCGCCGGGCCCAGGCTGCGCTGCTCGGTGGCGCACAAGGCGCCGAGGCTCTGCGGCGCGCTTGGCCAGAGCGCCCGCAGCGCCGCCTGGTAGCCCACCAGGAATGCCAGCCCCGGCGTGGCCATCAACCTTGCGCCGGCCACGGCCAGCTCGAATGGCGTGACTGGCCCCAGCCGTTGCAACAAGCTCGCGTGACCTTCCGCCAGATCCATGAAGGCAGGCAACCGCTCGCCGCGTTCGATCAGGGTTTGCCAAGGCATGGGGGTTCCTCGTGGGCTGTCATATAAGCATCACCAAAGCTTCATGGCGATGACACCGGGGCTACATAGCCTGACTTTGCACAACATGGCTGCATAAAGAAAGTCGATTGGCTCACCCCAAGACGGGTGTAAAGCCCGCACGGAGATTCGCTATGACTCAGATCGCCCGCATCAGCGACACCGGCAATGAACGCCGCCTGCAAGCCGAACGCCTGATTGGCGCCAAGGCCTTGCAAGAAGCACAGGCCCTGCGCTTCAACGTCTTCAGCGGCGAATTCAACGCCAAGCTCAAGGGCGCGGAACTGGGTCTGGACATGGATGACTATGATGTTCACTGCGCCCACATCGGCGTACGCGACCTGAACACCGGCCGCCTCGTGGCGACCACCCGCCTGCTCGACCACCAGGCCGCCAGCAGCCTGGGCCGGTTCTACAGCGAAGAAGAATTCAGCCTGCACGGGCTGGTCCATCTCCAGGGTCCGATCCTGGAAATCGGCCGCACCTGCGTCGACCCGGCCTACCGCAACGGCGGCACCATCGCGGTGCTCTGGGGCGAACTGGCCGAAGTCCTCAATGAAGGCGGCTACAGCTACCTGATGGGTTGCGCGAGCATTCCGATGCAAGACGGCGGCATCCAGGCCCAGGCGATCATGCAACGCCTGCGCGAACGCTACCTGTGCACCGAACACCTGCAAGCCGTGCCGAAAAAACCCTTGCCGGCACTCGACGTTCCGTCCAACGTCATCGCCGAGATGCCACCGCTGCTCAAGGCGTACATGCGCCTGGGCGCGAAGATTTGCGGCGAGCCGTGCTGGGACGAGGATTTCCAGGTCGCCGACGTGTTCATTCTGCTCAAGCGCGACGAACTCTGCCCGCGTTATGCCCGCCACTTCAAGGCAGCGGTGTGATGAGCCGGCTGCGGGTGTACGCGCGAATCGCGCGCGTGTTGCTGGTCGTCGCGCTGGGCCTGGCCATGGCCAGTGTGTTCGGGCTGCTGGAACGCCTGGGGCTGGCCCATTCGATGGTGCGCCGCCAGCGCTGGTCGCGGTTTTTCATGGCGCGACTGAGCAATGCCCTGCCCTTTCGTGTCACCGTTCATGGACACCTGCCAAAGCAGCCGATGCTGTGGGTCAGCAACCATGTGTCCTGGACTGACATCCCGCTGCTGGGCATGCTCACGCCGCTGTCGTTCCTGTCCAAGGCCGAAGTGCGCACCTGGCCGGTGGCTGGATGGCTGGCGGCCAAGGCCGGCAGCCTGTTCATCCGGCGCGGCTCGGGCGACAGCCAGTTGATTCGCAAACAGATGAGCCGTCATCTGGAGCAAGCGCATCCGCTGCTCATGTTCCCCGAGGGCACGACCACCGACGGACGTTCGCTGCGCACGTTCCATGGGCGCCTGCTGTCGGCGGCCATTGATGCCGACGTGGCCTTGCAACCGGTGGCGATCCGTTACCTGCGTAACGGCGAACCCGACTTGCTGGCACCGTTCATTGGCGATGATGACCTGCTGTCGCACCTGATGCGCCTGTTTGCCAATGACCTGGGCGACGTGCAAATCCACTTGCTCGAGCCCATCGCCTGCCACGGCCAGGAACGCGCAGCCCTAGCGTTCCAGGCGCAGCAGGCGGTGCACAAGGCGCTGTTCGGAACAATTCCAGAGAAACAGCAAGCGCCGGTACGGCCTGCGGCGATTGCGGCTTGATCCGAAGCCTGTGAACTTCCCCTGAGGGAGCGAGCAGGCTCGCTCCCACGATCAATTTTGCGGTGTGATCTGGTTCTGCGCAAAATCCTGCAACTGCGGATAGAACAACCGAAAATCCTCGCTCAACGGCTCATACAGCCTGACCAACTCCCCCATCGCCCCGGCCAGTTCCTCGGGCCGCGACAGGCGCCGGGAAATACCGCGCAGCACCTGCCCGAGCACCTCGAATTCCTGATAGGAACCCAACCAGTCATCCGCCGCCATGAACGGCGCGATCTGCGCCAGGCGCCCGGGCAGTTGCGCTTCGGCGGCGAGCACCTGGTAGACCCGGGAAGTGAAATCCAGCAGCGGCCCTTCGCCGTACTGCGCCCAGTCGCGGGCCAGGCAATGGTCGAAAAACACATCCAGCACGATCCCGGCATAACGCCGGCGGACCGTGGAGAAGCGCGACAAGGCGATATCCACCAACGGATGGCGATCGGTGTACATGTCGATGCGTCGATGCAGGGCGATCGCCGCCTCGATCTGCGGAGTGAATTGCCCCTGCAGCGGCCCTTTGACGAAATCGCCGTAGAGGCTGCCGAGCAGTTGTTCCCGGCCAGGGCCGCCGAGGTGCAGGTGTGCGAGATAGTTCATGGCGGGCAGCTTACCATCGCCACGCCTATATCGTTATAACCCGATATAGCGATTTGTTCGTCCCTCAGATCAAATACATATTGGTATATCGCGAAGCAACGATTTAAGGTTCGCCTCATCGCGATATAGCGTTATTCATAAGAGCTGCCCCAATGACCCTCGACCTCGACGAAATAATAAAAGCCCTGGCGCACCCAGTACGGCGAGACATCCTCAACTGGCTCAAGGACCCCAAGGTCCAGTTCCCCGAACAGTTGCACAACCATGAATTCGGTATTTGCGCCGGCCAGATCGATCAGCGCTGCGGCCTTTCGCAGTCCACGGTTTCGGCGCATCTGGCGGTGTTGCAGCGGGCGGGGTTGATCACCAGCCAGAAGGTCGGTCAATGGCACTTCTTCAAACGCAACGAGGACGTGATCCAGCAATTCCTCAAGCAAATGAGCCAAGAGCTCTGACCTGACAAGGATTCGAAATGCCCCTTTCACTCTTGATCCTGGCGCTCAGCGCCTTCGCCATCGGCACGACGGAATTCGTCATCATGGGCCTGTTGCCCGATGTGGCGGCGGACCTCGGCGTATCGATTCCCGGCGCCGGCTGGCTGGTGACCGGCTATGCGCTGGGCGTGGCCATCGGTGCGCCGTTCATGGCAATGGCCACCGCGCGGCTGCCGCGCAAGGCTGCGCTGGTGGCGCTGATGGGGATTTTCATAGTCGGCAACCTGCTCTGCGCCGTTGCCAGCGACTACAACGTGCTGATGTTCGCCCGGGTCGTCACCGCCCTGTGTCACGGTGCGTTCTTCGGCATCGGCTCGGTGGTGGCGGCCGGCCTGGTGGCGCCGAACAAGCGCGCTTCGGCCGTGGCCCTGATGTTCACTGGCCTGACCCTGGCCAATGTGCTCGGCGTACCGCTGGGCACCGCACTGGGCCAACAGGCCGGCTGGCGCTCGACCTTCTGGGCCGTGACGGTCATCGGTGTGATCGCCCTGATCGGTCTGATCCGCTTCCTGCCGGCCAAGCGCGACGAGGAAAAACTCGACATGCGCGCCGAGCTGGTGGCGCTCAAGGGCGCAGGCCTGTGGCTGTCGCTGAGCATGACCGCGTTGTTCTCCGCCTCGGTGTTCACGTTGTTTACCTACGTCGCCCCCTTGCTCGGCGAAGTCACCGGCGTTTCGCCCCGTGGCGTGACCTGGACCCTGGTCCTGATCGGCCTCGGCCTGACGCTTGGCAACATCATCGGCGGCAAGCTGGCGGACAAGAGCCTGGCGAACACGCTGATGGGCGTCTTCCTGACCATGGCGCTGGTATCCACGGTACTGAGCTGGACCAGCGTGGCGCTGATCCCGACTGAAATCACCCTGTTCCTCTGGGCCACCGCCTGCTTTGCCGCCGTGCCGGCCCTGCAAGTCAACGTGGTGACCTTCGGCAAAGCCGCGCCAAACCTGGTGTCCACCCTGAACATCGGTGCCTTCAACATTGGCAATGCCTTGGGTGCCTGGGTCGGCGGCAGTGTCATCGACCATGGCCTGGGCCTGACAGCCGTGCCCCTGGCCGCCGGCGCGCTGGCCGTGCTGGCGCTGCTGGTAACCCTGATCACTTTTCGCCAGGGCGGCAATGCCGACCTGGCCCCTGCCACTCACTGACTTTTAACCCTTCACTTGCGAGGTTGCATTTCATGGCGACAATTTTCGACCCCATCAAACTCGGCGACATCGAGCTGAAAAACCGCATCATCATGGCCCCGCTCACCCGCTGCCGCGCTGACGCAGGCCGAGTACCCAATGCGCTGATGGCCGAGTATTACGTGCAGCGCGCCTCCGCCGGGCTGATCCTCAGCGAAGCCACTTCGGTAACGCCGATGGGCGTGGGCTACCCCGATACCCCAGGCATCTGGTCCAACGACCAGGTACGCGGCTGGGCCAACGTGACCAAAGCCATCCACGGCGCTGGCGGCAAGATTTTCCTGCAGCTCTGGCACGTCGGTCGGATTTCCCACCCGTCCTACCTGGACGGTGAGCTTCCGGTCGCTCCGAGCGCCATCCAGCCCAAGGGGCATGTGAGCCTGGTACGTCCGCTGGCCGACTACCCGACCCCGCGCGCATTGGAAACCGCGGAAATCGCCGACATCGTCGATGCCTACCGCGTGGGTGCCGAAAACGCCAAGGCCGCCGGGTTTGATGGCGTGGAAATTCACGGCGCCAACGGCTACCTGCTCGACCAGTTCCTGCAAAGCAGCACCAACCAGCGCACCGACAACTACGGCGGTTCCCTGGAGAACCGTGCTCGCCTGTTGCTGGAAGTGACTGACGCGGCGATCGAAGTCTGGGGCGCCGGCCGCGTGGGCGTGCACCTGGCACCGCGCGCCGATTCCCATGACATGGGCGACGAAAACCGCCTGGAAACTTTCAGCTATGTGGCCCGCGAACTGGGCAAGCGTGGCATCGCCTTCATCTGCTCGCGCGAGAAAGAAGGCGCGGACAGCATCGGCCCACAACTGAAGCAAGCGTTCGGCGGCCCGTACATTGCCAACGAGCGCTTCACCAAAGAGAGCGCCAATGCCTGGCTGGCGGAAGGCAAGGCTGACGCCGTGGCGTTCGGCGTGCCGTTCATTGCCAACCCGGACCTGCCGGCACGCTTGAAAGCCGATGCACCGCTGAACGAACCTCACCCGGAAACCTTCTATGGCAAGGGACCGGTGGGTTATATCGATTATCCCGTGCTGTAAACCCCGCGCCGTTTAAAGCAAAAGCCCCGACTCGAAAGAGCCGGGGCTTTTTTGTTGGCAAGCGGCGGATGTTAACAATCTGTCATCCAATCCCAACAAATTTCCTACAAATTAGGCGCTTTTGGACCTGTCATCGCGGCAACCATGCGTATATAAAAACAACCTGGTTTTATACGACACCGCCCGGGAGACGACGGCAACGTCCTACGCCATTGACATAACCGGTCGCAATTGCACACTTTGTTTCATTTGCGCAGGTTAGGGCTCAGGCGCAGCATGTCCAACCCGATATCCACCCAGCGCTCGGCCTCACCGGCCAGGGCGAAGCTGTCCGGCGCCAGCAGCCACTGATAGAGGATCCCGTCGATATAGGCATGGATAGCCACCGCAGCCCTCTCGGGATCCAGGTCATCTGGCATCTGCCCACGCTTCATTGCATTGCGCAGGGACAGCGCGATGCGCACGTTACAGTCAAGGCTGACCTCGCGCCGCTGCTGGCGCAAGTCGCACATTTCATCGGTGAATTCGCACTTATGGAACAGAATCTCATTAATGCGGCGGGTTTTCGGGTCCAGGGCCACTTGCTGGAACAACCTCACCAGCAGCTTGCGCACACACCCCAGCGGGTCGAGTTCCTCCTCGCTTTCGCTGGCGCGGGCCAGCTCATCGAGCGGCTCATGCAAGGTATCGAGCATGGCCTGGAGCAAATCCGCCTTGTTGCTGAAATGCCAGTAGATCGCACCACGCGTCACACCGGCCAGCGTCGCGATGTCGGCCAGCGTCGTTCGCGCCACGCCGCGCTCGAAGAAGGCCTTTTCGGCCGCTTCAAGGATCTGGCTGCGAGTCTCCAGGGCTTCTTCTTTGGTACGACGTACCATGGCAGTAAACACCTCAATCAGGATGCGTAAGCAATGCGTAAGGATCGGTTGGATAACCTATGAGGCAGTGCCTGTCGGAACGCGTCCCCGGACTGCATCGGCCTTTGTCAGGCTTTTGTAAATACGGATGGTACGCAATTTGGCTGTTTACAAACAACCATGTACGTAAGTATATTTCTTAGCAACCTATTAATTGAATAATGCTCATTTTTTAACCTTCCACTTTTCGAGTGCGCCTGTTGCGCGCCTGGACCCGAGGATTTCCATGCAATTCAAGCCAGCTGTTACCGCTCTGGTCACTGCCATCGCCCTGGCATCGCTGCTCAGCGGATGCAACAAGGAAGAGGCTGCCCCTGCCCCTCCCCCTCCTCAGGTCGGCGTCGTAACCCTCAAGACTCAGCCTTTTACCCTGACCTCCGAATTGCCGGGCCGCACCAGTGCGTTCCGCGTCGCCGAAGTGCGTCCGCAGGTCAACGGCATCATCCTCAAGCGCCTGTTCAAGGAAGGCGCCGACGTCAAGGCCGGCCAGCAGCTGTACCAGATCGACCCGGCCGTCTATGAAGCGAACCTCAAGAGCGCCGAGGCCAACCTGCGATCCACCAAGTCGATCGCCGATCGCTACAAGCAATTGGTCGACGAGCAGGCGGTCAGCCGCCAGGAGTACGACACCGCCGTGGCCAACCGCCTGGAGTCGGAAGCGAACCTGCAGACGGCCCAGATCAACGTGCGCTACACCAAGGTCTACGCGCCGATCTCCGGTCGCATCGGGCGCTCCTCGGTCACCGAGGGTGCGCTGGTGAGCAATGGCCAGACCGACGCCCTGGCGACCATCCAGCAACTCGATCCGATCTACGTCGACGTGACGCAGAGTTCCGTCGAGCTGCTGAACCTGCGCCGTGAGCTGGAAAGTGGTCGTTTGCAGAAGGCTGGCGATAACGCCGCCATGGTCAAGCTGACGCTGGAAGACGGCAGCCAGTATCCCCATGAAGGCAAGCTGGAGTTCTCCGAAGTCTCGGTCGATCAGACCACCGGCTCCGTGACCTTGCGCGCCGTGTTCCCCAACCCTGAGCACACGCTGCTGCCGGGCATGTTTGTCCACGCACAGCTGCAGGCCGGCGTGAACAGCGCCGCAATCCTGGCGCCGCAGCAAGGCGTGACCCGCGACCTCAAGGGTACGCCGACTGCGATGGTGGTGGGCGCGGACAACAAGGTCGAACTGCGTCAGCTCAAGGCCAGCCGTACCGTCGGCAGCCAGTGGCTGATCGAAGACGGCCTCAAGGCCGGTGATCGCCTGATCACCGAAGGCTTGCAGTACGTACGGCCAGGGGTGGAAGTCAAAGCCACCGAAGCCACCAACGTTGACGCAAAGAACCCGGCCCCCGCTCAGGCAGCTGACAAAGCCGCCGGCAAAGGGGAGTAAACCATGTCGAAATTCTTTATCGACCGTCCGATCTTCGCCTGGGTGATTGCCCTGGTGATCATGCTGGTCGGGGCCCTATCGATCCTCAAGTTGCCGATCAACCAGTACCCGAGCATCGCGCCGCCGGCCATTGCGATCCAGGTGACCTACCCGGGTGCATCCGCACAAACCGTGCAGGACACCGTGGTGCAGGTCATCGAGCAACAGCTCAACGGCATCGACAACCTGCGTTATGTGTCGTCGGAAAGTAACTCCGACGGCAGCATGACCATCACCGCAACCTTCGAGCAAGGCACCAACTCCGATACCGCGCAGGTCCAGGTGCAGAACAAGCTGAACCTGGCCACTCCGCTGTTGCCGCAGGAAGTGCAGCAACAGGGCATCCGCGTGACCAAGTCGGTGA